>JAFZIQ010000081.1 GCA_017554285.1 Selenomonadaceae bacterium
GTACCGCCAATTTCGCAGAGCCTTCAATCACCATGAAAATCGCTGACGACTTGGAAACTTATTTGCGAAGTTGCGGTTTGAAAAATATCCACGAGCTTGTCGGCAAGCTCAAAGCATAAAAAAATTATCCCCCCGCGCAGATTTAGGCAGGGGGATTTTTTATTTCAAGAAAGATTTACTTCGATTCGCCGACAGGTTTGCTTTCAACGTGGACTTCGGGTAATGCCAAATTCTCAGCCACAAAATTAAATGCCGTTTCCATATGTTCTTCGTCCGCAGTATTAATTTTGGCGTCGCGAACTATCTGCGCGGCATCTTGAACGGTTGCGGCGTGTTCCTCAATCAGTTTCGCCAAAGTCTCAAGGTGCATATTGAATTGCTTATTGGTCATGCCTTTATCGAACATTTAATTGCCTTCCTTCAATCAGATAAAGTTTATAAAGAATGTAATTGTCAAGCTGTTGATGAAATCGGCAAACATGGAGCCGACAATCGGAACCAAGATATAAGCTTTGACTGACGGAGCAAATTTTCCCGTCAAAACTTGCATATTAGCCATTGCGTTAGGCGTCGCACCCATGCCGAAGCCGCATGAACCCGCCGATAATATCGCCGCGTCATAATCTCTGCCAAGCACGTTGAAAACTATAAAATATGCGAAGATAAACATTAACAGCGTTTGCCCGACCAATAAAACGACTAACGGCAACGCCAATTCAGCCAACTGCCACAGTTTCAAGGTTATCATCGCGATTCCCAAGAATAATGATAAGCATATGCCACCAATGTCATTTATCTCGCCAATGTGAACTTTGAATGAGTTCGTGAACTCGCTGTAGTTGCGCATTATCGCCGCCACTATCATCGCGCCGATATAAATTGGAAATGTCATGCCCGTTTTCGATAACAACATTGAAACGACCGTTCCCAAGCCCATTGCCAATGCCAACTGATAAGCGGCGGGCGCGTACATGCTTACCGAGCGTTCATGTTTCTTTTCTTCCTCAACAAGCGGAGTTTCGTCGGCTTTAACTGCCGTCTTCAATAAATCTTTGCCGAGTATCAGACGACGACCGAGAGGACCGCCCATTAAAGAGCCTGCAACGAGTCCGAAAGTAGCGGCGGCAGTGCAAAGAGTAGTTGCGCCGACAAGTCCCAAGTCTTCAAGTACCGGACCGAATGCGCCCGCCGTGCCGTGACCGCCGACCATAGAAATCGAACCTGTGCAAAGTCCGATAAACGGGCTGATATTCAAAATGCCCGCCAATGCGACTGCCAAAAAGTTTTGCGCGAAAATTAAAGCGCATACACAGCCCAAAAAAATAACGAGAGCCGTCCCGCCGCTTCTCAAAACTTTTATATTCGCTTGAAAACCGACCGAAGTAAAAAATGCAACCATGCAGACGGTTTTAAGCGTCTCGTCAAATGCAAATCCGATAATTCCTGACGTGTAACAAACACAACTGACTATTGCAAATAAAAGACCGCCGACAACAGGCGACGGAATACAAAAAGTTTCTAGGAATTGTATCCGCTGTTTAAGAAGAGTGCCGACGTAAAGCATGACGACCGCCACCGCCAATGTTTGATACATATTGAATTCGAGCGTATACATAAAGTTCACTTCCTTTCTGGGGATTAGGGTGAGGGACTAGGGACTAGCTTTCAGTCTGACCACTTACCACTTTCCACTGACCACTAATCAGTCTTGACCGGCTTTAATCGACTCGCCCGATTTGCCGTCGTAAACATTAACCTTGACGCCTTGAGTCTCATAAAATTTCGCCGCGCCCGCATGGAAACTCGCAGGAATATCTTGAACGGCATATTCATTAGTCAATTTATCGCTCGTATTATGCGGGAGCTTGTCGACATTCTTAAAAATAAATTCAGTGAGGTATGCAACTTCATCATCTTTTAAATCGGTGCTTGCAACCAAAACCGCTTTGACGCCGATTGTCGAAACTTCTTCCGTTTGTCCCTTGTAAGTGTTCGCGGGAATAGTGCAACGAGTATAGCCTTTGTAAAGTTTCATCATGTTGTTTTGAACGTCGGGGGCAATGGAGAGAATTTTAATTTCCTTTTTAGCCGTGAGCTTTTCAATCGCTGAAGTAGGTGCGCCCGCCGTCACAAAGAAAGCGTCAATTTGCCCCTTTTCAAGAGCCAATGCCGAATCCGTGAACGATAAATAAGTCGGTTGCAACATTTCAAACGTTAAGCCGTGCGACATTAAAATTTGCTCGGCATTTTGCAAAACGCCCGATTCGCGCTCGCCGACCGAAACTCTTTTGCCGACCAATTCGCTGACGTCATTAATGCCGGAATCTTTGGCGACGATTATTTGACAAGCCTCCGTATAAAGTCCCGCGACTGCCGCATAACCTGCGCCCGGTCCTGCCGCCGCGAAAACTCCCCGACCGTTAATCGCGTTTGAAAGTGTATCGCTTTGGACTATCGCAATATCCAAAAACTTTTCGCGCAGAAGTCGAAGATTAGCCGCCGAACCCGCAGTTGTCTTAACGTCGAGCGCGTGTTTTGCGTCCTCGTTTTGAATCAACTTTGCAAGCTCGGAGCCGTAAGCATAATACATGCCGCCCGTTCCGCCCGTGCCGAAGCGCGTCGCTTGATTCGCGGCTTTTTCTCCGCCGCAACCGAAACACAACGCGATTATCGGCAGGAGTAGCAAAAGTTTTAAAGCCTTCATCGTAAAGCCTCCTTCGTAATGATTGGTTAAGTTTTGCCCTGTTGGACGCTTTTGATTTCTTCCTGTGAAACACCTTTCAGCGCATAAGTATCAAACGCGGGCGAGTCGGGTATCTGTATCTCTAAGCTTGTAATTCGACAGAAAGCGGCGTTTCCGCAAGTAATGCTGACATCAAACACATGACCGCCGGTTTTTGCGTCTTCCGAAAGAAAATGCATATGCCAACCTGCGGCATTAATCCCGTCCATGTAATCGGGATAATACACGCATACAAGAGAGCCTCTGATATTTTCAAAGACAAACGCTTTCTGTGTAACACTTAATGCGTCTTTCAGCGTTAAATGATGAGCACACGTCCCCGATTCAGAACGCGCATCTACTTTTGAAAATTCGCCGTCGATTCTGACCGCATACATTGAATTAAGTCCAAAGTCTTCCTCAATGCAAATCGTCAGCCACTCTTTTAGTTGATCGATTGTATTCATATTGCCAAATTCTTCAGACCGACTTGGCTGAAAATTGCAGACGGAGGCAAAAGGTGTACCTCTGTCGTATTCGGCAAGGACAACATCACCGTTGTCTTTGGCACGATAGCATTTTCCGTCCAGAACGATCATTTCGCCGTCCACGTCTTCAAAAGTGCCAAGACCAAGATTCCCGTGTCGGAGCAGTTCTTCAACCGTTATCACAGATTTTGAAAATCCCAACGCCAAAGCCTGCAGTGTAGATACCTGATAATATTTCATCGTACGTCCTCCTGTTTATCGACTTCACCGCCGCGATTCGTATTGCGAATTATCTTAATCATAGTCAAGCATTTGCTCCATATTCTCATGAAGTGCCGCAAGATAATTTCTCAAGTCATCGGCAGTATCGGGATTACGCAACGCAATTTCGATATTCGCTTGCAAAAAGCCCATTTTGGTTCCCACGTCGTAGCGGTGCCCTTTGAAAATGTAAGCGTACATTGCCTCACTTTTGGCAAGGCGTTTAAGTCCGTCAGTCAACTGAATTTCGCCGCCCGCGCCCGGTTCCTGCGTCTCAAGGTAAGAAAAAATTGTAGGCGTCAAAATATATCTGCCCAAAATCGCAATCCGACTCGGTGCCGCCTCCCGCGCAGGTTTCTCGACCAAATCTTTAACCTTATAAATCCCGTCGTCCACGTGTTTACATTCGACAATGCCGTATTTATGAACGACTTCTTCCGCAACTTCCTGCACGCCCAAAATCGAAGTCTTATACTCGTTGAAAACTTCGACCATCTGTTGAAGGACGGGCTTTTTGGAAACGACAACATCATCACCCAGCAAAACCGCAAAAGGTTCGTCGCCGATAAAATGACTCGCCGTCAAAACCGCGTGACCCAAACCGAGCGGCTGTTTTTGGCGGATAAAATGAACGTTGGCGATTTCGGGAATGGCTTTCACCATTTGCAACATTTCCATTTTGTCCTTGCGCTCAAGCTCCCATTCAAGTTCAATGGAGCGGTCGAAATGATCTTCAATCGAACGTTTATTGCGCCCCGTGACGACGATTATATCTTCGACGCCCGCCGCCGCCGCTTCCTCAATTATGTATTGAATCGTCGGCTTGTCGACTATCGGCAACATTTCTTTAGGTTGAGATTTCGTCGCCGGTAAAAATCGCGTGCCGAGTCCTGCGGCGGGGATTACTGCTTTACGAACCTTCATAAAAACCACTCCTTGACAGAAAAATTTTTTTAATAATAGCAGATAACCTTATTGCAAGCAATTAATTTCAACGGGCAGGAGAATTTCTCCAAGTTCCTCGTGTAAAAAATTTGCGGCAGTCAAATCGTTTAAATCCGTTAAAAAAGTTTCGACCTGCGCGGGCAACAACAAAATTTCCAAAGTCACAACGTCGGCATAATCGGTATTCGTGACGCGGACTTTTTTATTGCGCAGATAATTTTCGACCGTCGCCAAGAAATTATATTCCAATGTCAGAGAAATTTTTTGGAACAGAATCATCTGCACAACTTTTGAAATTGCAATGCCCAATGCCGCCGTATGTGAATAGGCACGAATCAAGCCGCCCGTTCCGAGTTTTATTCCGCCGAAATATCTCGTCACTACGATTGCGCAATTTGTCAGCTCGTTCTTTTTAATCGTCTCCAAAATCGGATTGCCCGCCGTTCCGCCCGGTTCGCCGTCGTCGTTCGATTTCTGTTTATCGCCGCGTTCACCCAATACCCATGCCGAACAATTATGCGTCGCGTCAAAATATTTCTTCCGAATCATCAGCACGAATTCGCGAGCAGATTCTTCCGTTTCGACGTGCTTAACGTGCGCCAAAAATTTTGACTTGTTAATTTCGTAAGCCGCCGAAAAAATTTCTCCGTCCGCAATCGTTTTAAACTCCGTCATAAATCGCTCCTACTTTTTGGAATTGTAAACCTCTTTAACGCTGTCGAAAATATATTTGCTGTTTTGGTCGTCGCGCTGTCCTTCTTTACGCCATTTTTGCATACCGCCGAATTCCTCAGCCGCCGATCCTTCTTTAGACTTCATAACCAAAATTACATTCCGCATGACATTTGCCCCGTAAAAGATATTGTCTTTGAATACCGGCGTTCCGTCCACATATTTATATTTATTCATAAGACTATCGGGAATTTTCGCTTTGTCCTTCATGTTCACTGCCAACGGATACCATAAATTTTCAGCTGCGCTGTACTTAATTTTGAAAATTTTTTTCGCCGCAGATTCGTTTTTCAACTTAAAAGGAATGTCCTTGCCGTCGGGATATTTTTCTGTTTTGGAAATTGCGTCCTGCGACCAACGCGCCATTCCTTCCAAAAACCAACCGTTTCTGAAATATGTCGCGCCGTATTGAATCAAATGGAAATATTCATGTTCGGGCGTAAAGTGCTTGTGCGGCTCAATGGTATTGGCAACTCGAATATGAATTGCTCGTTCGTTAGGGTCGTGCTTTGATTTTCTTACTCCGCTGTATGCATTGCCGTAACTTTTCATATTTGCCTTCGGAGCAATGTCGACTTCGATTGACTTAACATTTTTGAAACGCTCGGATTCCAGCGGGTCGGGATATTTGAAAACGTCTTTGAACAATTCGCGAGCCGCATTAACCTGCGTTGCCACGTCCTCGATAACGTCGGGCACGCCGTTTGAATTTATATCCGTCTTATCCGCAACTGCGGCTTTTCCTTCTTCGTCATAAATCACATAGACAACGCCTTGTTGATAAACTGCCGCGCTTGCCGTCGGTATCAGCGCGAGTAAAAATCCAATAATCATAATTAAAATTCTCATCTCTTAATCCCCCTTATAATAAAAAGTCCGCGAAGATTTCATTGCCCAATGCCATGCCGCGTTCGGTCAAAGAAATTTTATCGTCTTCAACCTTGAGCAAACCCAGCCGACAATTTTTATTTATGGCTTCGCCGAATACGTCCGAAATCTTAACGCCGAATTTATTTTCAAAAATCTGCGCGGAAATCCCTTCGACCATTCGCAAGCCCAAGAAACAAAATTCCTCCATTGCCGCTTGTCGGGTAACGACTTCTTCAATCGCAGGAACGTTGCCTTTAATGTAAGTTGCCACGTCGCAAACGTTTGAAGTCCTTAATTTGCCGTCGAAACTGTGCGCTCCCGCCCCGAATCCGAAATAACTTTTGCCCGTCCAATAGCCGACGTTGTGGCGGCTCTCGAAATTTTCTTTGGCAAAGTTGCTGATTTCGTAGCGGCGATAACCCAGCGTCGGTAAAGTCGCTGTTATCAAATCGTACATATCGGCGCAAAGATTTTCTTCGGGCAAGTTGAGTTGATTTTTATTATAAAGCTCAAAAAACGGTGTGCCCGCCTCAATCTCCAAGCCGTAAATCGACACGTGCCGAACGTCAAGGGCTTTTATAAAATTCAAATCGCGGTTGAGATTATTCAAAGTCTGATTCGGCAAGCCGTACATTAAATCGATACTTACATTGTTAAAAAATCTTTTGGCAAGCTCAATCGTCATGACAGCCGCTCGCGAATCGTGAATCCTGCCCAAGATTTTTAAAAGTTCATCGTCGAAAGTCTGAACACCCAAGCTTATTCGATTAAAGCCTAAGGATTGCAAGCCGCGCAGATAATTTCCGTTGACAGTAGCGGGATTCGCCTCAATCGTAATTTCCGCCCGTTTATCGACGGTAAAATTTTCTTCGACAGCCAACATTATTTTATCCAACTGGTCGAGCGTTAAAGTTGTCGGAGTGCCACCGCCCATATAAATTGTATCCGTAAAAGAATCGTCTCCGCGCAGATTTATTTCCTCAATCAAAGCGTCGACATAAAGATTTTTTTCGTCCTCGTCGCCGATTTTGGAATTGAACGCGCAGTAGTTGCATTTTTTCTTGCAAAAGGGAATGTGAATATAAATCAAAGTTTTTCGCCGCCTTACAAAAGTTCTCGCGCCCGATAAGTAAAATAATTTTCATAAAAATAACTTGCGTCGATACCCTTCATGAAAATTTCTCGGTCATTAATTTTATCGGTGAGCGCGTCGGCAAGGAGTTTTTTAATTTTATCGCCATGAATCGGGCTCAGCTCCATTGCCGAAAGATAATCCGCCTTATCAATGCGGCTCCAATCGACAACGCGACCGAGTTCCGCCTTAAAAATATGGTCAAGCCAAATCCTCATACTGCGCCCGTTGCCTTCGCGGAAAGGGTGTGCAATGTTCATCTCAATATATTTTTCCGCAATCGCGTTAAAGTTATTTTGCGGCATGTTATCAATCTGCGCGAGAGCCTCATTAAGATAAAGCGCGGAGGCAAATCTGAAATGCCCTTTGGCAAGATTGACGTTACGAATTTTGCCGGCGAAGTCGTAAATTTCTCCGAATAAGGCGCGATGAATCTCGGCAAGCGTCGCAAATGTCCCTGCAGATAATTTTTCAAGCTTGCCGCTCGTGAAAAGTTCAAGGGCATTGCGTTTGCTGATTTTCTCTTCGACGCGGGCAAGTTCCGCAGAATCTTTTATACCAAATTTATTTTCGAGAGCCAAAAAAAATCCCTCCCAAAAATTTTTTTCGGGAAGGACAGAAAATTTCCTGCCAAATTTTAAGCCGACTTGACGAGACGAACAATTTCTTCCGCGCCGCCTTCCATAGTTTCCGCCATAATCACATTGGCAATCGGCGACTCTTTCAAAATTTGTCTGCCGCGTTCGACGTTTGTACCTTCAAGACGAACGACGACCGGCACGGGGATTGATTTACCGTCGGGCGAAATGATTTTTGCCGCGTCGACAATGCCTTGTGCAACCAAATCGCATTTATTTATGCCGCCAAAAATGTTTACGAAAATTCCCTTAGCCTGTCCGCCCTCAAGCATGATTTGAAAAGCTTCGGCGATTTTTTCGGGCGTGGAATCGCCGCCAACGTCGAGGAAATTCGCAGGTTCGCCGCCGAAATGTTTTAAAATATCGACCGTTGCCATAGCCAAGCCCGCGCCGTTTACCATACAGGCAACGTTGCCGCCGAGATTGACGTAATTTAAACCGAGTTTCGCCGCGTGAAGTTCTTTAGGGTCTTCTTCGGTTTCGTCGCGCAGAGATTCAACGTCGGGATGACGATAAAGCGCACTGTCATCAAAATTCAATTTGGCGTCGAGCGCGATAATATCATTTTCCTCCGTCAAGACGAGCGGATTAATTTCTGCCAGCGAACAATCTTTTTTAACAAAAGCCCTGTGCAAATTAATCATGAGCTTTGTAACTTTGCGAACGACTTCTTTAGGGAAATTCATTTTGTAAGCCATGCGGGTTGCTTGAAAGGGCGCAAGTCCGATAGCGGGGTCGATATATTCCTTGAAAATTTTTTCGGGCGATTCGGCAGCAACTTTTTCAATTTCAACGCCGCCTTCTTCCGAGCCCATCATAACAACGCGAGCGGTTTTCCTGTCGCCGACGAAACTAAGATAATATTCCTTTTTAATATTCGAGCCTGCCTCAATCAAAAGACGTTTGACAACTTTGCCTTCCGTGCCCGTTTGGTGAGTGACAAGCGTTTTGCCCAAAAGTTCTTCGGCATATTGGCGAACTTCGTTTAAATTGTGAGCGAGTTTGACGCCGCCCGCTTTACCGCGACCGCCCGCGTGAATTTGAGCTTTAATAACAGTCACGTCTGCTCCGAGCATTTGCGCTTGCTTGACAGCTTCTTCAACGCTGAACGCCGCGCCGCCGTCAGGAACATTAACGCCGTAGCCGCGCAGAATCGCTTTGCTTTGGTATTCGTGAATGTTCAAAAATATCCCTCCGCATTATCTTCTGTTCTTAATCATGTAAACGGTTTGCGATTTAATTTTTCCGTCCGCCGCAGTGCCGCTTGTCTTAATCGCAAAGCCGCCGTCGACTGCCGCCGCGTGAATTTTATCCTGCGTCGCATAAACGATAACTTCAATGCCCGCCGCATTACTGAAAAGATTCGCGCCGTTCTTCAAACCCGCGTTCAGATAATCAATCGGACAACCGGGATCGTAGCCGAACATTCCCAATTCCATTTCGACTTCCGCAATCTGAGTAATCGGATAAATTTTTTCGTCGCCGATTTTCTCCCAAGCCGCGTCTTTCTGACAAGCTCTGAAATCGACATCGGGCAATGCCTCCGCGCTGAAAGTCATAACCGTCGAAATATCCTCAACGCCCGCCGCCTCGTACTTAATGCTGATTTCATTGTCGTTGGAAATGCTGTACATAACGCTGACCGATTTGCCGCCGAGTTCTGCCGAAAATTTCACGCCTTCGATAAACTCTTCGCCCTGCCAGATAACTTTAGCAAAATCCGCGTTGCCGTCAACGAGTACAATACCCGCCGCCGCGTCGTCCTTGAGCATGGAACGATTTTTAAAATCCTTGTCGCGAAATCTCATCGAGACCACTCGCGCCCCAAGATTCGTAACTTTGAGTTCGTTCCCCTTAGTGTTGCGCAACGTCCAGATTGTAGCCTCGCCCGCACTTTCCTTTTTGATTGCCGGCATGTCATTCGTCCTCCTTCAAAAGGTATTTATCCAAAAGTTTTTCGTAATCTTTAATCGGCAAAGGACGCGAAAAATAATAGCCTTGAATCGATACATCGCCCAAGCTCGCGACGTAATCGGCTTGCGTTTTGGTTTCGACGCCCTCAACTACCGTGCTCATGCCCAATGCATTTGTCAGCTCAACTATGAATTTCAAAATCACCGCCACGCGCTCCGATTTCTCAAGCTCGCGAATAAATGCCATGTCAACTTTTATCGTGTCGAGCGGCATATCTTTAAGCATGTTCAGCGACGAATAACCCGAACCGAAATCGTCCATCAAAACCGAAAAGCCCAGATTTTTGAACGTCGAAATCATATCGAGGAGCTGTACTTGATTATCTGTGTACGCGCTTTCGGTGACTTCCAATTTCAACATCCACGGCTCCAAATCGTATTTCTCAAGCAGTAAGGACAGGAATTCTGTAAGGTCTGTGCTGTAGAAATTCAAGCGCGATAAGTTTACGGAAATGGGAACAACCGGTTTGCCTTCGTCGAGTCGCTTGCGTTGCAGTCGGCAAGCCTCCTCCCAAACAAAACGGTCGAGACGAACGATAAAGCCGTTACGTTCGCAGACGGGAATAAATTTTCCCGGCGAAATCATTCCGTGAGTCGGGTGGAACCAGCGGACGAGTGCCTCCGCACTTACGACGGTATTTTTATGCGGGTCGAAAATCGGTTGCAGGAAAATCGTAAATTGACGTTCCATCAACGCAATCTCCAAGTTGCCGGTTATCAGCAGTTCCTCAATCATTTGGTCGCGCATTTTGGCATCATAATAAGCGTAGCGCGTGAGATAACTGCCTTTGATTCGACGGAGTGCCATACCTGCGCGGTCGCACATTTGAAGAATCGGCAAATTGGTATTATCGACGGGATAAATGCCCGCGAAAAATAAAATGTTGTGGCTGATATGCAGAGACTTAATGCATTCGTCAAGGTCTTTGATAATACGTTCAATGTCAAGTTCATCGCTCGGTATGCATAAGATAAAATGATCTGCATCGGCTCGACAACTCAAAGAAGTTCGCGGGTTGAGTGCCTTTTTTAAATATTCCGCTGCGGTTTGCAGAATCAAATTTCCCGTTTCAACATGAAACAAGTCATTGATAATTTTAAAACAGCTTATGTCCATACAGACGATAGAATATTTGACATCATAACGCGCTCCGAGAAGTAATTGAGCCTCAGTGTAAAAAACGTCGCGATTATAAAGCCCCGTCAAGGGATCAAATTTACTCCCGATTGTCGGCAAAACTCCTTCAGCTTTCAAATTAGATCGCCTCCCTTTGACTTAACCTTCAAGAATTTTTTCAACTATTCAACGCCAAAAAATAAATCCCTGCGCGGCTTAAAAATCTTTCAGTCCAAAACTTTGCAAAGCCCCGACGGAATTTCTCCAATCACGTTTGACTTTAACCCATAAATCCAAAAAAACTTTCGAGCCGAGTAACATTTCGATTTCGGGACGCGCTTCCTTGCCGACGGTCTTTAACATTGCGCCGCCTTTGCCGATCAGAATTCCCTTTTGCGAATCGCGCTCAACATAGACAGTCGCTCGGATAAAAATTGTGCCGTTATCGCGTGGCGTAAATTCTTCGAGGTCGACGGCTATTGAGTGAGGAACTTCGTCTTGAGTGGCGTGCAAAATTTTTTCGCGAATCAACTCGGCGATTATCAATCGTTCGGGCTGGTCGGTAATCATATCTGCAGGGTAATATTGAACGCCTTCGGGCAAGAATTTTTTCGCCTCATTAATCAAATCGTTGACGTTGGTGCCTTCGGTCGCGCTTATCGGGACGACTGCCGCAAAATCTCTGCGCGTCGAATACTCAGCGATTATCGGCAAAAGTTTTTCACGCTCAATCAAATCGACTTTATTCACAACCAAAATAACGGGCTTGGTTGTCGAACTTAATCTTTCCAGAATATATTTTTCGCCGCCGCCGAATTTCTCTGTCGCGTCTGTGACGAAAAAAATTGCGTCGACTTCTTTAAGTGTACCTTCCGCCGCCTTCAACATATATTCGCCGAGTTTAAATTTAGGCTTATGAATACCGGGCGTGTCGAGAAAAATAATCTGCGCGTCGTCCTGCGTCAAAATGCATTGAATGCGACTGCGCGTAGTCTGCGGCTTATCGGACGTGATTGCGATTTTTTGTCCGATTATTTTATTGATGAGAGTTGACTTGCCGACGTTCGGACGACCTATGACGGCGACAAATCCCGATTTATACATATTGATTCCCCCAAAACTATTCCCTAGTCCCTAATTCCTAATCCCTAATCCCTAACAAAGAAAAGGAGCCGCGCTTGCGACTCCCGATAGTTCAATCCAAAAAATCTTTAAGTTTCTTCGAGCGGGCAGGATGACGCAATTTCCGCAACGCCTTAGCCTCAATTTGACGAATCCTTTCACGAGTGACGTTGAAACTTTTGCCGACTTCCTCAAGCGTCCTTGCTCTGCCGTCTTCCAAGCCGAATCGGAGCCGCAAAACATTTTTCTCACGCGGCGTCAATGTTCCCAAAACGTCTTCCAGTTGCTCCTTTAACAACATGAATGACGCGGCATCGGCGGGCGCGGGTGCGTCTTGGTCTTCGATAAAATCTCCCAAATGCGAATCATCTTCTTCACCGACGGGCGTCTCCAGCGAAACGGGTTCTTGCGCGATTTTTTTAATCTCGCGAACGCGTTCAACCGGTATTTCCATTTCTTCCGCAATCTCTTCGTCGGTAGGCTCGCGACCGTTTTTCTGCAACAGATTGCGCGATACTCTAATCAATTTATTAATCGTCTCGACCATATGCACGGGGATTCTTATTGTCCGCGCTTGGTCGGCTATTGCCCGCGTTATCGCCTGTCTTATCCACCACGTCGCGTAAGTCGAAAATTTATAGCCCTTGCGATAGTCGAATTTTTCTACGGCTTTAATCAATCCCAGATTGCCTTCTTGAATCAAATCAAGGAAAAGCATTCCGCGTCCGACGTACCTTTTGGCGATTGAAACTACCAAGCGCAGATTCGCTTCAGCAAGTTCTTTTTGCGCTTCGGCGTGTTCGGCTTCATCTCCTGTTTCCATACGCATTGCCAATTCCTTTTCCTGTTCGGCAGTAAGGAGCGGCACACGTCCGATTTCTTTTAAGTACATGCGAACAGGGTCGTCGATTGAAACGCTGTCGGGGATATTCAAATCGATTTCGACGGGCGTTTTAATTGTTTCGGCTTCATCTTCGGTCGGACTTTCGGTAGCCTCAATCTGATTCAATGAATCGTCTGATTCCATCGGCGAATTTTCGGGCGATAATTCTGTATCGACATTCTCCGTCGTTGTTCCCACGTCGTCGAGGTCGTTATCTTCATTGACTAATTCTATACCCTCGCGCTCGCAGATACTTAAAATTTCGTCAATTTCTTCCGTGTCATTTTCTACGCCTTGATTTTGGAGAATTTTATCCAAGTCGCCCCACGAGAGTTTTCCGCCCGTTTGCTTACATCTTAACGTTAAGAGTGAAATGATTTTTGACGTGCGGCCTCTGGCGGTCTTTTGCATTAAGTCCGCGTTATTTTCTTCGGTTTGAGCTTCGGATTTTTTTAGCGCGGAATTATTTTTCTTATTTGCCGACAGGCTGCCGCTCAAATTGCCTTTATTCGGCTCGACAGTTTTATTTTCTCCTGTCATTTTGCAGCCTCCTTTTCTTGGAATTAGGAATTGGGATTTAGGAATTGGAAGTTCCCGGCTCCTAGTTACTAATCTTCAATTTATTTATTTCATTTCTTACCTTAAGCGACTCCCGAACCTTTTCTTTATAAGTTTCCTCGTCGCTCGGAATATATTCATCAGCCTCAGCAAGGAGAGTTTCATATTTTTTCTGCAACACGGCTCGCCTTAAAATATCGACCGAATCATAAAATAATTCGAGTTCCTTATCATTTCCGCGAGGGTCGTCTGCGCCGTCAATCAATATCCTTGAGAGTTCCGCATTTACTTCTTCGCTGAATTCATCAGCCGCGCTTATTTGAGTTAATCTTTTGCCCTGTTTTCTATATTCTTCAAGCCGACTGAGTATTTCCCTTTGTGTTTCCGTAAAAATTTCTCGCGGCAAATGGAACTTAATATAATCCAATGTCTCTTCGTCATGCCAAGCCATTCGCAAGATAGATTCTTGAGCTTCCTTGATTAATAATTCGTCCGTACTTAGAGATTTTATTTTTTTAACGGGCGATTGTTTTTCGGCATTGGCATTTGAAGAAAACTTTTTCCATTCGTCGTCTACAAGTTGTTCGTCAAGAGCCAGTGCCGATGCAATTTTCTTTTTATATTCATTGCGAACGGAAGGATTTTTTATTCCGGCTATGACGGGCAAGATTTCTCGAAACGCCGTTACTTTTCCGCGAATCGTCGAAATATCTGCGCGGGCAAGGACGTAATTCATACGGTAATCGACTAAGGACGCGGCATTTTTAATCAGCTCGTCGAATGCCGCCTTACCGTTTTTGCGAACGAATTCATCGGGGTCTTTACCTTCGGGAACTTTTATGACAAAGACATTCGCGCCCGCCGCTTGAACAATGGGCAAAGCTCGGAGAGTAGCGCGTTGTCCTGCCTCGTCGCTGTCGTAGCAGAAAATAATTTTCCTTGCGTACTTCAAAATCAGCTTGGCATGTTCGGGCGTGAATGCCGTACCGAGAGTTGCAACGACATTTTTTATACCTGCGCTGAACAATGAGATTGCGTCCATATAACCTTCGACGACAATCGCAACGCCCGTTGAGCCGATTATCCGATTAGATTTATCGAGTCCGAAAAGCAAATTGCGCTTGTTAAAAATTTCGGTCTCCGGAGTGTTCAGATATTTTGGAATGTTATCGTCTTCGGATTTAAGAATACGTCCGCCGAAACCTACGGCGTGCCCGAAAACGTCATTAATCGGAATCATGATTCGTCCGCGAAATCTGTCGTAGAATCCGGAAGAATTTTTACGTCCGGCGATAAGTCCGACTTTTTCTATTTGTTCGGGAGAAAATCCGCGTCGCGTGAGATTCGACAAGAGATTTTCCCAATCGTCCGCCGCATAGCCGAGCTTGAAAGTTTCAATGGTCTCCTCAGTAATTCCCCGTGCCGCAAGGTATTTCCTGCCGATTTCGCCGCGAGCCGTTTTGATTAAACATTCGTGATAAAAATCCTGCGCGAACTCGTTAATTTTGAACAAAGATTTTTCTTCACGACGACGGCGTTCTTCTTCGGGCGAAGATTTTTTTTCGGGCAGGTCGATACCGAGCCTTTGCGCCTGAAGTTTAACTGCCTCAAAGTAGGTTATATTTTCAATGAGCGAAAGGAATTTAAAAGCATTGCCGCCCGCGCCGCACCCGAAACAATAAAAAAGTCCTTTTTCGGGGCTTACGCTGAAAGATGCGGTTTTTTCATTATGGAAGGGACAACGCCCCCAATATCGCCCGCTCCTTTGAGTAAGTGTAACGTAGCGCGATACTACCGAATAAATATCAGTCCGCTCGTTCACACGTTCAACAAATTCATCAAGCTCCGCACTTCGCAACGCTTTTCAACCTCCGCCGTTTATATTCCCCGCGTCTTTTGATTTTCCTTTTTATCGTCTAAGAATTTTTATCGTTACGTAATGATTTCGTTGAAATTTTTAAGTTGCAAAAATGTTATTTTGTCTTGAGCTTAAGGCGGGAATTCGGAAAGTTCAACGTCGCAAAATAATCGTTCAAAGTTTCTGCGCGGCGAATCATTTCAACAGAGCCGTTTTCACGAATCAAAAGTTCCGCGCTCCGAAGTTTGCCGTTGTAATTGAATCCCATAGCGTGTCCGTGTGCGCCCGTATCGTGAATAATCACAACGTCCCCAACCTCAATTTTCGGAAGGCGGCGGTCTATCGCAAACTTATCATTATTTTCACAGAGCGAGCCTGTCACGTCGTAAGTTTCAACGCAAGGCGCATTTTCTTTACCCAAAATCGTTATGTGGTGATAAGCGTCGTAAAGCGCGGGGCGCATCAAATCCGACATGCAGGAATCAAGCCCGATATAATTTTTGTAGGTATTTTTCTCATGCAAAACCGTCGAGACGAGCCAACCCGCCGAACCTGTCATTGCGCGACCGCTTTCCATTGCCAATCGAACATTGCCCAAGCCGTTCGGTACCAAAATTTCAAAGAAAAGTTTCTTAATCCCGTCGCCAATCATCTTTAAATCAACGGGCAATTCATCGGGGCGATAAGGTATGCCAAGCCCGCCGCCCAAATTTATAAACTCAAAAGTTATGCCGAGTTCATTTTTAATCTTAACGGCGAGTTCAAACATAATCCGCGCCGTGTAAATGAACGTCGACGATTTTCTTTCGTTCGACGCTATCATTGTGTGCAAGCCGAATCGATTTATCCCCTTGTCCAGACAAATTTTGTAAGCCTCAAAAATTTGCTTGCGAGTTAATCCGTATTTAGCCTCCGCAGGGCGTCCGATTATATCGTTGCCGTCGTTCATGATGTCGGCGGGATTGTATCTGAACGAAATTATTTCGGGCAATCGCGCTTTTTGCTCCAAATATTCTATGTGCGTTATATCGTCGAGATTTATAATCGCGCCGAGTTCCAATGCCTTGCGAAATTCCTCAGCCGGCGTGTCGTTTGAAGTCAAAATTATTTTTTCGCCGACCACTCCCGCCGCCTCGCTGATATAAAGTTCCGCTGTCGAGCTGCAATCGGTGCCCGCGCCGTCTCGTGCCATTATTTCCACCAAATACGGATTCGGCGTCGCCTTTATCGCAAAATGTTCCCTAAAGTCGGGTGCCCATGCAAATGTTTCGCGCAACTTTCTGAAGTTCTCGCGGATTGTTTTCTCGTCGTATATGTGAAACGGAGTCGGATATTTCTTTATGACTTCGCGCAGGGCATCTTCCGTCATCGGAAAAATTTTTGGCGTGTGAAAAGTCTCCGCTTGATTCTCATTCATTATTAATCAACCCTCCAAACTGCAATGAGTAATTCGTAATGCGTAATGCGTAATGCGCAATTAATCTCTAATCCCTAGTTCCTAGCTCCTTGTCCCTAAGTTTGTTGTATACTTTATGCAAGATTATAACAAAAATTTTTGCGCAACTCAAATGCAAACGAACAAGTGAAAATTTTTTTCAAATTGGCTTGACAAAGTCGGGTTGGGGGGGGGGATAATAAAGGGGTATTTTTTGCTTGTTTAGTAAATGGAATTTTTGTAGAATGTCCCGACAGGACACCAAAACACAAATTTATTATGATAAACTAAGTTGATTCTAAAAAATTTACGGGGAGTAAAATTTTCATGCGCAATATAATTCTTACGGCTCCCGTCGAGGGGCGGCTTGTATCTCTGCGCGAAGTCAATGACGCTGATTTTTCGAGCGGAAGACGCGGACGCGGTGCCGCCGTTAAAAATTGTCAGAGCGGAAAAATCATTTCGCCTTTCAATGGGCATGTGCTTAAAGTTTTCGGTAACGCCATTTCCATAGTCTCCAATAACGGCATAAAACTTTTTATCCAAGCCGATTGCGCTTTGAATACTTTTGTTGTGGAGAATTTGGAAATTGAAAATCATCAAGTCATAGCCACTTTTGATAACTGTTGCGACGTTATGTTTGCTGTCACGAATCAATCCGAATTCGGCAATATTGAGTTCGAGGAAATTGGCGGCAGCAGCATCAAGGCGGATACTCCAGATAAAAATTCTAAGGGAGGAAAAAGTTTGGATACAAAGCTGACGATTCTCGGCGAAACAGGTTCGGGCAAAACTTGCTATCTGCTCGGCATGTATTACGAGATGAGCGCGGGACGCGACGGCTATTCAATTATCGCTACGGACAGGGACGAAAGCCGCCTTCTCGTGACGCGATTTAAAAATTTAAAGGACGCCTCACTCGGTCGCGCCAGATTTCCGGAACCTACTGACGCCGCGCAGAAATATAAATTTGAATTACAGCACGCCTTTAATACGATTTTGCCGTTCGAGTGGATTGATTATCCCGGCGGTTGGCTCGACGCCTCCAAAAGTGCGGGCAGTGAACTCGACGAGGTTGAAAATTCCATTTACAATTCAAGTGCGCTGTTTATCTGCATTGACGGCGAAAATCTTATCGCTGACAATACGCAAGATAAAATTGACCGCGTGCGCGAAAAGTGCAGTCGTCACATCAGCCCTTATCTCGGACGCCTTGCAAATAACAATCGCGGTAAGAAGTTCCCGCCCGTAGCCTTAATCATCACGAAATTTGACTTGTGCAATCGCGAAACCGATGAGGACGAGATTCGCTTGATTTTGGAAAAATGTTTCAGCCCGCTCTTTGAACGCGACGATACCTTTATCGTAATTATCCCCGTGTCGCTCGGCTCCGAATTGCAAGATGATGAATATCGCGGCACTTTCAAGCCGATTAATCTTCACCTGCCGATTTACATGGGCATTTGGTTCGCGCTCAGGGATTATATGAGAGATTACGAAAAACAAATTCAAAATGAGCGAGAAAATATTTATAAGCGTTCAAACGAGGAGAATACTTTTTCTGAACCTGTCCGCAAGCTCGGTAAAGCGTTATTTCCTTTTGCTTTTGACGTTTTTGACGCAGTTCAAGCGATTAGAAAACCAAGTACCTCTGATTTAAAGCAAATCAGCGAAGATAAAATTAAACGGTTGCAAGACGAACTTAACGCAATGAAAAAAAGCTACGAACGCTTGGAACGTGAGCTTTATTCGATAAATTTGACTTACATTAACGGTCGCTGGCGCAAATGATTTTGGAGGTGTTGACATGAAAATAGCTCCGCTGATTCACAGCAGAACTTTTGAGACGGATTTTAATTCAAAGTTCGCCGTGCGCCCCGAAGATTTTACCGACCGCGATATAGATTGGGCGCGGAAAGTGATTCTGCCTTCGACGCAGGACTTGGATATTTTAAACGATGTGCGGCTTGTGGCGGCGTCAAATAACGGAAAATGTATCGCGGGCGTCTCCTGTAACCTGAAATTTTTTGCCGAGCAAAATAATCTGTCGGGTGCCGAAGAATTTTTCTGCGACAATCGCGGCAGGTTCGTCAAAGTTTTTCTGGGCGTTTCGATAAAAGACACGGCGTCTAATCAAATACCCGACATTACGCCCGCCGATTTAATAAACTTGTTCACGGAATATCTCGCGCCCGAATGGAAACGTAAGGTTCCCGAAACTGTGCTTGCTCCTTACCGCGAAGTTGCTGATAAAAATTTAATCCCGAATCCTCCCAAGCCCGCGCAGATTTTTCAAGGCGTCGGGCTTTATGAAATTAATCACGCTGTCAACGAGAAACTTTTTGAAATGTATTTGGCTCTCGCGCTTAAACAAAATCTTGCATTCTGCACAAACCTTGACCGCATTCAACCGATTGAGGATAAAATTTATCATGTCGTCACGACCACTGCGAACATTATCAGCCGCTTAAAAGAAAAGCAACGCCAAATCGAAGAGGAGGCGGCTCAAAAAAAAAATCAGCTCGAACTCGAACGCAGGCGGGCAAACACGACGGGCGCATACGTCAACACCGCAAAACTCTATGCCGACAAAGAAATCGTCTCTGTGGAAGAATGTCTTCGCCGCCTTGATGCTGTTGTTGCTGATATTATTTTGGTTGATGACAAGATGAATCATTTTGAGCCGAAGCCTTTTGAGTTCGGAAAATTTATGAAACGATTTATCGGCGAGGTGAAGAAAATCGATGGGGAATGTTTTTGACGAATTCCGCGTAGGCAAATCTGCGCGGCGCGAGCAAACTTCAACGGCGGAAATGCTAATGGCTTACGAAGAACATTATATGCGGCTGATAAAAAATTTCCGACCGGAGATAGAATTTATCAACGGCTTGCACACCGAACACGAACGGGAAGTTAAAAATTTTTATCAGAACGACTTGCCGGCGATAATAAAAAAATTGGAGTCAGAGCCGATAGAAGACGACGTGCGCCGCGAATGGCTTAACCATTTGGAACGCCACATGGATAAAAGTTTCAAGATGAGCGGTGAATTTATCGACGTGCTGACGAGCAAAAAGGTTGAGGAATTTAACGCGGCACTTCGCGAAAAAACTTTCGGAGGCGGCGTCCGATGAACAGCCAAAGAGAAATTTTCGCGCTCGTAAATTTTATCGAGATAACGCGAGAATGCCGCCGTCAACTCGTTGAAGATGTTCTGCGCGGCAATCCTGACCTTTTCCGTTTCCTGTTTGAGGATAAAAATAAAAATGTTCAATCGCTTTACAAGCAACGCTACGAACTGAAATGGTTGGAGGCGCATTGGCTGAAGTGCAAAGAGCTTTTCGATAATACGGATATACCGATTGCGACGCGCCGCGAAGTCCTGAAAATTTTTCTAAAGTGGTATCAAAAATTCGTGGAGGCGTGGGGCTACGAATCGGCGGACGCCTTCTTTTTCAACGCGGAGATAGAATCACTTGAACTTTTAATCGATACGAATCAACGCTGGACGGCAATGCTGAATCAGCTGGAAATGTCGTTCGTGCGCGAGACAAAATTATTGGACAAACAAATTGAGGAGGTCAAAAAGTTATGAATTTAATGACGCTTATAAAATATGTCGGCGGCTCGATTATTGAAATGCCGCTTCAAATCGTAGATCGTCAGCTGGAATTTTATCAGCAACGCAAGAACGCCGAGCACGCCCAACAACTTCGCATGGAAGAGGCATCCTTCATGCAACAGTTGGATATGGAACGGCAGAAATTCAGTGCCGAGCTTAACGAAATGATTGCCAACAACGAAATCGAACGTAGCGGAAAAGTCGTTGAAATCTTCATGGAATACCAAAAGACAATGGCGAAATGTACAACTTCGATACAGGAAAGCTTGGGCAAAATGACGATTGAACTTCGGCGGCAGGCGCATGACCTTATGGAAGAAAAAAAGCGTCTGTATTATCAAATGCAGAAGGACGCCACGAACAGCGCGATGGAACAGCTCAAGACGATTCGGCGCGAATTCCCCGAAGGAAGCATGGAATATCAAATTATGGGCGATGCGGTTCGGGCGCAGATAATCGGCATTGTGGAGAATTCAAATCGATTCATGAAAGTTATTGATGAAGACTTCGCCAGAATGGTTTCTAATCTTGATACCATTTCCAGAAATGCGGAAGCAAACGCCAATCAATATCTTTCAATGGCTTTCGGAAACTTACTTCAGAGCAAATTTCGCGGCGATACAAAGTTACTCAGAGATTGAATTCGGACAAATTTTCCCGTCAAGGCGGGATTTTTTTATTTACGCATTGGAATTTTTGGCAGGATAAATTAGACTGTGCGCGAGGTGATTGTTTTGACGACTTTAACAATTTTAATTGAGAATACCAAGCCCGAAGGCTCCAAACTTATTTCGGAGCACGGATTGAGTATTTTGGTTGAGACGGCGCAGACAAAATTTATTTTCGATTGCGGACATACGGGCGCGGCGTTCGATAATGCTAAAATTTTGGGCGTCGATTTATCCAAAATAAAAATTGCCGCAATCAGTCATTCGCATTACGATCACGCGGGCGGCTTTCCCAAACTTTTGGATTCCGCGCAGATTGAAATTCTTTTTACGGGCGAGAATTTCTGGGAAGAAAAATTTTCCAACGAAACTTATCGCGGTTGCGGATTCGATAAAAATTTCTTGACCGGAAAGAATATCGAACAGAAAATTTGCCGCGACGTTTTTAAAATCGACGAAACGGCTTGGCTTGTCGCTGATTTTAAACGTCGTTACGACTTTGAGACCATTCCGAGTAAATTTCTGCGCGGAGTTAATAAAATTCCGGACGATTTCAGCGATGAAATAATTTTAGTCTTGCGCGAAGGCGACGGGTTAGCTGTTGTAACGGCTTGCGCTCATTCGGGCATTTTAAATATCGTTGCCGACGTTCGCGAAAGGTTTTCTCTGCCTGTTTACTCGGTTATCGGCGGCTTGCACTTGACAGGCGCGACTTCGGAAAGAATTTCTCGGACGCTTGATGAATTAAAGATTTTAGGCGTAAAAAAAATTCTCCCGTGCCATTGTTCGGGAGAAAATTTCATGAACAATTTCAACGACAAGATTTCTACTGGTTCAGTTATCGAGATTTTTTAAGAGATTAGCCATTTCCATTGCCGAAACAGCCGCGTCGAATCCCTTATTTCCCGATTTCGTCCCTGCGCGTTCAATCGCCTGCTGAATATTTTCCGTTGTAACTATTCCAAAAATCGTCGGAACGCCGCTTTGAAGTCCGACTTGCGCCACGCCTTTTGAAACTTCATTGCAAACGTAATCATAATGCGTCGTCGCGCCGCGAATCACCGCGCCCAAACAAATTATCGCGTCGAAATTATTGGTAGACGCCATTTTTTTTGCGATAAGCGGAATTTCAAAGCAACCGGGCACCCATGCAACCGAAATATTTTCTTCGGGCGTTTCGTGACGTTTAAAGGCGTCCAATGCTCCGCTCAAAAGCTTACTCGTAATAAATTCGTTAAATCGAGCCACTACGATTCCAAATTTTAAATTTTTCCCGTTGATATTGCCCTCATAAACCTTCATTCCTTATTTTCCTCCTCGAATACGTGACCAAGTTTTACTTTTTTAACTGTCAGATATTTTTTATCGAATTTTGTCGGCGCAATTACTATCGGTATTCGCTCCGTTATCGTCAAGCCGTGTCCTTCAAGTCCTGCGCGTTTTGCAGGGTTATTTGTGAGCAATTTTATCGTCGTAAGCCCCAAATCCGATAATATTTGCGCTCCGATTCCGTAATCGCGAAGATCGGGCTTAAATCCGAGTAAAATATTCGCCTCGACCGTATCTTTTCCCTCGTCTTGTAATGCATACGCCCGAATTTTATTCGCCAAACCGATTCCGCGCCCTTCTTGACGCATATAAAGCAAAACGCCTTCGCCCGCAACGTCTATTTTTCTGAGAGCCGTTGCAAGTTGGTCGCCGCAATCGCAACGCAACGAACCGAGCGCGTCGCCCGTTAAACATTCCGAATGAACGCGAACCAAAACATTTTCTTTGCCCGCAACGTCGCCTTTCACTATCGCCAAGTGACATTTGCCGTCAATCGTACTTTCATACGCTTTAAGCCGAAAATGCCCGTATTTGCTCGGAAAATCTACGTCTGCTATCATTTTTACGAATTTTTCTGTCCGTTTCCTGTATTCTATCAGCGAACGTACCGTTATTATGTTCAATCCGTGCCGTATCGCAAATTTTTTAAGCTTATCTGTTCGCATCATATGCCCGTCGTCGTCCATTATCTCACAACACAGCCCCGCAGGATAAAATCCCGCCAGTCGCGCCAAATCCGTAGTCGTCTCTGTATGTCCCGCTCGACGTAAAACGCCGCCTTCAACCGCTCGCAACGGGAATACATGTCCGGGTTTTCTGAAACTTGACGCTTTTGCCGACTTATCAAGCAACATTTTTATTGTATGACAGCGTTCATATGCCGAAATTCCCGTTTCCGTGTCGTAAGCGTCTATCGAAACCGTGAATGCCGTCTCGTGATTGTCCGTATTGTTCGCCACCATTTGCCCAATATCCAATTCGTCCAACCTTTTTCCGTCTATCGGCGTACAAATCAGCCCTTTTGCATACGTTGCCATAAAATTTATATCTGCGGGCGTCACTGTCTCGGCGGCTATGATTAAATCGCCTTCATTTTCTCGATCCGCATCGTCAATTACGACTATCATTTTTCCGCGTCGAATATCTTCTATCGCCTGTTCAACCGTTGCAAATTCTTCCATAAAAATTCCTCCTCTTTATATAAAACCGTTTTCCGCCAAAAAATCTTTGCTTATATCAGGTTTTGCCTTGAAATTTATCATTCGCTCCAGATATTTAGCCAAAATATCCGTTTCTATATTCACAAGCGAGCCGATTCGTTTATTTTTAAAATTTGTTACCTCTCGCGTGTGTGGAATCATCGATACCGAAAAATTTTCTTCATTGGCATCTGCTACCGTCAAACTTATTCCGTCCAGCGCAACCGAACCTTTGGGAGCTGTTTGTCTCAGCAAATTATTTTCAGCCGTTATTTTTATCAAAAGCGCGTTGCCCTCTGTTTTTATGCTTAAGATTTTTCCGACGCCGTCAATATGTCCGCTGACTATGTGCCCGCCGAGCCGTTCACCGACTTTTAAAGCTCGTTCCAAGTTAAAATTCCTGTCTGAAAGCGTCGTTTTTCTGAACGTTTCGGGCATAACATCTGCCGCAAAATAATTCTCGCCGAATTCAACCACCGTTAAACAAATCCCGTTAGTTGAAATGCTGTCGCCAATTTTTACGTCTTCCAATACCTTTTTACACGTAATTTCTATCCGATTGCCGTCAAAACTCTTTAAAATTCCGACTTCCTCAATTATTCCGGTGAACATTTCGCTACCTCAATAAGTAATTTGCTCAATGCCAAACCACTGCGCTTTATCGTCCCATTTGAATCGAAATTCGCCGACTTTGGCATATTTATAATCGTCAATGCATTTCTCGTAAATGATTTTTATGGTATCGCCTTCAAATTTTATATCGCCAAACGCTATTTTGGAGCTGTCTTGAAAACTTTTATTCCTTATATCGTCCGTATCGAAATATTTTACAAATCGTCCGTCTTTCCTGCGTGCAAAAACTATGTAACCGTCTTCTTCATGAGTATCATTCCCTTTTCTTATCATATACATACGAATTTCGCCGTCATTTTCCACTTTATGAAGCGATAAATTCTTAACAGCCTCCAAAGTTATCGTATTTTTTTCGTCCTTGTCGCCTACCCGAACATTTTTATCCTTATTCGCGTCGTAATGTTCAAATATTTTATCCGTATCATCTCCGAATTGCGCTATGCCCTTTAAAAAATTTTTTGAACCGGCAGAGTAATTTTTTTCTGCGTTATTGCCGACGAACTCGCCTAATATATAAAATCCGCCGTTTTGACTCCAACGCACTGCTCCGCCCAGTCGCTCAGGTTGCGAAAACGTCATCGCCATTGCCGAATTCGCCATAATCATCGCTCCGAACAGGGCGACAATGAATATTTTCATCTCAATCCCTCCGTAAAAAATTAAACCGCCTCAAACTTTCGGGCGGTTAAATTCTATATTTGAAAACTTTTTCATCCGGACTTTTACCGTCGGTCTCGGAATTTCGCCGAGTCATGCTTTTCAGCTCGCGGACTGTCACCGCCGGTGGAGATTTTCACTCCGCCCCAAGTTTTATTATTGACTGATTTTTATTTCGCAGTTTAATCGTGAAGTACTCCTGCCTACAGCCGATTTGCGCTTTTCCTTGATGTATTTTATCAGTTACGTTATTTATCGTCAACACTGCTTTAAAAGCGCGGAAAAAGCTG
This sequence comes from Selenomonadaceae bacterium, assembly GCA_017554285.1. Lineage (GTDB taxonomy): Bacteria > Bacillota > Negativicutes > Selenomonadales > Selenomonadaceae > Quinella. The sequence goes on from JAFZIQ010000081.1 coordinate 25,133, forward strand.
ACAGAGGAACAAGTTTATGTAATCCGCGCAGGGGTTTTCTTTTCATTCAAGAATATAAATTAAATTGGAGGTTAAGTTATGGAAAAAATTTTAATGCATATGTGTTGCGCACCGTGTTCGTGTTATCCCGTCAAAAGATTGCGCGAAGAGGGCTTTGAGCCTGTCGGCTATTTTTTCAATCCGAATATTCATCCTTATCAAGAGTGGAAACGGCGTTTGAAAACTGCGCGGGAATTTGCCGATAAGGTCGAGATAAAATTTTTTGAGGACAATCATTATCGCCTGCGCGAGTACTTGGAAAAAGTTTCGGGCGTCGTTGATGAACGAGACACGATTGAATTTGCGGACGGCTTTCATAAGCGTTGCGGAACTTGTTATTCGTGGCGATTGAGTGAGGCGGCTCGCTTTGCGGCTGAAAATAATTTTGAAATTTTTACTTCGACGCTTTTCTACAGCAAGCACCAGAATCATGAACTGATGAAAAAAATTGCCGAGCACTTTGCTGAGGTGTTCGGCGTTAAATTTTTTTATGAAGACTTCCGCGCAGGTTGGCAGGAAGGTATTGATTTAAGTTTGGAGCTTGGACTTTATCGGCAGAATTATTGCGGTTGCATTTTCAGTGAAGAAGAACGTTTCAGCAATGACTTGCGTAAAGCCCGTAAAAAATTCTTCGCTAACCACTAACCACTTATCTCTGATCACTTTTCTCTGACCACTGATCACTTATCACTTTTCAGCTTGAGCGGCTTTATGTTCCTCGATAATCTTTTCTGCCAATTTATCGGGCATCGGGTCATA
>JAFZIQ010000082.1 GCA_017554285.1 Selenomonadaceae bacterium
ACACTCGACGAAAGAAGCGCGGCACTCAGCGAATATTCGGCAAATTATATTCAAGAAACAGTCACGGAGCGCAGAAAGATCGGACTTCAAGAACTTGCAACGGCAAAGGCTCAATATATAGATAAGGAACTGACGAAACAGAGTTGGGACGCCAAATATTTGTCGGACGCAATGAACATTGAGCTGAAAACCCCAACGACAGGATTTTTGGCGCGAAATTTGGCAGTAGCAAATTATCAGCCGATTCATTCAGGTGAGGCTTACATTTTTTACACGCCGGAACTTAAGGAACGCGCCATAGATGCCGCCCTTGCAGAGGAAATAAATCGCGCCTGCAACATTTCTTCTTATCTTATTCCATTCGGAGATCGATACCAAAGTTATTTTTCTTCGTTCATGGTTTCATCCAAGAACGGATATTTTATTTGCGTCGAGACCGCATTTAACGAAGAGTTCATTGATTTTGATGAAGAATTTTTAACGACCTATGATTTTCGGACGCGCCCTTGGTATAAAATCGGCGAAAATGCATCGTCGCCTGTTTTTACCGACGTTTATAATGACATGAGTGGTGATCCGTCGCTTGCTTGCGTCACGCCTTATTACGACGGCAACGGCGACTTCGCGGGCGTCATCAGCATTTCATACGGAATCGGAGAAATTTATAAAATCGTCTTGGACACGGCAGTCGGTTCGGACGGTTTTAGTTTTATTTTGAACTCTAATGGCAATGTAATTCTTTCAGCCAAAAAAGAGGGAATTTTTTCCGCGCAGGAAGTCGACATTGATTTAAGAAAATCTGCGAACGCTGATTTGGCTCAAGCGGCGCAAAAAATGACGGCGGGCGAAACGGGCGTTGCGTCCATTAAGATTGACGATGAGGAATATTATCTGGCATATGCACCAATGAATGCAAGCGGTTGGAGTTTCGGAACGATTATGAGCTATTCAACAGTTTCAGCTCCGGCAATTACGGCACGCGAAAAAATTCTTGAACAAATGGAAGAGTTCCGAAGTAGTATCGGGCAACTTTTCTTTAACATGCTAATCGGTTCGGTGATAATGCTGGTGTTGTTGACGGTGTGGATGTTTATCGGCAGTTCGCGTGTGTCAAAAAAATTTGTTAAACCGATTCAGCAGTTATCGGAGGGCGTGCGCGAAATTTCCGGAGGCAACCTCGATAAAAAAGTAAAAATAAACACGGGCGACGAACTCGAAGTGCTTGCCGATTCCGTCAACAACATGACCGATGAGCTTAAAAATTATATGGCGAATTTGGAGAAAGTCACGGCGGAAAAAGAACGTGTTTCCACAGAATTAAACGTTGCGACCAATATTCAGCTCAGCATGTTGCCCCATGATTTCGATTTTAACCGCGCAGATTTTGAGATATTCGCTACAATGCACGCGGCTAAAGAGGTCGGCGGTGACTTTTATGATTTCTATATGCTTGATGAAAACCATTTGATGATAACGATAGCAGACGTGTCGGGCAAAGGAGTTCCTGCGGCGTTGTTTATGGCTACAAGTAAAGTTATCCTCAAGAATTTTGCAATGACAATGAAAAACCCGGACGAATTGGGCGCGGTGATGACGCTTGCCAATAAACAAATCTGCGAAGGCAACGATGAAATGATGTTTGTAACCGTCTTCATGGGAATTTTAGATTTGAAGACCGGAAGATTTATTTATACGAACGGCGGGCACAATCCACCCGCAGTTTATCGGAATGGCAAGTTTGAATATCTTAAGGTCGAGGAAAATTGCGTGCTGGGAATGATGGACGATATTGATTACGTTCAGCAGGAAATTCAGCTGTCGAAGGGAGACATTTTGTATCTGTACACGGACGGAGTAACGGAAGCAATGGACGAGGCGCAAAATCAATACGGCGAAGACAGATTGCTGACGTGTTTGAACAGCGCGGAGAGTTCCTGCGACTTGCCGAAACTTTTGGAGCGCGTTAAAGAAGATTTGAATAAACACGTCAAAACAGCGGCGCAGTCCGATGATATTACCATGCTTGCCGTAAAATATTTGGTTTAATATCGCATAGACGCATTAAAAAATTTCAAGCGGTCTTGCCGAAAGGTAAAATCGCTTTTATAATTTATGCGGAAGGAGGAATCATTATGAACATTTTCAAGACAGCACTTTTAATGGCGTTAATGACGGGCTTAATGGTTGCGGTCGGCGGCGCAATAGGCGGTTCGTCGTTTGCAATGATTATGTTGGTAATTTCAATCGGCATGAATTTTTTCAGTTACTGGTTCAGCGATTCGATTGTTTTAAAAATGTATGACGCCCGCGAAGTTTCGGAAAAAGAGGCACCGCAACTTTGGGAGATTGTTTCAAAGCTCGCGAAGAATGCAGATTTGCCGATGCCTCGAGTCTACATTATCGATTCCGCAGTTCCCAACGCCTTTGCGACGGGCAGAAATCCCGACCATGCGGCGGTTGCGGTCACTACGGGCATTATGAAGGCTCTCGACTACAACGAAATTTCGGGAGTACTCGGTCACGAATTGGCGCACGTCAAGCACCGTGATATTTTAATCGGGACGATTGCGGCGGCAATGGCGGGCGTAATTTCTCTTGCCGCAGATATTATTCAATGGGGCTCGATTTTCGGTACACGTTCGGAAGATGATAACGGCGGAATTATCGGATTCCTCGCGACGATAATTATTGCTCCGATAGCCGCCACGCTGATTCAACTTGCGGTATCTCGTTCGCGTGAATACGACGCCGATAAAACGGGCGGAGAAATTTGCGGCAACCCGATTTATCTTGCAGACGCACTGGAGAAAATCGAATACTACGCAAAAAATTCCGAGCCTATGCCGCAAGCCGGAACTGCTACGGCGCATATGTTTATAATCAATCCGCTTGAAAACTCCAAAAAGACTTTGAAGAATCTGTTTTCGACTCACCCCGACACCGAAGACAGAATTGCTCACTTGCGCGAACAGGCTAAGGAAATGCGCTTAGGGATTAGGGATTAGAGACTAGAGATTAGGGGAATAGGGAATATCCTTTTGAAAATTTTTTGATACAAATAATTGAGCAGAAAAATACGACTCACCTTTGAGATGAATCGTATTTTTATTTGGCGGCTAATTTTTTTCGTTACGGTTAATAAATGTAGTATTCTTTCCAAGGGATTTGGTCGAGTCTAATCGATTGCAAAAATTGTACAATATCTTTGCGCCCGTAATAATGCGGCGTTCCGTTCGAGTCCTGCGACATTAAAATTATCGGCATGTTCCTAAAAAATTGCGACAGCTCATGACGGACGCGAACAGCTCGCGAAGTATAATTTGTCACCGTCCGATTTACCGCAACTATCGCAAACGTTACGCCTTGTTCGATGATAACCGCGCCTTGAATTTTCATTTCGCTCACCTGCCCTTGAAAAAAATTTTTTTGATTATAAAATAATCCCGTGACACTGTCAAAAATCAGGAGGCTCGATAAATGATTCGGCTCAAAGTTTTCTCATTGATAATCTGCGCGGCTGTAATATTCTTAACAGGTTGCGGTGAAGAAAAGAATTTCGGTACGCAAGAATTGTTAAACGTCTCATGCGAACCGACTCGCGAATTCTACGCCGCTTATAATGAGCGTTTTAAAATACATTGGGAAAACGAATTGCGCAAGGGTACAGTGATTCTGAATCAATCACACGGAGCCAGCGGCAGTCAAGCCCGCGCAGTTATCGACGGATTACTTGAAGCCGACGTTGTAACTCTCAGCATTTCTTACGACGTAACGACAATCCGAAATGCCGGTTTAATTCGCGGCGGTTGGCGTATAGAATTCCCCGATAATTCTTCGCCCTATACTTCGACCATTGTTTTTCTGGTTCGCAAGGACAATCCGAAAAATATTCGCGACTGGGACGATTTGATTCGTGAAGACATTAAAATTGTCACGCCCAATCCCAAAACGTCCGGCGGGGCACGTTGGAATTACCTTGCGGCTTGGGAATTTGCCGACAGAAAATTTTACGGCGACAAAAAGCGCATTAAAGATTTCATGCGGAGAATTTTCGCCAATGTTGTATCGCTTGACGCGGAAGTCCGCAGTGCCAAAGAAAGTTTCCAAAGCGGCAAAGGCGACGTGTTAATTGCATGGGAAAGTGAGGCATTGGAATTTTGGCACGAATTCCCCGAAAGTTACGAGATTGTCACACCGAGCTTGAGCATTGTTGCCGAAATGACCGTTGCAATCGTTGACAGCGTCGTTGAGAAAAAAGGTACTCGCGAACTCGCCAAAGAATATTTGAATTATCTTTACTCGACCGAAGGACAGGAGCTTGCCGCGCAGAATTATTATCGACCGCGTGATAAAGACATTCTGAAAAAATATTCGTCCGTCTTTAAGAAATTAGAACTCTTTACGATTGATGAAGCGTTCGGCGGCTGGGTTAAGGCGCACAGGGAACATTTCGCGGACGGAGCAATCTTCGACCAAATTTATAAAAATCCGATTGAAAAATTTTAGGCGCGTGTTATAATCAAAAAAAATTTAGGAGGTATTTAACATGAAATGGGTTTGTAATATTTGCGGCTACGAGTACGACGAAGAAGAGGGCGATCCCGATAACGGCATTGAGCCCGGTACCAAAATGGACGAAGATTTTGTATGTCCGTTGTGCGGCGTAGGCAAGGACGATTTTTCTCCCGCCGAATAAAAATTTTTCCTTCCTGTAGAAAATCAACCGTCTTTGTGCTAAAATGATTTCAGTCAATAAACTTTTGAGGAGGAATTTCTAAATGAAAGTAACTGTAGTTGGTTCCGGTAATGTCGGCGCGACCGTTGCAAACGTCCTCGCGACCAAAGGTTTTGCAAGCGAAGTTGTCCTTATCGATATTAAAGAAGGTCTTTCCGAAGGCAAAGCAATGGACATCATGCAAACTTCGCATATGCTTAACTTCGATACAACGGTTATCGGCGTGACAAATGATTATGCGGCGACGGCAGGCTCGCAAGTCGTAGTTGTCACGAGCGGAATTCCGCGTAAGCCCGGCATGACTCGCGAACAACTCATCGGTACCAACGCCAAAATCGTCAAGAGCGTTGTAGATCAAATCCTCACATATTCGCCCGACGCAATTTTAATCATCGTCTCGAATCCTATGGACGCCATGACTTATCTCACGCTGAAAGATACCAAGCTCCCGCGCAATCGCATTATCGGACAAGGCGGTATGCTTGACAGCTCCAGATTCCGCTACTATCTCGCGCA
>JAFZIQ010000083.1 GCA_017554285.1 Selenomonadaceae bacterium
AAACTCGAAAAGCATAACAAAAACGCCCGTTTTGCCGACCCATTCACTTAAATTTTCAGGTTTAACGCCGTTCGCCTCTGCTACGGTGAAAATATCGCGTCCGACGAATACTTTTTCCTTGAATTCGCGCAGATAATCTAAAATCCCGTCGCAAGCCGCCGTTATATTATGTATCGAACTTAATCCGTCCTCCGAATCAACAATCCCGTCCTTAAATTCGCTCGGTTTCTTGATATAAACTATCGCATCTATCCGAAAGCCGCCCGCGCCCTTATCTAACCAAAAATTCGCCGCGTCATAAAGAGCTTGCCGAACTTCGGGATTTTCCCAATTCAAATCGGGCTGTGCCGTCGCGAACGTATGCAGATAATATTGCCCGCGTTCCTCGCAAAATTCCCATGCACTACCGCCGAATATACTGCGCCAATTAGTTTTTTCGTCGCGCCAGATATACCAATCGGCTTTTGGATTAGTTTTACTCGATTTAGACTCCAAAAACCATTGATTTTTATCCGAAGAGTGATTAAAAACCAAATCGACTACGATTTTTATGCCGCGTTTATCGGCTTGGGCGACTAATTCTTCAAAATCAGCCATTGTACCGAATCGCGGGTCAATATCTGTGTAATTTGAAATGTCGTAGCCGTTATCGACCATAGGAGAAGGGAAAAACGGCGTCAACCATATAGCTCCGACGCCCAAAGAAGCGATATAGTCCAATTTTTTAATGACGCCGCGCAAATCGCCTGTTCCCGAACCCGTAGTATCGAGAAAACTCTTCGGATAGATTTGATAGACCGATTTTTTCTGCCACCAGCTTAAATTTTCCTTAGCCATAGCCCGATTACCTCCGTCGATTAAAATAGTTGGCGAAAAGAAACTTGCGGCAGAGATAGCCAGAGTTCCTTTGATAAATTCGCGTCGATTCATAATAAAAAACCTCCTTGCGGAGAATTTTAACCGATTCAGATAATTTTTACAACTATTTTAGTTCCGAGCGGAAAAATTTTATACAACTCGTATTCGCGACCGTTCAAAGTGATTTTAAGCCGAGTACCTTTGCCCGTTCGCAATTCCAAATTTTTAAAGTGTCTGTTCATATCGTCGAAGATAAACCATTCGCCGTCGCGATAAAATTTCCCGTCGCCAGCGTCAAAAGGCAATCCGACGCCTTGAGATTTATATTTTGTTCGCAGAAGTACAAATTCACCGTTTCTGAATTGCAATTCCTCAATGACGGGCGTTTTTTGGACGGAATGGGTAAATTTTATTGTCAGCGGAAAATTTTCCTGCGCGTCGACGACTGCAAGGGTTTTATTCTCGGTAGCGACGACGATTTTGGGTTGAAAAGTTATTTGGAATAGAACAAAGAGACTGACAGCGGCTAAAAATAAAAATTTCATGCTTGATACCTCCTTGAAATGATTTTAACACGTTGAACGGATTTGAGCAAAAAAAATCCCTCCGACACTAGCCGAAGGGATTTTTTCATTGGTAAAAGAGGAAATATCGTGGCTGTCTTTTTTAAGTTACTTTATGCCAAGCTTTTTATCAAAATAATCAAGGACATAAGCTTTGTTGGTGCTAATCCAAAGGATACTTTCCATTATTCCCATACTTACTTCCTCAAAATGAAAACGAAAAAACCGCTCCGATAGGACTCAACCAGTGGAAGAACGACAGTTACCATTGATAAGCGGATTACCAAAGCGATTTTCTCGATACAAATTGCCAAATATATTTACTGCCAACAAACTTTAACTCAAAACCGCCATACCATTATAAAAAAAAAATAGTCAATACCTTCACGAAAAAAATTTTTAGCCGATTTTATCCGCTGTCTTGAAAAAAGTAGCGATTAATATATAATCGGCGGCGGTGATGAAATTGTTTGAGTATGAATTTATGAGAAATGCGTTAATGGCGGTGATATTGGTAACGCCGCTTTTCGGCTTGTTATCGACAATGGTTGTCTCGAATCGAATGGCATTTTTTTCCGACTCGTTGGGGCACGGAGCCTTTACGGGAATAGCGATAGGCGCGATGCTGGGAATGGGCTCGGAAATCGCGGGCTTGCTGGGCTTTTCGATAATATTTGCGTTGCTGATAACTTACATAAAAAACAAATCACACGCGGGCGCGGATACGGTTATAGGAGTTTTCAGCTCAACGGCGATAGCTTTAGGCTTAATGATAATGTCTGCGGGCGGGCAATTCAACAAATTTTCGCGATTTCTAATCGGCGATTTGCTCAGCATAACAAAAAGCGATTTGGTATGGCTTTTGGCAGTGTTTTTGATAGTTTTGGTGAGTTGGGCGATACTTTTTAATCGATTGCTGATAATCTCGGTGAATCAGACGTTGGCACGAAGTCGCGGGATAAAAACACAGCTGATTGAGTCGGTTTTTGCGGTATTATTGGCGATAATCGTAGCATTAAGTATACAATGGGTCGGGATTTTGATAATCAATGCGCTTTTGGTATTGCCCGGAGCGGCGGCGCGGAATGTGACCAATTCGGTAAAAAGTTATCATATATTGAGCGTGATAATCGCGTTAAGTTCGGGATTAAGCGGATTATTTTTATCCTACGAGCTGAATTCAGCGACGGGCGCGACGATAGTGGTATTTGCGGCGATAATTTATTTCGTTACGTTGATTTTAAAGCCGCGAATGATAAAGTAGGAGGATTTTTAATTGGGAAGAAGTTTATCGCTGATATTGGTAGGAATGGCGGGGATATTTTGGGCAAGTTCGGGCGTCGCAGTGCAAGATTTTTTTCTGCACACGGAGAAAACGGCAATGGAGCTTACAAATATCCGAATGTGCATTGCCGGAGCGATTTTGATAATGATAGCGGCTCGGAGGAAAAAATTTCGGCTGACGTTGGAAATCATGAATAAAAACCCGCGAAATTGGCTTGATTTGATAATTTACGGCGTTATCGGCGTGGTTTTAATGCAGTTTACATATTTTAAGGGAATAGAAATAGGCGGAGCGGCGGCGGCAACCGTAATTTGTTATGCATGTCCTGCAATGGTGGTTATATGGGAAAGTTTTTATCATAAAAGACTTCCGAAAGTCGGAGAGGTTTTGGCAGTAATTTTGGCGATGCTTGGAGTATTTTTATTGGTAACGGGCGGAAATCCGACAAAATTATTGGTTCCAATGGCTTGCGTGTTATGGAGTTTGGGGAGCGGCGCGGCATTTGCATTCAGCGCGATATATCCGAAACATTTATTCGCAAAAAAAATAGACCCGTTGTTTTTAACGGGTGTGGGAATGTTCATAGGCGGGCTGTTCACATTTTTTCTGATAGACAATTGCAATTGGACAGGATTTTTTAAGTCGGAAGTGTTTTTTGATGTGAGCTGGATAATAATTTTTGGAACGGTGGGAGCGTTTTTGAGTTTCAACGCGGGCTTAAAAAATTTAACGCCGGAGGAAGCGTCGATAACAGCAACGACGGAGCCTGCGGCGTCAGTAATTATAAGTTGGGCGATATTCGGGACGGCATTCGGGATAATCGAGTCGTTTGGAATAATTTTGGTATTGTTGGCTATAATCATGCCGTCGATAATAAAAAAATAAGCCCTTCATGAAGTCGGAAGGGTTTTTTAATGATTTAGGAGAGATTATTTTTCTTTTATGTCCAAACCTGCGTCTTTAAGGAGTTTGCTATAAATATCGCAACGCTTTTCAAATTCGTCGGCTTCATTTTCGTATTGTTTTTTAATTTCGGGTGTCATATCGTTGACAATAGGCTCGGAAAGCATAATTATGCTTGCAAGGAAGGAGCGACCGGCATTAATCATCGCATTTTGGATTTCGGGCTGGGAATTTAACTGCTTAAATTTCTCCCATTGCTCTTTATCGTCGGGTTTGCCGTCTTTATCGAGGTCGACTTTTGACAAAATCTCTTCAATGTTATTCAAAACGTATTGATTCTGCGCGTCGGTATCCATTTGCAAATACTGACGAAGTTGCGGCTCGCGTTCTTTAATTGCCTCGTCCACAACTTTATAAGTGCCGTAACCTAAGAGAGCAAAAGCCGCCACGCCCAAAATACCCAAAATCAAAACACCGATTAAAATTTTCTTAACCATTCAAATTATCCTCCAAAATTTTTTGTCAAGGTTATAATTCATTTTTCCCATAATAAAGCGACTGTCACGCCTTTAAAAGCGGTTTTCGGCAAGGCAAAGCGGGCACCGTCAACGCAACATAAAGCCGCCGCCTCACAAACATTGCCGACGCCGACCGACCGAGTAACGAATTTTGATTCGTCGAGCTTGAACTCGTCGATTTTTTTTTGGAGTTCGGAGACGGAAAAGAATCTTATATCAAGCCCCATAACTTCCGCTAAAGACGTAAGCCCGATTTCGTCTTTCTTGGCGTCAACGCTCGCCAAAAGTTTCACGCGCTCAATCGGTTGATGAATCATCGCGCAAGCCCTCTGAATCGCCTCGAAAATTTTCAGCGAAGACGTTCCGCGTCTGCAACCGACACCCGCAATTAAATTTTGCGGAATCAAATTCAGTCGAACGTCGCCCGCCGTCACGAAAACATCTTCGCCCTTCAATATTGCCGTGTTAATCGCCTTAATCGCCTCTTTGGGTTCGGGAAGAAGTCCGAGCTTAGAGGAAACCGCATCAACAGAAAATTTCCCCGCAACGTCGGTGGCAGTCGTAATAACGGGATTAGCCTCAAGCACATTTGCAATTTCAACGGTCAGTTCATTCGCCCGCCCGACGTGCCCGCTTAAAAGACTTATGACATTTTGCCCGCGTTCGTCGATAACCAAAACTGCGGGGTCGCTCAACTTGCTGACAATATGAGGCGCAATCATTCTTACGACAATGCCCGCCGCGCAAATAAAAATCAGTCCGTCAAACTTATCAAAAATCTCCGTAACCAAATCGGCAAGCTTGTTAAAATCTTTTCCTTTGGTAAAAATCTGCCCGCCGACTTTCGCCGAAATTTTCTCGGCAAGGCGGGCACCGTTTGCCGTAATCGATATAATTGCTGTTCTCAATTTAAAATCTCGCCTGCCTGAACATATGACTGAAATTAGGAGAATAAAGATTTGATTTCTGAGTGCTCTTGTTATCGAGACAGTGCCCGACAATAATCATCGCCGTGCGGTCAATATTCGACTCTTTAACCTGCTGAACGATATTATCGAGCCGCCCTTTGATAATTACTTCCTCGCCGGGCCACGACGCTTTATAGACTACGGCGACGGGAGTCGACGATTTGAAACCTGCCGACATGAGGTCGCGCTTGATGTCGTCCAAAAGATTTATCGATAAAAATATGCAGAGCGTCGTTTGATGTTGTGCGAGTTTTTTGAGTGATTCGTTGTCCGGTACGGGAGTCCGTCCGCCGCGCCGTGTGATTATTATCGTTTGAGTTCCGCCCGGAATTGTGTATTCCTTTTTGAGTGCCGCCGCCGCCGCCAAAAATGAACTTACGCCCGGTGTTACGTCGAATTCGATTCCGCGTTCTTTCATTGCGTCCATTTGTTCTTGAACTGCGCCGTAAATCGACGGGTCGCCCGTATGCAAGCGAACTGTTGTTTTGCCCGCCTTCTCCGCCCATGCCATGACGTGTAAAATTTCTTCAAGCATCATCTGCGCGGAATTGTAAATTTCTGCATCGGGCTTGCAAAACTTTAAAATTTCTTCGTTGACCAGTGAGCCGGCGTAAATTACAACGTCCGCCTCGCTCAAAAGTCTCTGTGCTTTGATTGTTAATAATTCGGGGTCGCCCGGTCCTGCTCCGACTATGTGCACCATTGCCTTTACCACCTTTTTTTAAATATTTTCTGCGCGAATTGATTTTAACACGCAGGGATTTTTCACGCAACGTCAAAAACTGCCGCAGAAAAAATTTTCTTGACGGTTGCCAAATGTAATGATACAATCAGCGCGTTTTCTAAGTGAATCTTTGAAATTTGAAGTGCATCACCTTCGCGGGCATAGTTCATCGGTAGAATGAGAGCTTCCCAAGCTTTAGAGGTGGGTTCGATTCCCATTGCCCGCTCCAATATGAAATTCCGAGAGGCACGTTTAACCGCGTGTCTCTTTAAATTTAATCTGCCTTGCTTTTTCTGTAAAGCGTGGTATAATTCCCGCGTATTGATTCGGAATGACAATCCGAGTCGAACAGTAAGAATTTTTTGGTTTGTAAGGAGAATTTTTTTATGGCTTTTGAAGACAAAACACTCGTGTGCAAGGACTGCGGAAAAGAATTTATTTTCAGCGCGGGCGAACAAGAATTTTATTCATCTAAAGGTTTCGAGAATGAGCCTGTGCGTTGCCGCGACTGCCGTGACAAACGTAAACGCAATCGCGACGGCTTCGGCGAACCGCGTAAAATGTTTACAGTAACCTGCGCGGAATGCGGCAAGGAAACTGAAGTTCCGTTCGAGCCTAAAAACGAACGCCCCGTTTACTGTCGCGAATGTTTCAGTAAGCATCGTCCTGCGCGGCGAGCACAATTCTAATAAAATCTTGTATCGAACAAAAAAATCAGCCCGAAGATTTCTTCGGGCTTTGTTTTTTACCAGAAAAATTTTTTGCGCGGCTCAATGTACAGAGCTTTAACGCTTATATCGACCGCTTGAACCAACATTCCCGTCGTAAATTCAATCGCCTCGCGAATATATCCCTGCGTCTGTTGAATCAGCGTCGGAATATGACTTCCGTAGCTCAAAACGACTTCGCAGGAAATTGTTAAGCCTCGATCTTCTTCGCCGTGCAAAAGATGTTTAACCGAAACATTCTTTAACGTCTTGACGAAGCCCCGCGACTTAATAATTTTCTCGACTATCGACAGGATAACTTTGTCATCGATAATCAACTTGCCGTAATAACTGAACACGGGGCGCACGATTGATTTTTCACCGAGCTTGCGACGTTTAACTTGCGACTGCTTGAATAAAGATTGCAACGGATTAACCAAGTAGCCGGAAAAATGCGGCTTAAGTTCAATCGTCGGTACGGGGATTATATGCTTGCCCTCTTTGAGTCGGTGAAATTGAGCCGCCTCGATTTCCGAACGCGACGCAATATCTTCAATGCGAATGATTAACTGAATTGCCGGCAGCTTAAGCGTTTTGGCGATTTTGTGAACCATATTTTCCGAAGTGCCGATAACCAAAATCCTGCGCGGCTGGATTTTCTGAATCGCCTCGCGAACTTCTTCGGCGTGACCCGGTAAAACAAAAATCGCTCGCCTGACTGCCATAATTTTACTTTTCTCGGTCTTGGCTGATTCGCCCGCTATTATGTGCCCGTCCTTAATCAAAATCCCGTC
>JAFZIQ010000084.1 GCA_017554285.1 Selenomonadaceae bacterium
CGGCGCGGACGCAGTCAGTAGAACTTTCACTAAGTATGAATCGCAGATAACAAAGGAACTCGACGCACTTAGTAAGGCTAAAGATCCGGAAGCTTACATGACGGCATTAAAGACTTTAAACGCAAAAGTAGCCGATACCAAATCAACGGGCTTTGACGCGGCTGTTCAGGCATTGGATAAAGGCAATGAGATTAAGACTTCTTTTGAAAGTATGATTCCCGTTTTAACTTCATTCCTGCACCCTGCCAATTACTCAAACTATTATGTTCGCTCCGCTTTCAGTGAAAATAAAACTCCGGGGCAGATTGATGCCTCCGAACTGAGCGGCGCAGGTTCATTCTCGATTAACTCAATGCCAAACAATTCGCGGATAATTCTCGCTGAAAATTCCGCGCTCACAGCGAATAACGGTGCTGTCGTCATTAATTCCAAAGCTGAAAATCGGGTTGTCGCGATAACGGGCATGGGCGGCGAATATGGAACTTCCAGTCAAGCCGCAAACAGAGGCGCGGGCATCAGCGTCAAGGTCGGCAACTTTACAGACAATTCGGTCGTCGCTGTAGGTAAAAATGCGCAGATAAACGCTAGTAACATCAGCATGGACTCCAAAGAATACGCCAAGCACGTCAATATTATTTACGGCAACGGCAAAGCTGATTCGGCTTCCGTAACGGGCATGGTCAGCTACTTTAACGCGCCGACTAACAACATTATTTCGATAGATGATTCGGCTAAACTGGACGCCACTAAAAATATGGACGCGGGTCTTAATAATGCTGTCAGTTTGAATACAGATTCGGAAAGATATATTACCTCCATTACCGGCGCACTCACACTCGGCAACGGCAACGGTAAATCTTTCGGCGCGGCAATTAACGTTATGAATAACGGCGTAAATAATGCGGTACTTCTCGGCGATAACGGATTAGGAACCAGGAATCAGGGAGTAGGGACTAGTCTCGAAGATAAAGCCGACGCCAAAATCATTAATTTAACCAATAAGACTTTGGATATTTTGGGCGACTACGGAAAATTGCTCGGAAGTTCCTCAATCGACGGCACGGGCGAAATTAACGCCGTTAAATTTTACTTGTTATCCAAAAAGACAGGTACTCTTAATTCGATAGCCGTTGCAGGTACCGAAAACTCCGAGACGCACGGTTTCTTTGACGGCTATAACAAGTACGGTAAATATTTCGGTGACGGAATACAAGGCGGCGAAATGGTTTTAGGTATGTTGCCTTCGCTCCTTTCAAAATCTCTTGGAACTAAAATTCAAAATAAACTTTTCCATTCCGGAGAGGATAATCCCGAACAGGCAGTTGATGACGCTGCCAATCAAGCAGGAAATGAAGACGGCGGAGTTGATGTCGGCGTCGATAATAATATGGCTGCAAGCCAATTAAACATTGCGGGCGCAGGAAGTGTTGCCGTTAATTTAAATTCGGGTGAGACGGGTTATTTCATCTCCAACTACAAATTAAATGTCAAACAGTCCGACCTTACAAGTAAAGACGATACTTTTCACGGTTCATGGGCAGGCGCGGGCGCGTTTAATTTCTTCGGCGACTCTGACGCCATAGAAAATACCAACGTCGCTGTCGGCGGCTCCGTTGCCTTGAATCAATCAACCACAAATGTTGATTCGGTTATTAAGAACTCGTCAATCAATTCCAACTATTTTTCTAGCATTGCCGAACGCGCTGATTCTGACGTTGCCGCAGGTATGGGATTGGCAGTTTCAACTTCTGATGATGGTCTCAACAAAAATATCGACATTCCGATTTCCGCGTCGATTAACATACTCAAGGGCGATACTCACGCGCTGATGATTAAAAATAACTTCACGGGCGTTAATGAGGGTGAAACGGCGGGAGGCAGCGTTTATAACAAATCATCGATTGATTCATTGCAAGTTGCGGGCGGCTTAGCTCTCGGCGTAAGTAAGGGCGGCGATAAAGGCGTTAATATCGGCGGAAATGCGGCGGCAAGTCAAATCACCAACGATTTGCAAAGCGGAATTCAAGGCGGCTCCTATGAAAACGTCAAAAACGTCGACATCACCGCCACAAAAAAATCAAATCAAGTTGATGTTGCGGTCGCGGGCGGAGTTACTGCCGGTCAAAATGCAAGCGGCTTTGCATTCGGCGGCGCGGTTGCAGTTTCCGACATTAACAACACCGCCAACGCCTTTTTAAAGGATACTTCAAAGTTCAATGCAAACGGCGTTGTCAAAGTCGACGCGCTTGAAAATAAAAACACCAGCAGTCGAACCGATTATCTCTTAACCCGAAAAATATCTACCGACGCCACAGAATATCTTTCCAACAACGACAAGAATAAAATCGACAGCGTAAACGGCGGCGGCAATATCGTCAACGTGGCAGTCGGCTTGGGCGTCGGAGCTTCCGGCTCTAATTTTTCCGACGGTTCGGCGGCGGGCGGTCTCGGCATTTCTTACGCCGGTATAACAAACCTTATGAACGTTGACATTTCCAATAACCAAAATATCACCGCTAAGAAGTTCAACGCCAATTCAACCAACAAATCAAATATCGTCAACGTCTCCGCCGGCATTGCGGGTTCCAAAAAAAGTTTCAGCGCGGCGGGCAGTGTCGGTGTCAGCGATATTCATAACGACGGCACGATTAATATTGAAAATTCCAATATAACAGCCGATTCATCACTCAACGGGGCGAACTCTTCAGCTCATATCGTCAACGTTGCAGGCAGGGTGAACATTTCGGAAGAAACCGCCGCAGGTTTGACTTTCGCTTACAACGCCATGAACAACACGACGGGCATAAATATTAAGAACGGAACTTGGAAAGTTGGAGACTTCGGCGCGAACTCTGCCAATAACAATTATGCTTTGACAGTCGGCGCGGGCGTCGGTTTCTCTAAAGAAGGTTCGGCTCTCAATGGCGC
>JAFZIQ010000012.1 GCA_017554285.1 Selenomonadaceae bacterium
GTGCCGGTGCCGCCGCCCATTCCTGCCGTGATAAATACCATATCGGAACCGCGCAGGGCGTTGATAATGTCTTCGCGACTTTCCATAGCCGCTTTTTCGCCGATTTCGGGACGAGCACCCGCGCCGAGTCCGCGAGTTAATTTTTCACCGATTTGCATACGTTTTGGAGCGAGCGCGGTTAAAAGTGCCTGCGCGTCGGTATTGACTGCGATAAATTCTACGCCCTCCAAACCCAGCGAAATCATTCGATTGACGGCGTTATTGCCGCCGCCGCCCACGCCGATAACTTTAATCTTCGCAAACTGATCCAAAGTATTGTCGTCTAATACAAACACATTCTCATCCTCCATAAAAATTTATTTACGATTTCCGATGCGGAAAATTCTGTTCAAATTGCCCGTTATCATTTTACCATACAATTTTCAGTTGCGAAAGACTTAGCGTCATAAAATTTTCAGCAAACCGCTTTTTATTTACAAGACGCGGGAATTTTGATAGACTTGCGCGAGAAAAATTTTGGAGGGAATTTCTAATGAAAGTTATCTTACAGGAAGACGTTAAAAAAGTCGGAGCAAAGGGCGAAGTCGTCGAAGTATCGGACGGCTACGGGCGCAATTATCTTTTGCCGCGCAAATTGGCAGTCGAAGCCAGCGTTGCGAATTTAAATTCTGCCAAAGTCAAAGCGGAAAATAAAGCTCGCAAAGCACAGCAGGAAGCTGATGAGGCTAAACTTTTGGGAGCGCAACTGGAAAAAGTTTCCGTTAAAATCCCCGTGAAAATCGGCAAGGACGGAAAACTTTTCGGCTCGGTAGGCGGTTCGGACGTTGCGAAAGTTCTCAAGGAAAATCATTCGCTGAACGTCGACAAGCGCAAAATTTCCATTCAAGGCAATGTGACGGGCGCGGGCATTTACGACGCGATTATCAAACTTCACCCCGAAGTTACGACAAAAATTAAAATTGAAGTTATCGAGGGATGAATTTGTTTAAAAAATTTTTGGGAGCAGTCAATCGGGCAATAGGCGGGAAAAAAAATACGCCGATTCCGCCGCATCACGAGACCGAAACCGACCGCGAAATTGCCGCGCTGTATTCAATTCTCGTCGACGTAATGGGCTCGGACAGATTAGTTTTGCAGGCGGGAAAAATGGACGCACTTCGATATATGCGTTCGCCCGACCCTTCGGAAAGAGTTTTGGCACTCCGCCGAATCTTGGAAGAAAATCCGACGTTATCGCCGCCGCCCAAACCCTCCGAAATTCAAGAGCAATTAATTTACCTTTCGGAGCTGATAGCGGACATAATGGCTCGGCGACAAGTTGAAGACAAAATCGAGCGGAAGATTTCGGAGAAAATGGAAAAAGATCATCAAGAATATATCAAGGATATTCGGATACAAGTTTTGAAGGAAGAAAAATCCGAAGAGACGCCTCACGATAAAAAGAAGCGCGAAGAACTTCAGGAGCTGGAAGAAATTCATTTGACGCAATCGGTAATGGAACTTTTGCGCCCGCAATCGCTTGAAGAAATCGTCGGGCAGGAACGGGCAGTTAAATCTTTGCGTTCAAAACTTGCCTCACCTTATCCGCAACATTTAATTTTATACGGACCTCCGGGCGTCGGAAAAACTACGGCTGCGCGACTTGTATTGGAGGCTGTTCGCGGTACGGAGCTTAGTCCTTTTAAAGAAAATGCGCCTTTCATTGAGACGGACGGAACAACTTTACGCTGGGATCCGCGTGACGTAACGAATCCGCTGTTAGGCTCGGTACACGATCCGATTTATCAAGGTGCGCAGAGACAACTTGCCGAAAGCGGAATTCCCGAACCGAAACCGGGACTGGTAACGGACGCGCACGGCGGCATTTTATTTATTGACGAAATCGGCGAAATGGATATTATGTTGCAGAATAAGTTGCTTAAGGTTTTGGAAGACAAGCGCGTCTTTTTCGAGTCGAGTTATTACGACCCTACCGATGAAAAAGTTCCGCCGTATGTGAAAATGCTTTTCGAGAACGGTGCGCCGGCTGATTTTGTATTAATCGGAGCGACAACACGCGACGCATCATCAATAAATCCCGCGTTGCGTTCACGTTGTGCTGAAATTTATTTTGAGCCGTTGACGCCCGCGCATATTGTTGAGATTGTCAATAATGCCGCGAAGAAATTAAACGTCGAACTTGACGACGGACTTGCCGAGACTATCGGTGAATACACGATTGAAGGGCGCAAGGCAATCAATATTCTTGCCGATGCTTACAGCCTCGCGCTTGACCGCGCTGAAGAAAAGGTTTTGCACATTGACCGCCCGATTAAGATTGAGAAACAAGATATTTACGAAGTCGCGCAGGTCAGTCGCCTTTATCAATTCGTGACCAAGAAGGCTTCGGGTAAAGCTATGGTCGGGCATATTTTCGGCTTGGGAGTGAGCGGCTTTATCGGCTCGGTTATCGAAATTGAAGCCGTGGTTTTCGAGGCGGAGAAGGGTAAGGGCACGATTCGATTCAATGAAACTGCGGGTTCAATGGCTAAAGATTCCGTGTTCAATGCGGCAAGCGTCCTGCGCAAGGCGACGGGCAAAGATATTCATGATTTTGACGTTCACATAAACGTTATCGGCGGCGGAAATATTGACGGACCGAGCGCGGGCACGGCGATTTTGGCGGCATTGGTCAGCGCAGTTACGGGCAAAAAGATTCGGCAAGACGTGGCAGTTACGGGCGAAATTTCATTGCAGGGAAAAGTTCGACCTGTCGGCGGCGTATTCGAGAAAGCTTACGGAGCAAAACAGGCGGGCATTAAAACTTTAGTCATTCCCAAAGAAAATGCAAAGGACATTCCGAAAGGGCATTTGGGCTTGAAAATTTTCGCAGTCGAAACGGCTGAAGAGGCTTTTGAAAAAATTTTCGCTGAAGAACCGGAAAAATCTGCGCGGAAAAAATCTGCGCCTCCCAAAGTTCCTCTGACTAAGGAAGAAAATTCTCCGCCCAAAGACGAACAGATTAAAAATATTTCTTCAACAAAAGTCACGCCCGAAGAATTGGAAATGTTAATAACATCGACAGAAAGTAAGGAATGATTAATGGGAAATCCTGCAGTCTCGGTTATTATTCCGTTATACAATGCCGAAAAATATATTACGCATTGTCTTGACAGCATTTTAAATCAGACGTTCACAGATTTTGAAGTTATCATTGTTGACGACTGTTCGACCGATACCAGCGTTGAAATTGTCAAAAGTTATGCGGAAAAATTTGGCGGGCGTCTCTCACTTACTAAGACGAAAAAAAATTCGGACGGCGGCGGCTACGTTCCGCGCAATATCGGACTTAAACTTTCTCGTGGTGAATATGTTTACTTCGCGGACGCAGATGATTTTATCGTCGAAACCGCGCTGGAAATTTTATACACGGCGGCGACGCAATCAGATGCTGATGTCGTCTACATGTCCCATTATTATTTTTATGATAAGAACGACAAGTTTCAAGAGGTTGTGGACGACGAGGCGATTAAACGCGGCTCCGAAGATTCAATGACTTTGACTATTGACGATTCGGCAGAAAATTGTCGCAAGCTCTTTGCCGAGAACGGAATTTATCAAATGCCTTGGACAAAATTTGTTCAGAGAAAATTTTTGCTCAAGAATAAAATTGAGTTCCCGCAGATAATTTCGGGCGGCGATTTCATTTGGACGATTCAAGTTGTTTATTACTCAAAAAGATTTTTGCGCTTGCCAATCGCGCTTTATTTTCATTGCGATAACGCTAAGTCCGTCACTCGCAAAAAGCAGGAGCCGGATAAAAAAATTGTTAATTCCGTCAAAGCTTTTCTTATGGGTGCTAAGGCTCTCCGTGATTTGTCAAATAAAATCGATGTGTTAAAGCACGATAAAAATTATCTTCATTTTGCGATGAGAGCTTTTTTCGGTAACTGTCTTGCCCGCAATTTTGAGGCGCGTCAACAATTTTCTACCATTGAGCTTTTTGAAATTTTATGTGAAGGGCTTACGGACGAATGGACTGCGGCATTTTTGTTCAGCGTCATTGACTCGGAACAAAATGCCTTGTTGAGCGCGAACAAACGCATCGAGGAATTGGAAAAGAAATTAGGGAGTGATTTTTAAAATGGTATCAGCCAAAATGTATGAACTCGGTACGAAAAAATCTACAATCAGAACGATATTTGAATTCGGGCGAAAGCGAGCGGCTGAAGTCGGCGAAGAAAATATTTTCGATTTCAGCTTAGGCAATCCGAATGTCCCGACGCCCGATTTTGTTCGTGACGCCGCGATAGAAATTCTTCAAACTTACGAACCCGCGCAGGTTCACGGATACACGGTCGCGCCCGGTAATCCGCTTGTTCGAGAGACAATCGCGCAGAGTATCAACGACAGATTCGGAACGCATTTTGTAGGAAAAAATATTTTCATGACGAGCGGCGCGGCGGCTGCAATTACTATTTGTTTCAAAGCCCTTGCCGAACCGGGCGACGAGTTCATAACTTTTGCTCCTTACTTCCCCGAATATAAAGTTTTTGTCGAATCGGTTGGCGCAACGCTCAAAGTAGTCAAACCGCGTCCGGATGATTGGCAAATCGATTTCGACGACTTCCGCAAACTTTTAAACGACAAAACTAAGGCGGTTATCATAAATTCGCCGAACAATCCGAGCGGCGCGGTTTATTCCAGAGAGACTATCGCCAAACTTGCCGCCATGCTTGAATATCAATATAACCAATACGGACGGAAAATTTTCTTGATTTGTGATGAACCTTATCGCGAATTGGCTTACGGCGTCGACGTTCCTTGGGTGACAGATTTTTATTGGAATACTTTAGTTTGCTATTCCTACAGCAAAAGTTTTTCCTTGCCCGGCGAGCGCATAGGTTATATCGTTGTACCGAATGCCGTTGACGACTTTGATAAAATTTTTGGAGCAATAGCGGGCGCGGCGAGAGTTTTAACTCACGTCAATGCGCCGAGTTTGTGGCAGTTGGTCGTTGCCAAATGCGCGGGGCAAAAAATCGATATTAAGCCTTACGAATACAACGGCAAACTTTTATATAACGGATTAATCGCGGCGGGCTTTGAGTGCGTCAAGCCGCAGGGAGCATTTTATCTTTTCCCGAAAGCTCTTGAAGATGATGATTATGCATTCTGCGAGCGAGCCAAAAAATATGACTTACTCCTCGTGCCCGGTGCGGATTTCGGTGCCCCCGGATATTTCCGCGCCGCTTACTGCATAAAAACCGAGACGATTGAAAATTCTCTGCCGCTTTTCATGAGATTGGCGGACGAGTACAGAGGTTAAGTTATGAAAAAAATTTTAAGTCTCGCGCTGATAGTTTTAACGTTTACGCTTGTCAGTTGCGATTCCGGCAAACAGGAAGAGAAAAAGAATTTAAAAATCGTCACGTCATTTTATCCGATATACCTTGAAACTCTAAACATAACTCGCGGCGTTCAAGACGTTGAAGTTGTGAATTTGACGCCCGCGCAGGTTGGTTGCCTTCATGATTATCAACTCACGCCCGAAGATATGAAAACTTTGGAGACGGCAGATATTTTTGTAGTAAACGGGCTTGGCATGGAAAGTTTTTTGGATAAAGTCGTTGAGGAGCTGCCGAATTTAAAAATCATCAACGCAAGCGATACGCCCAACATTATTCCGATTGTGGAAGACGGAGTTCCGAATCCGCATGTTTGGCTGAGCGTCGACAATTCGATCAGGCAAGTGAAAAATATTTTATCGCACCTGCGCGATCTTGACCCGCAACACGCCGACGAATACAGAATGCACGCGCTGGAATATGTCGACGAGCTGACAACGTTAAGCGACGAAATCGGAGTAACTGCGGCGGTTTTGCCTAACAAAGATATTGTAACGTTTCATAATGCGTTCCCGTATTTGGCGCAAGAATTCAGATTGAATGTGGCAGCAGTTATCGAACATGAACCCGGTACCGAGCCGACGCCTCAAGAACTCGCGGAGACGATTGAAAAAATAAATTCGTTGCCCGTCAAAGTTATATTCACTGAACCGCAATATTCCGCAAAGGCGGCAGAGACGATTGCAAATGAAACGGGCGCGAAAATTTTTGAACTCGACCCCATAGTTACGGGCGAGGCTAAACCCGAAAATTTATTGGATTATCCCGACCGTATGTTGATGAATTTAATGACGCTCGTTAAAGCTCTTCAATGATTAAGGGGAAAGGATTCAGGGGAAAGGATTCAGGGGTTAGGATTTAGGGGAAAAGGATTTTTCTGACCCCTGACCCCTGCCCCCTGACCAC
>JAFZIQ010000085.1 GCA_017554285.1 Selenomonadaceae bacterium
AAGGCAAAAACAAAGTTTGGAGGCGCGACGATGACTTATCGGCGGATATTGGTAATAGGAGACATGCACGGGAAATTTACTCGATTATTGTCGCTCTTCCACAAGATAGAATTTGATGAGCGGCAAGATTTTCTGATACTGCTTGGCGATTACATTGACAGAGGCGAAGAAAATATGCGTTGTCTGCGTTGGGCTATGGAAATGAGCGAAAAGCCCAATGTAGTGGCACTGCGCGGAAATCATGAACAGATGATGCTGTATTATTACGCGCTGGGCGGGACGGAAGGATATATTTGGCTCCCGAACGGCGGAAATAAGACAAAAGCTGAATTTGAGGAGTGGCGTAAAAAAGATCCGTCGGCATTTCCGCGAGCTATGGATTTCATAAACAACCGCCCTTATCTTTATCAAATGACAATCGACGGCGAGGATTATATTTTTGTACATGCGGGCTTGAATCCGAATAAGCCGCTCGAAGAACAGAGTGAAGAAGATTTACTGTGGATTCGCGAGAAATTTTATAACGGATACAAAGGCAAAGCGAATATTATCTGCGGACACACTCCGACGCCGTTTATAAAACGCGATTGGTATTATCCGATTCGATTGCCGAATAAAATTACGCTGATGGATACCGGCTCTTTTATGCCGCAAGGAAAAATTTCGTGTATCGACATTTTGAGCGATAAAATTTGGCAAAGTGATTAAAAAAATTCCCCGCCGAATTATTCGACGGGTTTTTTTTATTGTTCACGCTGATTTATCGTTGATTATGTTCGGGACGATTGGAATTATCGCCGTTAAAGTTTGGAGGCGGTAAAGGATTGCCGTTTTCATCTTTAGGCGGCTCCGGACGGTTGGAATTGTCAGAATTTCTGTCGGGAGGAGCTATCGGATTGCCGTCTTTATCTTTGGGCGGCTCCGGACGATTGAAATTGTCAGAATTTCTGTCAGGAGGAGCTATCGGATTGCCGTCTTTATCTTTAGGCGGTTCGGGCGGCGTTTGTCGCGTCATACCGTTGCCGTCAAATATTTGCTCGGCTTTATCTCTTGTCTTGTCGTATTTTTGCTTGGTCTCTTTGGCTTTATCGAGCGAGGAGGCACTTACCGATTGAATATCTGATGCTCCCAAGCCAAATACGAATGCTCCGATTAATAAACTGCTTAAAATTCTCTTCAAACAAATCACTCCTAAATTTTTTTGCAATTATACCACTCAAATTTAGTTTGTCATTGGAAAATCATTAAAAATCCCTTACAGATTGCTGAATTGTATGTTGTAAAGGTTGCTGTATACTCCGCCCAGCTCCAAAAGCTCTTTATGCGTTCCCTGTTCGCAAATGCGCCCTTTATCTATTACGAAAATTTTATCCGCCGCAAAAATCGTGCTCAATCTGTGCGCTATTACGAAACTCGTCCGCCCGACCATTAAATCATCAAGTGCCGATTGTACAATCTTTTCGCTTTCCGTATCCAATGCCGAAGTTGCCTCGTCGAGTATCAATATCTGCGGATTTTTTAACATTGCCCGCGCTATCGCCATTCTTTGACGTTGTCCGCCGCTTAAATTCAATCCGCGCTCCCCTATTTGTGTTTGATAGCCTTCGGGTAAGTCTCTAATAAATTTATCGGCATTAGCCGCCTTTGCCGCCGCTATTACTTCCTCATCAGTCGCATTTAATCGCCCGTATCTGATATTTTCCATGACTGTTGTTGAAAATAACAACGTTTCTTGCGGCACAATACCTATTTGTTCCCTCAAGCTGTCTGTTTTTACGTCGCGTATGTCAAATCCGTCTATTTTTATTGCTCCGGAGTTCACATCGTAAAATCGCGGTATCAAATTCGCTATTGTAGACTTACCCGCGCCGCTGGGTCCTACAAATGCTATCATTTGTCCCGGATTGACTTCAAAGCTGACATTTTCAAGTGCGTTATGGATTCCGTCATAACTGAACGTTACATTTTCGACAGTCACGCTGCCGACGACTTTTGGCAACTCAACAGCGTCTTTTTTATCGTTTACAGTTTCTTTTAAGTCCAAAACTCCAAAAATCCTGTCGATTGCCGCCATTGCCTTTTGAAGTCGCCCGTAAATCCTTGAAAGTCTCTTTACGGGATTTGCCAAGTTCACCGCGTATGTTAAGAATGCTACCAACGCGCCTGCAGATAATATTCCGTTTACAACTTCATATCCGCCAAACCATACTATAAAAGTTACCGCTACTGCCGCCAAAAACTCTACTGTCGGCGTTAAAAGGCTCGTTAAGCGCACATTATCCATTGTCGCCTTGAAATTCAATTCGTTTTCCACTTTGAAACGGTCTATTTCGTAGCTTTCGCGGACAAATGATTTCACTACGCGGATTGACGATATACTTTCCTGTAAAAGCGACGTTATATCTGCCAATTTCTCTTGAATTACCGTGCCTGTCGATTTTATCTTTTTACCAAAAATTCTCATTGCCGAACCGACTAAAGGCACCGTTATCAACGTCAAAAGCGTCAATTTCCAATCCAGATACAACATCATTCCGATTGAACCTATTAAAATCGCGCCTTCCGTGAACATTTCTATTAAATTATCCACCAATGCAGATTGAATTGCTCCGACATCGTTTGTTAAATAGCTCATTGTCTCGCCCGTTTGGTGTTTATCAAAATATGACATTGGCATTCGCTGAAATTTCCTGAACATGACTTCCCGAACGTCCACAACTACTCTTTGCCCGATATATGATACCAAATACGA
This sequence comes from Selenomonadaceae bacterium, assembly GCA_017554285.1. Taxonomy (GTDB): domain Bacteria; phylum Bacillota; class Negativicutes; order Selenomonadales; family Selenomonadaceae; genus Quinella. Next base: position 2,753 of record JAFZIQ010000085.1, read on the forward strand.
TTGCCAATAGTAAAAAAATCCTCTGAACGCGAAGACGACTACTATACTCACCGATATAAAATTCAACATTGCCATATCTCGTTCGGCGAGCACTTTATCAATCATATCCTTGATTATCCACGGTAAATATAAATTCGCGCCCGACGCGCAGATTATACACACTACCGCCAGCCCAAATAGCCCCAAATACGGCTTGATATACGCTAAAAGTCTCTTATAGTTCTTCATTGGACAAAAATTTTCGTTCCCAATCTTCAGAGTAACCGAAATCCTTTGGGTCTTGTTCGCAAATATACAGACGATTATAAATTGTATTCAAAACCTCGTAATAAGCCAAACTTCGACCTTGTTCAAAAGAGTCGGGATTTTTTATTGCCTCTTCGCGAGCTTCATAGGCATATTCCATTACGCTGCCGATTATGTACTTCATTTGACTGACGTTAAGTTGTTCACTCATGGTTTTTCTCCTCTTTTCTCCAATTCATCAATACGATTTTGAATTGATTCGGAAAATTTTTTGATTTCATGATTCCAATGCCTGATTAAACCTTTCTTGGCACGTTCGTCTCTCAAATTCCAATCTTTACAATTTTCCTCCGGATTTTCAATCTTCAAAAGATGTTCTTCGATTTCCTTTTTCAAGGATCGAATACCCTTGCGAAGTTGGTTTGAAGTTTGATTTTCTATTGCCTCCTCTGCAAATGATTGTAAATCAAATATCATAATTTGTCACCTGCCGTTTCCAATATTTTTTTAGCCACTCGACTTGCCGCGCCGTGTTCTCCGAGTTTCGCGCAGGCATTTTTTAGTTTATCGACAATTATTTTCCGATTCTCAAGAGTTTTAAGCACTTCAGACGATATTTTTTCCGCCGTTACTTCGTCTTGAAGGAGTTCTGGCAAGATTTTTTCGCCGGCTAAGATATTCGGCAGGCTGAAATATTTTATATCGACCAATAACTTGCCTATGAAGTAATTCAGTGGAGCCATTTTGTATAAAACGACGCTCGGTAAGCCCAAAAGTGCCGCCTCCAATACGACAGTTCCCGAAGTTGCTATCGCCGCGTCCGCAATGTTCATCAAATCATATCTGTAATCCGATTTTACCAATGTTATATCGAATCCGTCAATGTTTATAAGATTTTCTACGCTGTCGGCGACGGGTAAAAAGAATTTAAAAGATTTATCGGATAAAAGTTTGACAGCGGCTAGCATTTCGGGCAGTAAAAGTTTAATTTCCTGCTTTCGAGAACCGGGCATAAGTAAAATTACGCGCTCCGATTTATTTACATTGAAAAATTTGCGTGATTCGTCTGCAGACATTGAAGGCTTAACAGTATCGACAAGCGGATTGCCCAAAAAATAAATTTTAGCTCCCGCTTCTTGATAAACGGGCAACTCGAACGGGAAAATTGCTATAAAAATGTCAGCAACAGCAGCGCAGTCTTTAGCACGACCTTTTCGCCATGCCCAAGCACTCGGCGGAATGTATGACAGAATTTTTACGCCGAATTTCTTAACACGACGAGCCAAACGCCAGTTAAAATCGGGATAATCAATTAGGACAAGTAAATCCGGCTTTTCTGCGCGAATAATCTCCGTTAAGTCGTCCAAAAGCTGAAAAATCTTGCGAATATTCTTCAAAACCTCAACGACGCCCATAACATTATAATCTTTATAGTTGCGAACTATTTTGACGCCCGCATCTTCCATTAAATTTCCTCCAAACCCTAAAAGTTCAGTCGTTGGAGAAATTTTTTTAATTTCATAAGCCAAAGACGCGCCGTGAACGTCTCCGGAAGCTTCACCGGCAGAAAAAAATATTTTCAAAGCCAAAATCTCCTTTCAAAGCGATTATAACACAAAAAAGAGTTTGAAACTTATTTTGAAGTCTCAAACTCAAAAATTTTATCGGTTTTGAATTGCAAAGTTACAATTCCAATATATGGGAATTTGACTATTGATTAGACGTTGACGCCGTAATTTCTGCCGAGAGCGGCAAGACCGCCGCTCCAGCCCGAACCGATAGCATTAAATTTCCATTCGCCTTTGTTGCGATAAATTTCTCCGACAACAACAGCCGTCTCAATCGAAAAATCTTCGCCCAAATCATAACGGATTAATTCTCTTCCCGTCTCGTCATCGACTACGCGAATATAAGCATTCTCGACTTGCCCGAATTTTTGCTTGCGAGTATCGGCGTCGTAAATCGTAACGGTAAAATCAATTTTCTCGACGTTGGCGGGAACTTTGCTGAGGTCGACTTTAATTTCTTCGTCGTCGCCCTCGCCCGCGCCCGTTAAGTTGTCGCCCATGTGTTCAACCGCGCCGCTCTTATGCTTGAGGTTGTTATAAAAAACAAAATCGTCATCGCTATTGACTTTGCCGCTCGCGCCCAAAAGAAATGCCGCCGCGTCCAAGTCGAAATCGTAACCGCCGTCATATTTGTTGGTATCCCAGCCGAGTCCGATTAAAAGTTTCTTCAAACTGGGATTGCCCTTCGTCAAATCGACTTTCTGACCCTTTTGCAAACTGATAGCCATAAAAATTCCTCCCTACTTTTAAAAAGTAGCAAACAGCAGACGCGCCGTGCCGTCCGACAAATTGAACTTATTCGCCGCGCCGGTACGCAACGCGTGCGCATTGCTAGCTTCACTTAAAATTTATTTTTAATCCTTGCGTCCGACCGTCCAACGCAAACCCCAATCGAACGCATGATCCATTTGCTCGGAATCGTCGAAGAAATCAACAACTTTCTCGACGCTGAACGTCCCGCCCACATTTTCCAAAAGAGCTATCGCGCAGGTATGCTTGCGGGAGCCGTATTCGTCCATGCGAACAATAAGTTCGGGACTGCCGGGACAATTCACAGTGACAACGCCTTTAGCCTCTTCCCAATTCGCCGCGCCCTCGTAAATGAACGTATAAATTAAAATCCTGCGAATTCTATCCGTGTATTTGCCATTAACACGAATGGTTTCGCCTGCCGCAATCGCGCCTGTTCTGTCGTCGCCGTCCAAAGCAATATAAGGTGGATGATTTAAATCTCCGAAATGATTTCCCAAAGCTTGAATGGCACCGATACTGCCGTCCTTGAGTTCAAACAGGCAAGCAAGGTCTAAATCAATGCCTTTATTCGTAAAGCGGCTGAAGAATCCCGTTTTCTGCGGCGGCTGACTCCAGTTAAGATTTATGACGATTTCGCCAAGTTCTTTGCCTTTTTTAACGAGGCTGACCTTTTGCCCCTTGCGAAGTTCAACTTTTTTAGGTTGCGGCGTCTCTTCATGAGTCGGAGGCGGCGGGATTTTAATTTTTTCACGTTGAGAGGAAGATTTTTCGCGTTGAGTGTTAATTTTCGGCTTAGGTGGTTCGGGCGGCGGAGGCGGAGCAACGTCTTTGACTTCGATACCGAAATTATTACAGAGAGCCGCCAAACCGCCGCTGAATCCTGCGCCTGTGGCATTGAATTTCCACGAACCTTTATAGCGATAAACTTCACCAAGCACAATCGCTGTTTCAACAGTGAAATTTTCAAGCGGGAAGGTTGCAATTTCATTTTGTCCGCCAAAAATTTTTAGAATCGCGTTGCGAATCATGCTGAAACTTTGCCTGCGTTTTTCGGCTTCGTAAATCGTGGCAGTCAAAGAAATTTTTTCAACGTGACGTGGAATCTTATCTAAGGCAATATCGATTGAATCGTCGTCGTTATGAGTGACGCCGCCCGAATTGTGTTTCGGATTGCCGTAGAAAACAAAATCTTCATCGCCCGCAACTTTGCCGTTCGCTTGAGTCAGAAAAGCCGCAACGTCAATTTCAAGTGCGGAACTCGGTCGTTCAAATTTAATTGTCAAGAAATTTTCTTTGAGCGGGATTTTCTGTCCTTTACTCAGTTGCATTATCTCACCTCCAAGAATTTATCGCGATAGAAATTCATTACGACGAACAAATTGGCAATCAATGCGGCATGTTTGCCGTTAAACTCGCGGCGAATGATTTCGTAGAGTTCATAACGATTTAAATTCTTCAACGCGCCCAACATTCCTGCAATTTGCATTTTAACAAAAAAGTTTGTTACGTCAAAGCGATAATTAGGATTCTGCGCGAAAAAATTAATCTCGTTCATAAAATCATCAAGATAATCCAGACCTTTAATCAGCGGGTCAAGCCAAAATTTTATTTCATCGGACGGCGTTCGCTTAACGTGCGACCAAGAATTTTCTGCCGAACGATAAATATAAAGCTGATTCGGGACACGCAGAAGATTTTTGGCAAGACAGATAACTTTAAAAGTCCACAGAACATCTTCGGAAATTTTGACATACGGGAATTTGATTTTATTGGCGATGAGGAAATCACGACGCAGAAATTTTGTCCAAGGAGCCCAACCGTAACCTGTCTTCAAAAAATTTTCTATACGTTCGGAGATACTTTCGGATTCGAGTTTCGGTTTGTCTAATTTCAGATTGCTTTTATCCCAAAAAGCCTCCGCGCAGATTCCTCCGTTTAACAGAAATCCTTGATTCATGTAAACAACATCGGTTTGATAAGTAACTGCAAAATTGTAAAGCGTTTCCAGCGCATTATCGACAATCAAATCATCATTATCCATGAAAAAAATATATTCGCCGCGAGAAAATTTCAAGCCCGTATTGCGTGGTTCGGAAGCATTTCCCGTATTAATCGGCAGAGAAATAATTTTTAATCGCCCGCCGAATTTCTCAAGATAACTCTCGGCTATCGCAAAGCTTGAGTCTGTCGAGCAATCATCAACCAATATAACTTCAAAATCCGTCAACGTCTGAATCAAAATACTTTCAAGGCACTCGCGCAGATAATTTTCCGCATTAAAAACGGGGATAATCACGGAAATTTTCATTCAGTCATCTCATCTCGATAAGATTTTGCTATAAGGAAAAGATAAGCGGTCAGTGCAGGCGAAGAAATTTTGGATACCTCGCGCAGAAATATTTCGTAAAGTTCGGCTGAAGTCAACTTATTTTTTACGAGTGATATTTGTCGGAGAGCCACGCTTATAAAATAGTCAAGCATTTTAAGGCGAATTTCAGGATTTTTTTTGAAAAACTCATGTCGGTTCATGAATTCGTCAAGAGCCTCAATATTATTTATCAGCGAACTTGTATGAAGAATTATCCAATCTTCAAGCGAACGATTGCTTCGAGTGATTGAATTCTTGTTGAACCTTTGAATGTAAAAAGGCTCGTGAACACGCAAAAATTTTTTAGCCGTACAAAGGATTTTGAATGTCCAAATGCCGTCCTCAGAAGTTTTAGCCGCAGGAAAATTTATGTTGTTGTCGACCAAAAAATCACGGCGCGAAAATTTCAGCCACGTTACCCACTCAAATTCAAATCTTAAAAATTTTTCTATGCGCTCGGCAAGATTTTCGGTCTCAAAAGTCGGCATATCTCCTTCGGATTTATACGATATAAATTGAAGATTTTCGGGAACAGGTTCCGCACCGCAAGTAAAACCTGCGTCCGTGTAAACTACATCGGCTTGATATTCTTCAGCATAGTTGAAAAGTTTTTCCAGCGCATTGTCGACAATCAAATCATCGCTGTCTGCGAAGTAAATATATTTCCCGCAAGCATATTCAAGCCCGACATTGCGCGGCAAGCCGGGTGTTCCCGTATTCTCAGACAGAGAAAAAAGTTTCAAACGTCCGCCGAATTTCGGAGCATAACTTTTGGCAATCGCTACGCTGTTATCGGTCGAACAATCATCAACTATTATAACTTCAAAGTCTTGCATTGTCTGAATCAAGATACTTTCCAAGCACACACTCAAATATTTTTCCGCATTGTACATCGGGATAATCACGGAAACTTTCATTTGCTCAGCTCATTTCGATAAAGATTCGTCATCAATAACAGGTAAGAAATCAGTGCGGTATGGTCGCCTTTACTCTCGGAAAATTCCTCAATAAAAATTTTATATGCCTCGTGGCGTTCCAAATTTTTAAATGCCGTCGCCATAAAATCAAATTGTATCTTCGCAAAGAAATTCAAAACGTAAAGGCGAAGATTATCTGCGCGGCTGAAAATTTCCAAGCCGTTCATGAAATCGTTGAGGTAATCTATACCGATTATCAGAGGATTTGTCCAATGACGCAATTCTTGTTCCGGTGAACGTTTCTTCTGCATTACAGATTGCGAATTTGTTCGGTAGACGTAAAGAATATTCGGGACGCGCAGAATCCTTTTTGCTCTGCAGATCAATTCAAACGTCCAAATTAAATCATCGCCGACTTTCATTTCCGGAAGACAAATTTTGTTCTCAAGCAGGAAATCGCGCCTTAAAAATTTTGTCCAAGGCGGAAATCCGAATGATAATCGTAAAAATTTTTCCAAACGTTCGGAAGTAAGTTCGCCTGCTTCAAGTAACGGCTCCTTCGTGAAAAAATGCGGCGGGATAAGCCCTATTTCATTTAAAGGCTTCGTTGGAACAGGCTCTTCGTCGCAAGAAAATGCTTTTTCCATACAAACCATATCCGTTTGATAATTCTCCGCGAAATCGTAAAGCGTCTCTAGTGCAATGTCTATAATGAAATCATCATCATCGATAAAACAAATATATTTGCCGCGAGAAAATTCCAAGCCGACATTTCTCGGAACGGCTCCACTGCCCGTATTTTCATCAAGCGTTAAAATCTTCAAGCGTCCGCCGAATCTTTCAAGGTAACTCTCGGCAATAGCAAGGCTGTTATCTGTTGAGCAATCATCGACCAATATAACTTCAAAATCTGTCAGCGTCTGAATCAAAATACTTTCCAAGCAAACACTTAAATATTTTTCCGCATTGTAGACGGGAATAATCACGGAGACTTTCGGGAAAGTCTTATCCATTAATAAACTCCTCGAATAAAAAATATGGGATACTTCGACGGAACTTTTTCTTCATGTCCGCAAAATATCCTTTTAACATTGACGAAAAAACTCTGCAATGTTAGAATTGAATCGTACATAAAATCAACCCAACAAGGCAGAGCCGATAAAGCATTTTGATTTTAACACGCTCGCGCTTTGAAGTCAAACGAAAGGCGGAATCCTTATGGAAAAGAAAATCTACGGAATAATCTACCTGCTAATCGACGGCACGAACGATTTCGAGTACGTCGGGCAGACAACTCGCTCGCTCGAAGTTCGCTTCAAACAACACGCGAAAAGCAAAAAGAACACGTATATCAGCAACGCTATTCAAGCTCACGGCGAAGATATGTTCGTAAAAGTGATTCTGAAAGTCTGTTACAGCAAAGAGGAACTGGATTATTGGGAATGTCATTTCATTAAGTATCGCGATACCAAATATCCGAACGGCTACAATCTCACTGACGGCGGCGACGGAGTAGTCGGCTGGACTAACGAAATGTGCGCAAGCGTTTCTGCGGCACTCACCGGCAAAAAACGGACGCCCCAACACTGTGCAAATTTATCGGCAGCACTCAAAGGAAGGAAACTCTCGCCGAAACATTGCGCAAATATTGGAGCGGCTCATCTTGGTAAAAAACGCTCGTATGGAACCTGCGCCAGCATCTCTATATCACTCACGGGAAAGAAAAGATCTGCGGAACATTGCAAGCATATCTCTGAATCTAAAAAAGGTAAACCTCTTAAAGACGAAACACGAGACAAAATGTCGGAATCGCGGAGCGGTGATAAAAATCATGTCTACGGAACAGAGCGACCGCAAACAACCTGCGTCAAAATTTCGGTAAAGAATCGCGGCGAAACTCCATTCAAAAATTTGCTGAACGAAATCGACAATCGCCAACTCACATATACTAACATTTCAAAATTTCTTGGCATACAAAGCGCAACTGTCTCCGAAAAGATGCACGGCAGAAAAAATTTCACGGAAAACGACAAAGCCAAGCTCGCAGAATTCTTCGATAAGCCAATCGATTATTTGTTTCAGCGCGACGACGACGGCGGCTACGTTAAATCTTCAGCGAAAAATCGCGGTAAAAGTCCCTATAAGAATTTGAAAGCCGAATTGGAGGCTCGCCAACTTTCATATGCCAAGCTCGCGGAGTTGATGGGATCGGAAAAAAATTCCATTGGTCGCAAAATGCGCGGCAAACTCAGTTTTATGGACAGAGAAAAAGAAAAGCTCACCGAGATTTTCGGCAAGCCTTCAGAATATTTATTGGCACGTGAAGAATGATTTATTTGTTAGAGCCGGTAATTAACTTACGAATCATGTCAATGGGAATTATGGTTACTGCCATTAACAAGACGAAAGCCCATTCGCCAGCTGTGAGTCCAAAACATCTCATAATCACATCGCCAAATTCTGTCATAATAATCTGAACGATAACGACTAAACCCATTACGCTTATAAATCCCGGATTTTCTTTAATATGCTCAAAGATATTAATTCTGTTTGTACGAGCGTTCAGTGAATTAAATACGGACAAAAATACAAACCAAGTAAAGTACGCCGTCATGAGAGCAGTATCGTCGCGGAAATATGAATGCGAAAAGTCGCTGAGTAAAATTATCAAACCCATAACGAAACTCCACACAGCTCCGGTAGAAATCGCCGAAATCATATAGGGGCTAACTATTTTTTCATCGCGTCTCTTTGGCTTTTCGTCCATATAACGGTCGAGCGCGGGTTCACCGCCCAAAGCGAGAGCGGCCCCTGTGTCCATTATTATATTTAACCACAAAATTTGAACAATTGTCAAAGGATTTTCCAAGCCGATTAGCGGACATACAAACGAAATCAAAACGGCTCCAACGTTTATCACAAGCTGTAGTATCAAAAATTTTCTAATGTTGTTGTATATGGTTCTGCCATAAAGGATTGCGCGACCTATAGATTTAAAGTTGTCGTCAAGGATAACAATTTCGCTCGCCTCTTTGGCAACTTCGGTGCCGCCGCCCATTGCAAAGCCGACATCAGCCTTTTTGAGCGCGGGCGAATCGTTTACGCCGTCGCCCGTCATGCCGACAACCAAATTCAATTCCTGCGCGAGCCGCACCAAACGGCTTTTATCCGTCGGCAAGGCGCGAGCGATAACGCGAATTTTCGGGAGCTTTTGCTTAACTTCGTCGTCACTCATTGCGTTGAGTTCGGCACTCGTTATAACAATCGCATCGTCAATCTCAATCAAGCCTGCTTCCTTAGCAATCGCCTGCGCGGTCTCTTTGCGGTCGCCGGTAATCATGACAACTTGAACGCCGGCACTGTGAACTTGCTCGATAGCCTTAATCGCATCGGGGCGAACGTCATCGCGAATACCCGTTACACCTACGAAAGTTAAGCCGCTGTCGGGAATGTTTCCGTCCGTAACTTCTCCGTCATAAGTAACAAGCGCAAGTGTCCTTATTGCACGATTTGCAAGCTCGTCAATCTTTGCATTAATCTGCGCGGTCGAATCAAGTTTTTGCTTTTGCCCGTTGCTGTCGTAGTAGTAACTGCATTTGTCAAGCAAACGTTCGGGCGCACCCTTTATCAGCCATAAATTATAATCGCCGCTGACTTTTGCCATAGAATATTTCTTCGCGCTGTCAAAAGGAACAGTATCGCCGACTTTGACATCGGGCGGATTGTCCTTGCCGATTAAAAATCCCAGTAAAGCTCTGTCCGTCATGTTGCCGCCGACAATTTTATCACCGGTGATGACTGCGCCATTATTGAATCTGACAGACAACGAAACCAGCGATTGAATTTTTTGACTGAGCTTGTCAAAACTGTCCGTGAAAGTCGCCGTGCCGTCAAGGAACGTGACAACTTCAAGCAAACCTTTGGTAATCGTGCCCGTCTTGTCGCTGAATAAAAGATTTAAACTGCCCGCCGTCTCAATACCCGAAATTTTACGGACAAGAACGTTGTCCTTTAACATCTTGCCCATATTCTGCGCGGAGACAATGGCAATCATCAACGGCAAACCTTCCGGCACCGCCATAACGATAATTATAACGGCAAGCATAACCGCTTCAACGAGACTGTTTAAAACGTTCATCCAATCGGCACAATAAGCCGCCATCAACGCGCCGTCGAAATTATTTTGAATGACAATTCGCTCGAACATGAACGCAACGGCAATCGCCACACCGCCGATATAACCAAACTTGGAAATTTGCCCGGCAAGGTCGGTAAGTTTTAATTTAAGCGGAGTATCGCGGTCTTCATCAATTTGCAACTCGCCCGCAATTTTTCCGTAAACGGTATTGTCGCCGAGTGTAACCGTGCGCATAACGGCATTGCCGCCCGCTACGACTGCTGCACGGAAAACTTTATGCGGATTGAGAAAATCTTGACTCTCGGCAGATTCGGCGTCGGTAGCGGCGTCGGGCGCGGGAGTTTTAGTTTCTTCCTTAGCCTCGCCGTTCAAAATAGACTGGTCAACTTGAATCGAACCGTCAATAATTACGCCGTCGGCAGGAATTTTATCGCCCGTCTGCAACATGACGCAATCGCCCATTGTTATTTCGTTAATCGGAATTTCGGTAACTGCGCCGTTGCGATAGACTTTGCACTTTATCAGCGACGCCTCGCCCTGTAATTTTTGAAACGCACTTTCATTTTTATACTCGGAAAAAGTTGATACCATAGTAGCCAACAAAACCGCTATTGCAATACCGACCGACTCATACCACTCCGCCTTACCCATGAACGCAAAGAAAACGTTCAGCGCAAGCGCGAAGAGTAAAATTTTTATTATCGGGTCATCAAAATTGCCCTTGAGTTTTTCCCAGAAACCTTCGCGAGCTTGTTCGGTTATGCTGTTGTCGCCGAACTTCGCCTTAGCCTCTTGAACTTGGGCATCAGTTAAACCTGTTATCTTCAATTTAAAACCTCCAAATTATTTTTCCGACATGCTGTTAATATAATCCTCCACAACGAGCAATACAAACTCTTGACAAGTAATCGCGGATTCGGGAACGTAGTCACTGTTGTGAATAATGTTATCCGAGAGGACGCGAATACCAATAAAAGGAATGCCCGCCGTGTGACAAATCTGCGCGGCAATATTAGTCTCCATTTCTTCGCAACTTGAGCCGTAAGTTTCGTGTAAGAAATTTATATAGTCGATGTTGTTCAGCCAAGAATTAGCTGTTGAAATTGTTCCAAGTACAGCGTTAAATTCTTTGTGAGAAGCGGCGACTTCCTTTGCAACTTTGAGTAAGGTCGCGTCGGCGAAAAATTCTTTGTACGACTCAAATTTACCGCTTGCCGCGTCGTAAGCGTAAGTGCCGAGCATTTCCTGATTAGTAAGATCAGAACCTGCGCCCGCTGCCGAATAAGCAGTTTTAATCGCAGTAAAGTCGATACTCTTCTCGCCAATTACAATGTCGCCGATTTTCAGCGCGGAGTCGTGACCGCCCGCCGTGCCTTGATTTATAACAGCAATGGGATTAAATTTTTTTATCGCCAAAGCCGTTGACGCCGCCGCATTAGCCATTCCTATTTCGGTACGCGCAATCACAACGGGATAATTTTTATAAGTACCCGCGACGAAAAGATAATTAAAATCACGATATGCCACAGGATTTTTCAAGGCGCGAACTAAAATTTCGGTCTCGGTGTTCATTGCGCCTTCAATCAAAATCGGACGCAAACGACTTTTGTAATTGCCTTTAGCTTTGGGAAGAGTGACATAAAATTTTTCTATGTTATCGTTCAGGGCAAATGCCGAAGTATCCGAGCTGCCTGTCTGTTGAGTTTCTGCGCTTGCCGGAGTCGACACCAAAAACAACGCCGCGATTATTATTGCAAGAAATTTTTTCATATCGGTTTAAGCTCCTCTCAAATCGCTCACCAAACGTCACGAAAAAATTTCCGACGACCGCGCAGGAATTATCCGTTGAGCAATCGTCGACAATAACAATTTTAAAATCTTGCAACGTCTGATTGACGAGACTTTCTAAACTTTTCTAATCGCATTAAGCGAATCTTTGTGCTAAAGTGCTGAGACCGGTATCCGTTGTGCCGGAGCCGACCGCATTAAATTTCCATTCGTCTTTGTAACGATAAACTTCGCCCGCAATCATCGAAAGCATATTGCTGTAATCATCGCTGAGATTGAAACGACAAAGCTCCTCACGAGTTTCGTCATCAATGATTCTGATAAACGCATTCTTAATCATGCCGAAATGTTGTTTACGCTCAACGGCTTTATAAATGTTGACGACAAAAATTAATTTATCGTATTGGCTCGGTAATTTGTCGAGGTCGATAAAAATTTGTTCGTCGTCGCCTTCACCTTCGCCCGTTAAGTTGTCGCCCATATGTTTAACGGCTTTACTTTTATGTTCGAGATTGCCGAAATAAACAAGGTCTTCTTTGTCGACAAATTTGCCGCCCTGACAAATGAAAACGGAGGCATCGCAGTCGATATTTTTCTTGCCGCTGCCAAAGAGATTACTGAAGAAACCGCCACCGCTTTTTTGTTCGGCGGCATCCCAGCCAAGCCCGACCATAAGGCGAGTAAGCTTTTTACCGTTAGATTTTTTGAGTGAAACTTTTTGTCCCTTTTGAAGATTGACAGCCATTTTATATACTCCTTTCAAAAAGCAATCAGAAATGCGAAATGCGCAATGCGCAATGATTTTTTATTACGCATTACGCATTATCAATTACGAATTGCAGTTTACACGTTTACACCGTAGTTTCTGCCGAGTGCCGCAAGTCCGCCGCTGAAACCGGAGCCGATAGCATTGAATTTCCATTCGCCTTTGTTGCGATAGAGTTCGCCGATAACAATTGCCGTCTCAATCGAGAAATCTTCGCCCAAATCGTAACGGATAAGCTCCTTATTATTCGTGGCGTCCATAACGCGAATAAAAGCATTTTCGACTTGCCCGAAGTTTTGTTTGCGCTCTTCAGCCTCGTAAATAGTAACCGTGAAATCAATCTTCTCGACTTCTGCGGGAACTTTGCTGAGGTCGATTTTAATTTGTTCATCGTCGCCTTCGCCCGCGCCCGTCAAGTTATCGCCGAGATGTTCGACCGAGCCGCTCTTATGCTTGAGGTTGCCGTAGAAAACAAAATCGTCGTCACTTGCAACTTTTCCGTTCGCACCGAGCATAAAGACTGAGGAATCCAAATCGAAATCTTTTCCGCCGTCGTATTTGTTGGTATCCCAGCCGAGTCCGATTAAAATTTCCTTCAAACCGGGATTTGTTTTCGTGAGATCAACTTTCTGACCCTTTTTCAAACTTACTGCCATGATAATAAGCCTCCAAAGAAATTTTTCAATCCGCATTTAATCTAACACACTCTTAAAATAATTTCAAGCCACAGATTATCTATCAACTTATGAGAAAAATTTTTTCGCAAATACCGGACTGATTTTTTACTTTTGTAATAAAAAATTTTTGTCAATCGATTTAACGTTTAATATTGCGCAATTTTCTCTAATCACGTATAATAAACTATAAAAATTTTTAAAAATAAATTGGCTTTTATCGAACGGAGGCGATTTTTATGGCTGAAATTAACAATACACTATCAAATACACTGCTCAGCGGCACGAGCGGCGACGATTTCATTCAAAATGGCGGCGAATGGTCTGATTCTTTTCACGACGGCGGTTCTAACGTCACAATCAACACCGGCGAAGGTGACGATTCAATTAGTTTATACTCATTGGGCTCGAAAGAAAATGTGATAATTTACAACTCTGGCGATTGTAATGATATTATTTATGGATTCCGCACAGATTCGACGCTGAGCATTTCTGGCGACTCGTATTCAACGGCAATAAGCGGTTCTGATGTCATTATTACTGTCGGCGACGGGCAAATTTCATTAATCGGCGCGGTGAGCAAGATTTCAGACAGTAATATCGTATTTACACAAACAACGCCTGTAGAAACGAATTCATGGACAATCAGCGGCGCGAATTACGCTTATAAAAAAGTTTCGGCGACCGAAGGATATACTCTCTCAAATAACCAAATCATTTACGCACCTGCGGGCGAAGGCGTAACTTTGGCTGAACTCGGCGGCGGCAACGATTCCATTTTAAATAACGCTAAAAATGTCGAGATAAGCGGGGGGGAAGGTAAAGATAAAATTACTAATAACGCGCCTCCAACGTTTCAATCATCGGCGGCAAAGGAAATGATAATATTACTCTCAGCGGTAGCGGGGACGGCAATACTTTTATTTACAAATCGGGTGACGGCAAAGATATAATTTCCGGCTTCGGCAAGAAAGACAAAATAAAAATTGCCGACGATTCGGAGCTGGAAGCGAATGTTAAAGGCAGTGACGTTGTATTTAAGGTCGGCAACGGCTCAATCAAAATTAAAGACAGTGTGGATTTAGGGACGGCTATAAAAATTGTCGGATCAAACAATAAAGATATTGCATCAATCTCCGGCAATACTTACAAGGCGGAAGGCGTAATCATCAATCTGCATGGCGAGAAAAAAATTATCCTCACGGAAGATTTGCAGGAATATCAGGCAGACTCTGACGCGGTTGAAATAATTGACGGCTCGCAGAATACAACAGGC
>JAFZIQ010000086.1 GCA_017554285.1 Selenomonadaceae bacterium
CTACGTCGAAGGTCTCAGCCGCGTTATCGATATGGACGCCGTTGTCAACAGTGGCTTGAATGTCGGTGCAGATCCGCTCGGCGGCTCCGGCATTTTCTACTGGGATTTAATCAACGAAGTCTACGGAATTAAAAAGCCGATTGTCGTCGTCAATCCCGAAATCGATTATACTTTTAAATTCATGCCGCCCGACCATGACGGGAAAATCCGTATGGACTGCTCGTCACCCTTCGCAATGGCAAATCTTATCCAGATGAAAGACAAATACGATATTGCATTCGGCAACGATACCGATTACGACCGTCACGGCATTGTTACTCCGCAAGGCTTGATGAATCCGAATCATTATCTTGCCGTCGCAATTAAATATCTGTTCACTCACCGCGACGGTTGGAGCAAAGACGCCATGATTGGTAAAACTCTCGTCTCCAGCTCGCTGATTGATAAAGTCGCGGAAGAAATCGGACGTAAGCTTTGCGAAGTTCCCGTCGGCTTTAAGTGGTTCGTTGACGGATTGTTTGACGGCTCTATGGGCTTCGGCGGCGAAGAATCTGCGGGCGCGTCGTTCCTCTGCAAAGACGCAAGTGTTTGGACGACTGATAAAGACGGTATTATTATGGACTTGCTCGCAATCGAAATCACTGCAAAGACAGGCAAGAATCCTTCCGAACATCATAAAGAACTTACCGACAAACACGGCATTTTCTATTATGCTCGTAAAGATACTCCCGCGACGCCCGAACAAAAAGCCGCGCTCGGCAAATTGGCTCCCGAAAATCTCAAGGCTGATACTCTCGCAGGCGCGAAGATTACCGGCAAATTCACAAAGGCTCCCGGCAACGGCGCATCTATCGGCGGCTTGAAAGTCGTCACCGATAAAGGCTGGTTCGCGGCTCGTCCGTCGGGTACTGAGGATATGTGCAAAGTCTACGCAGAAAGTTTCGTCAGCGCAGATCATCTTGCTCAAATCCAGAAAGAGGCAGGAGAAATCGTCGCGTCAGTTGTGTAATTTTTTAGCTTTAAGCTTAGAGCTTTGAGCTTTTAGGGTTAAGGTTTTTCTGAAAGCTGAAAGCTGACAGCTAAAAGCTTAAAAGGGTAAGGTTAATGGTTAATGGCTTTGGAAATTGAAAGGAAGAATTTTTAATGGCTCTTACTTTAAAATCCGGTTTCAGTTTCGACTACGATAATCTTTTTGGCGAAGGCAAAGTTACTCAAGCCGACCTCGACAGCTACGCCGAAGACCTCAAGAAAGCACATGAGGCTATGAAAGTTATGCGCGAGACGGGCTTTATCAAAGCTCACCTCAGCAAAGACGGCAACCCCGAAAAAGTTTATTTCTCCAAACTCCCCTACATCACCGAAGAAAACGGCAAACTCAATCTCAACAGCCCCGCCAGCATTCAGAGACTGCACGACTTCACCGAGAAAATCCGCAACAACGTTGACGCGGTTGTTTCGCTCGGTATCGGCGGCTCGTTCTTGGGCAATAAAGTTTTGTTTGATATTTTCTGCGGCGAATTCTGGAACACGTGGACGACCGAACAGCGCAAAGGCTTGCCGAAAGTCTATTTCAGCGGACAAAATATCGACCCGCGCAGAACCGGCGACATTATCAATCACCTTAAAGCTATGGCGGCGAATAAAGGCGGCAAATATAAGGTTATGCTGATTTGCATTTCCAAGAGCGGCGGCACTCTCGACACCATGAGTAATTTTATGGTTATCCTCGACGCACTCAAGAAAGATGAGAATATCGAAGTCGAAATCGTTGCCGTAACGGATCCCAATATGGAGAAAAAGACTCTCCTTAAACAAATCGCGGTTGATAACGGCTGGGAATGCTTTGCTGTTCCCGACGGCGTCGGCGGACGTTTTACGGTATTCTGCGAAGTCGGTCTTTCGACGGCGGCTGTTATCGGCATGGACATTGAAAAATTCCTGCAAGGCGCACAAGACATGGATAAAGCTTGCCAAAACGATGACATCTGGCAGAATCCCGCCATGCTCAATGCGGCTTTGAAGGTTGCGGCTTACAAGAAACACGGGCGCAATATCGAAGTCCTCATGCCTTACGGTGATTATCTTAAGTCCTTGTCCGAATGGTATATCCAACTGTTGGCTGAATCGCTCGGCAAGCAATGGAGCAAAGACGGCGAGGAAGTTTGCGAAGGTCGCACGCCGCTTGTTGCAGTCGGTACAACCGATATGCATTCGCAGACCCAACAACATCAAGAAGGCACGCTTGATAAAGTCGTCCAATTCGTTAAGGTTGCGAAGTGGGAAAACGATTTAGTTATCCCGAACATTTTCCCGACCGTCAAGAAACTCGCGGACATTTCGGGCGTAAAAATGGGCGACGCTCTCGAAGTTGCGCGTCAATCGAACGCCGACGCTCTCAAGTCCAATAAACGTTTCAACGCTTGCTTCACGCTCCCCGAAGTCAACGAATATCATCTCGGCGAATTAATGTACTTGCTTGCAATGTCGGTTGCTTATGAAGGCGAACTTTTGAACATTGACGCTTTCAATCAACCGGGCGTTGAGGCTTACAAGCGCATTATGGGA
>JAFZIQ010000087.1 GCA_017554285.1 Selenomonadaceae bacterium
AAAAGTATTTCCACATACCTGAAATTCCAACGGGCTTGTTCCGGAACTGATAAATTTTTCGTCCACAGAAAGCGTTGCAGCACTTTTTAAGGAGATACCCTGCCAACTCCCCAAATTGAGGTCGTAGGCGGAGTAATCTGTTGTGAGCGAATAACTGTTATTTTTACCGGAAAGAGTGGCGCAGGCATCATTTCCATATGCAATAAGGCTCGTGAAAGTATTGCCGCCGGTAAGCGATATAACTGCTTCGGTCGGATCAATCGCCGTGTGAATGTCGGCATTGCCAATAACAGAAGCAACTAATTTACTATCTTTAAGCCTTTTTATTTTTGTAGTTCCGGATTCTATCAAGAGGTCTCCGTCGGCATTAACTAAGCCTATCTTCGTCATCGTGTAAGTCATGCCGGTAGAAGAGGTTTTGTCATATAAATAAAAACTCTCGCCTATGTCTATATCGTCTAAAGTAGCATTACCGTTTTTATCACTGTATATGATTATGCCGTCACCGTCTTGAGCGGACAAGGTATATTGTGAAGTTGAAATTGTTTGTGCGGCATCAACAGCTCGTAAAGAGCCGCTAATCAGCGATATTCCCTTTGCGTTTGAATTTAAGGAGACCGGTAATCCGTTTCCTGCAGAATCTTTTCCTGCCGCCAATAAGATATAACCGTTTGACTTATCTACATGAAAAGTTGCACCGTTAGCAACTACGGTGGGAGCGAGAACGCCTGTGGAGCCTATGAAATCTCCCGACAGAACAACGCCGCCGCTTAAAACATTTGCCGTAAAAGTTATTGTTGACAGTTCACTTGCGGAAGAAATCGATGAGATTCTGTAGCCGCGATCCGGCAATTCGCGTTTGGATAACTGAGCATAAAATTCAATCGGGTTTCCCGTATCGGCGGCGATAACGCCTTTGTAGCCCGAAGAATCAAAATCGTCTGCGCTGTCAAGGATAAGATTGCCATTGGTTACGGATATAATTTTGTACCAGTTTGATTCCAAATCTTCAGAAGGTATGCTTGAGCCGGTTAAAGCCAAAGTGGAAGGCAAAGGCGAAGAGCCTAAAATAATCTTGTCATAAACAGACGAATTGGCATCGCCGGAAAAAAATCCGTCGGCAGTTTTGGAGAATTTTTTCTCGTTGTTTACTATGAAAATGTCGCCGTTATCAATGGAACCGACTGATGCCGCCGAACCGCCGCCAAGTGAGATAACAATTCCGTTGCCTTCAGTTACTTCATATCGAAAACTGTTTATAGAATTGTTTATGGAAGAATCAATAAAAAAATCGTGAGTCGGATTTGAAATACTTACGACTGCGGCAGAGGCATCGCTTTCATCACCAATAACGGAAACACTGACACTGTTATCCGTTCCGGCTTTGATAGTTTTTGGTGTGCCGGCGATTGTAACGGCAAGTGTTGCATTGTCCGAAAGTACTGTGTCGATATTGAATCGTTGCAAGTCGAAACTTAATTCGTTCATCATAAAATTAATCTCCTTTCCTTGATTTTGTGGAGGTCAAGGTCTCGTGAGCCTTAGAAATTTAAATCGCATTTTTTTCAACGAACAGCCTCCTGCAAATACCCTCATGAGCCACACCTCCAAAAAAATTTATCCAAAAAATTTATCGAACGAATTTGAATCTTCCTTAATCTTGCCTTATATTATAACAGTCAAGTCAAAAAAGATTGTTAGGTTTTCATTAAAAAAATAACCGAACAACGCTTGAAGTTCGGTTGAATTAACAAGCAAGAATTCATTTCAGCATGGCAAGCATTGTGCCCGCCGCAACCGCCGTGCCGATAACGCCCGCAACATTCGGTCCCATTGCGTGCATTAAAAGATAATTGCCCGGTTTTGATTTCATGCCGACGAGTTGACTGACACGAGCCGCCATCGGTACTGCCGAGACGCCCGCCGAGCCGATTAACGGATTAATCGCTCCGCCCGTCATCTTGCACATAATCTTTCCAAATATTAAACCGCCTGCAGTACCGCCCATAAATGCGACAAGTCCGAGTCCGATTATTAAAAGTGTATCTGCGCGGAGGAAACTCTCGGCGTTCATCGTCATGCCCGTGCCCGTTCCCAAGAAAATCGTCACTATGTTAATCAGCGAATTTTGCGCGGTGTCGGAAAGTCTGTCCGTAACGCCCGATTCTCTGAAAAGATTTCCGAGCATTAAACAGCCCAAAAGTGCCGCAATCGGCGGAAGTAATAAGCTGATAAAAATTGTTGCGACTATCGGGAAAACTACGCGTTCAAATTTCGTGACTTGCCGCAAGTCTTTCATGACAATTTCGCGCTCGGCCTGTGTCGTCATGAATTTCATAATCGGCGGTTGAATCATCGGGACAAGCGACATATACGAATAAGCCGCAACCGCAATCGCGCCGAGTAAGTGAGGCGCAAGTTTCGTTGAAAGATAAATCGACGTGGGACCGTCCGCGCCGCCGATAATTCCGATTGCCGCCGCCTCGTGAACGTTAAAGCCGACAACCATCGCGCCGCCCAGTGCCACAAAGACGCCGATTTGTGCCGCCGCTCCAAGTAATAAGGTCGTGGGACGTGCGAGCAACGGGCTGAAATCCGTCATCGCTCCTATTCCCAAGAATATCAACGGCGGAAAAATTTCATAAGTGATACCGTAATTAATTGCCTTCATGACGTTCATTTCTTCACCGAAAAAGCCCGTGTTCGGGAAGTTTGCGAGGATACAACCGAAGGCAATAGGTCCGAGTAAAAGAGGCTCGAATTCTTTTACAAACGCCATGTATAAAAGTACAAGTCCAACAAGAATCATAATGCCGTTGCCCGTTGTGAACGCCGAAAAGCCGCTGTCATTCCAAACCGCCTGCAATGATACCGAAAATGCATTTAACGCTTCCAAACAAAATCATCTCCTTCCGTTACGCATTGCGCATTGCGCATTCCGCATTGAATTTTGCCATGCTGTGCCCTCGTGATTGACGATTCGCACTGCCTTAACTTGTTCCGCGAAACCGTAAGCCGAGATTGCCGCCGAAATTGCCGCTATTATTTCCGGAGAAATTCCTTCTTCAACGACGGGTTCAGGTTCGGGAGCCGGTACAGGTTCCGACTTTACCGCAACAAGCGGTTCTTCTTCCTCTGCCTGCGCGGGTTTTTCCGGTTCTTTGGTCGGGTCAATGTAGTGAATCAATTTAATCAGATACATTAGCGATACAAGCACAATGAAGACGACCGTCATATTTATCATCATGATAATCAACGGGTTCGTCGTTACCGGAGAATGTTCCATGAAAAAAATCACCTCGAATAGTATTTGCAAACCTTATCACATTATAATTGGCGTCGATAAAAAAATAAAGAACTTTTCTGCCGTTTGGCAAGATATTTCAACTTGCTTGCGAAAAATCCTGTTAATCACTTTTAAGGGGAGAAATTTTTATGAAGTCATTGGTAAACGGAAGATTGATTTTGCCCGACGGAAAAATCTGCGCGGGTTGTCTGAACTTCGACAAGAAAATTATTTCAATCGGAAAGGCTCAAGACAATACAGAGATTATTGACGCGGAAAATAATTTTGTGTCGGCGGGTTTCATTAATATTCACATTCACGGCGCGGCAGGCGTCGATACTATGGACGACGACATCAACGCTTTGAAAAAATTTGCCGAGTTTCTGCCTTCGACGGGCGTCACAAGTTTTTTGCCAACTACAATGACCATGCCGCTTGAAAAAATTTATCGCGCTTTGGAAAGAATTCGCGTTGGGAAAAATTTTTCTCAAGGCGCAAAAATTCTCGGAGCGCACATGGAAGGCGGCTTTATCAGCAAAAAATTCAAGGGCGCACAGGCTGAGGAAAATATTATCCCCGCCGATTTTGAACTGATAAAAAATTTCTCGGACGTTATTAAAATTATAACCGTCGCGCCCGAAGAAATTAATTTCGACTTTATCGACCGTTGCCGAGAAAAAAATATTATCGTCTCAATCGGGCACAGCGCGGCGGCTTATGAAATCGCAATGGCGGCGATTGCTCGCGGCGCAAATCACATTACTCACCTTTTCAACGCGCAGACGGGACTTCATCACAGAAAACCGGGCGTTGTCGGAGCGGCTCTTGATTCAAATGCGATTGTCGAAGTCATTGCCGATAATGTTCACGTTCACCCCGCCGCGCAGAGGATTGTTGCCAAAGTCAAGCCGCGCAGTGAAATTATTTTGATAACCGATTCGATAAGGGCTTGCGGTTTGGGCGACGGCTTAAGCGAACTCGGCGGGCAAAAAGTTTTTGTCAAAGGCAACCTCGCCACACTCGAAGACGGAACTTTAGCGGGCAGTGTCGCCAAAATGAATGAAGTCCTTAAGAATTTCTGCGCGAACACTTCAACGGACATTGCGGCGGGCGTCGAACTCGTAACAAAAAATCCCGCCGTCAAACTCGGTATTTTCGACAAAACGGGCAGTTTGGAAGTCGGCAAGGCGGCGGATATAACCGTCTTTGACGACGAATTTAATATAAAGAAAACTTTTATCGACGGGCAGCTGAATTACTCGGCTTGAACTTCAAAAAATTTTTTTAATGACTCGGCGACGGTTTTATTCATGCTCGGCACGGCGGCTAGTTCCTCAACCGTTGCCGATTTTATTTTGTCCATCGTCCCAAATGCTTTGAATAACTCCGAACGTCTTTTGGCTCCTATGCCCGCCACGTTGTCCAATTCCGATTTTAAATTCCGCGCCCGCCTCAATTTTCTGTGATAAGTGATTGCGAAACGGTGAGCCTCGTCGCGAATACGTTGCATGAGTTTTAACGCCTGACTGTCTTTGGGCAATTCTACGGGGATTGATGAGCCTTCTGTAAAAATCAATTCAAATTGCTTGGCAAGCCCCACGACGGGCACACTATGCCCCGCGCCGCGAATAATTTCCAGTGCGGAATTTAATTGTCCCATGCCGCCGTCGATAACTATTAAATCGGGCAAATTGTCGGTTGAAGAATATCTGCGGCTTGTGACTTCGCGCATTGATAAAAAATCATCGGGCTTGCCTTCGGTCGAACGGATTTTAAAGCGACGATAACTCTTTTTATCGGGCGAGCCGTTTTCAAAAACAACCATTGACGCCACAGTTTCCGCGCCTTGTATATGCGAAATGTCAAAGCACTCCATACGACGCGGGAGTTTCGGCAGGTTCAAAAAATCTTTAAGCTCTTCGACACCCTTATCCCTAACCCCTGACTCCTGACACCTCAAAAACCGCTCTGCATTTTCCGTTGCCATTTCGACAAGCGAACGTTTAACGCCGCGTTTTGGAACGATTAATTTGGCTCCGAGCCATTCGCTTAAAATTTTCAAATCGTCCTCAGCCAATGGCGCGGGCAATAAAATTTCTGTCGCCGTGATTTGCGCCCGACTGTAATATTGCTTGATAAATTCTGCCAAAATCTTTTCGTCCGATTCGTCATCGGTGCCGTTGAGTAAAAAATTTTCGCGCCCCGTAACTTTTCCCTCTCTGATAAAAAATATCTGTGCGCAAGTTTCGCCGTTAAGCCGCGCCAAACCGATTGCGTCTGCGTCGCCCGAATCAGTGACGATTTTTTGTTTCTCCGTAACTTTCCTTATCGCCGACAAAATATCTCTTAATCGCGCCGCCAATTCAAAATTCAAAGCCTCCGCCGCCTCAACCATGCGATTTGAAATATCGCGTTCAACCTGCGCGGTTCGTCCCTCCAAAAATTTCTCGGCGTCCTTGACAAAGTGCATATAATCTTCCCGTGAAATTTTATTTGCACACGGCGCAAGGCAACGCTTTATATGAAATTCAAGGCACGGACGCTTTGCAAAAGTCTTGCACGTTCGGAGCGGAAAAATTTTTCTAATCAGCGTAAGAGTTTCCTTAACGGCAAGCCCGCTTGTATAAGGTCCGAAGTAGCGCGAGCCGTCTTGAATAACTCGCCGCGTCAAAATTATTCGCGGAAATTCTTCGGCAAGCGTCAACTTCAAATAAGGATAACTTTTATCATCTTTGAGACTGATATTGTAGCGCGGGCGATATTTCTTTATCAGATTGCATTCCAAAATCAGAGCCTCGACTTCGGTCGCCGTTATTATCGTCTCGAAGTCGGCGATTTTGGCAACCATTGCTTTGACTTTCGCGCCGTGATTTTTATTCGATTGAAAATATTGGCGGACTCGATTTTTCAACACAACCGCCTTGCCGACGTAAATAATTTTTCCGCGAATATCTTTCATAAGGTAGACGCCCGGCGATTCGGGCAACGTCTTTAATTTTTCTTGAATCATTTTAAGTTCCCTTCGGAGGTTTAATATGAATTTTAAAATTTATACTGACGGCTCATGTCTGGGCAATCCGGGCGCGGGCGGTTGGGCGGCTGTCATTGTTGACGGAAATAATCATCGCGCAGAAATTTGCGGCGGCGAGGAACATACTACCAATAATCGCATGGAACTTACGGCGGCGATTAAAGCTCTCGAAAAAATTTCTTCGGGCGACCGCGCAGAGATTTTCACCGACAGCAGTTATCTTAAAAATGCTTTTACCAACGGTTGGCTCGTCAAGTGGAAACGTAACGGCTGGAATAATGGGCGCGTCCTTAATCAAGATTTATGGCTAAAACTTGATGAATTGGTTACAACTCGCGGCGTGAATTTTAATTGGGTTAAAGGTCATGCGGGCAACTCCTTAAATGAACGTTGCGATTTGCTCGCTCGCACTGCCGCCGAGAAATTTAAGCATAATCGACAAAGAAATTCGGCTTTGAATAATCCTCCGAAAAAAATTAATCAAAAGCCGCATATTGAGCAGTCAAAAGAGTCTTTAAAACCTGTTCAGTTGAGTTTGTTTGAATGAAATCTTCAGAACAAAGTCATTTGATTAGTCTCCTGCAAATCGCGAAGGCAACCGTGACTTTTCAAGGCTACGATAACAGTTTTATTCAAACCTGCGCGGGTTTTCAAATCTTCAATGGAAGAAAATTTTCCGCCCTTGCGAGCTTCAATTATATTTTTAGCCGCCAAAGGACTTACTCCCAATATTGAACTCAGCGACATAAGCAGAGAATTTTTCTTGATAATAAAATCCTCCGCTTCCGATTCGTAAATATTCACGCGCTCGAAAGTGAATCCGCGCAGAAAATATTCATACACAACTTGATAATCAGCCAAAAGGTCGTTTTCTTTAATGTCAAGCTTGCGTTCGTCCGCCAAATCCTCCAGCTCGTCCAACTTGCGCTTGATATACGACTGCCCTTTGATAACGTCATTGGCGTCGAATTCCTCAGTGCGCTTTGAAAAATACGCCGCATAATAAGCCAACGGATAATGAACTTTGCAATAGGCAATTCGATAAGCCATCATGACATAGGCGGTTGCGTGCGCTCGCGGGAAAAGATATTTAATTTTTTGGCAAGAATTAATGTACCAGTCGGGGACTTCATGCTTCCTGAG
>JAFZIQ010000088.1 GCA_017554285.1 Selenomonadaceae bacterium
ATCAGAGCCGTCGCCGCCCGTGATTGTATTCGACGAGCCGAAAATTTTTATAGTGTCATTACCATTGCCGCCGTTAATTGATACTTTTGAGCCGTTCAAAGCGAGGGTATCTGCATTTTTACTGCCCGTTATCGTCGCCTTTTTATAATCGGAGGCGAAATTGAATTCGTAACTGCCGCTGACCGTGACTTTATTGTTTAGCGCAGAATTTTTCAGCGTAATTTTTTTGCCGCTTATGGAAAGTCCTTTAGTAGCCTTCGCGCCTGTTATTGTCGCCAAATCCTTTGCAGTCGTCGCTTTGGAATAGGAAATGGATTTTGAATTGCTCGCGAGGGTATAACCAGCCGTTTTGTAAGAACTTTTGTAAGTGGCAGTGCCGTTGCTGTAACTGAACGCCGCCTTTTTATTTTCTATTTTGGTAACATCATCGGCAAGTTTGAGGGTATATCCGTTGCTAATTGTGACTTTTTCCTTATTGAGGGCAGAATTTTTAACCGTAACAATATTTCCGCTGACAGAAAGCCCGCTCGTCGAATTAACGCCCATCACTGTCACCAAAGTTTTCTTAGACGTGCCGTATTTAGCAGTTGTTCCGCTGATTGTCCATTTATTCATTTCAGTGACATCTTTTGTTCCCTTAATGTTGATTTTCGACAAGCTCGCCGCGCCGACCAAAGTTATTTTGCCAGTGCCGACCGTAACAATTATATCGTCGCCGCTTTTTTTCGTAGAATAGGAGCCGCCACCTATCGAAAGCGTAGAATCTGCTTTAAAACCGTAGATAATATCGTTGCCGCCGCCAGCCGCGTACTTAAATACTACGTTTGAACCATATCCAAGAGAATCATCATAGAATTCTCCATAATAGTTATCATAGTTGTTGTAAATAGTATCGTTGCCAGCACCGCCGCTAATTGTGACTTTCGAGCCTTGATTACGGATTGAATCATTACCCTTGCCACCATCGATTTCTATTAATGAATTGGTGTCGTCGTTGTAAATTGAATCGTTACCTGCGCCGCCAAAAATTGTCACGTTGTTGCTGAAATAACTGTTGACAATGTCATCGTTGCCATCGCCGCCGTCGATTTTTACGCTGTATCCTACGTTGTAAATTTCATCGTCGCCTTTTCCGCCGCTGATTGTGACTTCCGAACTATTATTAAAGATTGAATCATTGCCCTTGCCGCCAGAAATTGTAACGTCGTATAAATTGTTATCAAATGAATCAGCATCGTCGGTAAGAGTGATAACTTTTGTAGTGTTTGCTTGGTTTATGTTGAGTGATTTTCCTTTAGCACCTTTCAAAAGAATTTTCTCACTACCAACTTTGACGATAACGTCTGAACCGCTCGTCTGAGTGAAGTACGAACTACCAGTAATCGTGAGAGTGTCGGATTCGTTGAAACCAATAATGGTATCATTGCCGCCCCCTCCCGTGTATTTGATTAAACTACCTGAGCCTGTTAGAGAGATTATGTCGTTGCCCTTTCCGCCATCGATTGTTACCTCTACGCAGTTGTTGATGATTGAATCGTCACCCGCTCCGCCATTGATTGTGACTTCCGAACCTCCGTTGATTCTTGAAAAGCTATGACCGTTTGAGTTGTCGATGTAATCATTACCATCGCCGCCGTTGATTGTTACATTCGATCCGCAGTTGTAAATAGAATCAGTACCCTTTCCGCCGTTGATTGTAACGCTGGAGTATTGGTTGAAAATGAAATCGTCGCCCGCGTTGCCGTCGATTGTCACAGAGTCGCCGTAGTTTAAAATTTCATCGTTGCCTTTGCCACCTGCGATTGTCACGTTTGAGCCGTCGTTGTCAATGTAATCGTTGCCCGCGCCGCCATCTATTGTGACACTGGAACCGCCATCGTGCCAAGTATCAACACCATTTTCATACCACCAACCGCCATTTTGAATTGAATCTTTGCCGCTCGTGCCGCTGAGCAGTGTATTTGATAGTATGCTGTTAATTTCAGCCATGAAATCATCTCCTTGACTAAAAAAACCGTTGAAAACCTCTCTGACTGAGTAAAAACTGAATCTGCGCGGATTTTATCAGAAATTTATTGATTTGTAAACCAAAAATTATTCTGAATGTAGTTTTGGAGAAAATTTTAGCTTTGAGACAAATTTTGAGGCTTGAAAATGATTTTGGAGCTTTTAAAACGATTTTAGAGAGTTGAAACTGATTTTGGAGCCGCGAAACATATTTAAGAACTGTTTTGAGCTATTAAACTGATTTTGGAGCTGTAAAGATGATTTTGAGAGTTTGAAAACGATTTTGGCAGGCGATTTGGGATAGTAAAATACTGATTCTACATTGGTATAATTTATATATTGGAAGAATGGCGTAGCAATGCGGGTTTTCATTGGCAAAAAAAAAGACCCCTGTTTAGTGGGGGGCGAGTTGAGGTTTCAGAATACAGAATCCGCTATATTGGATTTTGTACCTGTGATAAGAGTTTCGTGTGTCGTGTTAAGAATTTCAGCCATAAGACAGCCTCCAAGCTATTATCTGTAACCCCACTTGAAGATATAGTTCAGCGGGATTGTTAAGCCGTCGAGAATTGAAACGGGCACTTCATGTTTAACGTCGGCTTTTTCCTCGTCCGTCAGCAACTCAAATTCTTTATCATCGAATAAGATATACTCATCGTCGAGGAAATATTTGCCGTCGCGCAGGAGATAAACGCTGATTGCCTTCATGTAAGGGTCGATAATCCAATACTCGCGGACGCCTTGAGCCTCATAAATATCTTTTTTTATCGTTAGGTCATTTTTGCGCGTTGACTTTGATAAAACTTCAACGACCATATCCGGCACTCCGTAAATCCCTCTGAACCAATCGATAATAGCCGAATTTTTTTCCAAGACGACGGACAAATCGGGCTTTAAGAGTGTGCCGTCGGGAAAATGAACGTCGGTATTGTCGCTGAACACGTAGCCGCTATCATCAGCATCCAAATGACTGCCAATGACCATTCCGAGACGCATAATTACTCCACCGTGAGTAGGATTGAGTGCAGGTGCCATAAATTTTTTACCTCCAATAATTTCATAGGACGGATAGAGCAAACGTTCATTGAAAATTTCAGCCATATGAACCGCCTCCATGCTAAAAATTTTTTCTTTAACATTATACACGGAATAAAAAAAGCCCGCCACATTGACGGGTTAAAAATTTTCTATGATTTGCGCCGCTCCGATAAGTGGAAGAGTCCGTAAATCAGATAGCTGAGCGCGAGATAAATAATCATGCCGCCCGTAATCGTAATCATCGGTTGCATGGTGCGGGAGGCGATATTGTTAATGACGCGGGTTAAATCGGTTATGGTGACGTAGCCGACGACGCTTGTCCATTGAATCAGATTAACGACGGTAGATTGATAAACGGGCTTGGCGATTCGGACGAGTTGCGGCAATGTAACGAGTTTGAACGCTTGAAATTTTGAAAATCCGAGTGTTCGCGCCGCCTCGACCTGTCCTTTATCGAGAGCCATCATCGCCGAGCGTAAAAGTTCCGCGACGTGCGCCGCCGTATGCATTGAAAAAGTTATCACCGCTACGAAAATCGGACTTAAGCCCTGCCGAGCAAATACGCCGTAAAATAAAAGCATGAGCAACATTAAGACGGGCGAGCCGCGAATTATTGAAATATAAATCTGCGCGGCGATTTTTAGCGGTTTGAAATTCCCTGCGCGAAAAAAATACAGCAACGAGCCGAGAAAAGTTCCGAGCAGGAGCGACAGCGCGGAAATTTGCACTGTCACCCACAACCCGTTCAAAATCGTCAGCCAACTGCCGTCTTTGACAAAGATTTTATAAAGCAGTTCCGAAAATTCCATACGATTACTTTTGCTCTTCCTTAAAAATCATGTGGACAATTTTATCTTTAAAATAAGGGTCACTCAAAATAATTCCGTCGGGTTTATCGCTATCGGCGGGAATAATTTCGCTGACAGGAACAATCGCCCAAAAAACAACGTCAACCTGCTGTGAAGTCAAGGCGGCGGCGCGTGCTCCGCTGTCTATCTGCACCAATTCGATATTTTTCGACATACGATTGCCGATTTCCGCTAAAACCGCCGTATTAAAGCCCGCAGGTTTACCGTCCGCGCTTACAAAGTCAAAAGGCGGCAAATCGCCCGTGACGGCAACTTTAATCGTCTTTTCGCTGTCAAAATGCGGTAAATCGACGGCGGGCGGGTCGTTTTCGGCGTTTATGTCGGTAATATATTCCTTAGTCAGCTTATCGAGCGTTCCGTCCGATTTCATTTCCTTAATAACCGTATTCAACGAGTCGCGGAGTTCAGTTTCGTCATCGCGCAGAGCAAAACAGAAAGAATCGATAAACTCAAGCGAATGATCTTTCAAAACTTCAAAATGCGGCTCTTTGGCAAGCATATAACGCGCCACGCTCCGATAAGTGCTGATTTCGTCGATTTGTCCCGATTGAAGGGCGGCTTGCATTGAATTTAGGTTATCAAAGAAAACAGGCTTATGCGAAGCGATTTTAACGTCAAGAGTTTCCTCAATTTTTTTCATGAACTCGCCAAAATTTTCTTCGCTGGCGTTTAAACGGGTAATCATACCGAGCTTAATCTTGCCGCCGTCTTTATCGATTGGATTTTTCCCGTCTTCGCCACCGCAACCCGTCATAAGTACGAGTGCACAAATCATTAACAGTGTAAAAATTTTTTTCAAGTTAAATCCTCCTTAAAAACCTGCCGCAACGTCCATAAAATTCACTTCGACAATCGAATCTCGATAATAAGGCTCCGAAACGGAAATTCCTTCGGGTTTATCGAAATCTTTTGAACGTCCTGAGTTGTCGGCGGGTACTGCTACCCAAAAAATAATGTCGACTTGTCCGGAAACCAACGCGGCGGCACGAGATGAACTTTCTACCTGCACGAGTTCGATATTTTTGCCAAGACGCTTGCCGAGTTCGGATAAAACGGCGGTATTAAAACCTGCGGGCGTCCCGTCGGCGAGAACCAAGTCAAACAACGGCAAATCGCCCGTTATCCCGACTTTAATTGTCTCTGCGCCGTCGAAATGCGCTGATTCAACAGGTTGCGGCGTCTCCGTTACGTTGACTATGTACTTATCAATCAGCGCGTCAAGGGTTCCGTCGGCTTTCATGGCGTTAATAGCGTCGTCGCAAGCATTTTTTAAATCAATATCGTCCTCACGCATTGCAAAACAGAAATCATCGACAAGATTAACCGTCTGTTCCTCTTTTATCACGAAATCGGGATTATTATTTGTCATATACTTAGCGACACTGCCGTAAATTTGAATTGCGTCAACATTTTTAGACGTAAGAGCCATTTGTAATGAATTAAAGTTATCGTAGAAGTCAAGATTGGCTTGTTCGGGCGAAGTATTAAGTTGAGTAAGTGCTCCGACCTTTTGCGAAGTTTTATTCTTAATTTCTTCGCCGCAACCCGCTAAAAGCAATGCGAAATTCATAATTAGGAATGCGTAAAAAAGAATTTTCTTCATAACGACGCCTTATTTTTTAAGTTGGAGATGTGCAACGGCGTCTTGGAAATAAGGGATACTGAATTCGACGCTATCAGATTTATCGATATAAGGCGGTCTTTCAGTATCGACAGGAAGAATTGCCCAAAAAACAACGTCAATATTCTTCGACGCCAAAGCACTTGCACGCGCTCCGCTGTCTATGTCGATAATTTCAATATTTTTTCCGAGACGCTTAGCAATTTCTGAGAGAATGGCGGTATTGAAACCTGCGGGCGTTCCTTCCGCGCTAACATAATCGAGAGGCGGTAAATCGCCCGTCACACCAAACTTAATGGTATCTGCGCCGTCAGTTGTCGGAATTTCGATAGCGGACGGAGCTTGTCCGTTGTCAACGTCGGTTATATATTCCTTGACGAGTTTATCAAGTGAGCCGTCAGCCTTCATTTCGCCGATAACTTTATCAAGGTTGGCTTTAAGCGCGGTATCTTCCTTGCGAACGGCAAAGCAAAATGAATCCGACAAATCTTTAAAAGCCTGTTCATTACCGAAGAACTCAAATTTATCGTTGTTGGCAATGATATACTTCGCGACGCTGATATAAAGGCTGATTTGGTCGACGGAACCCGATTCAATGCCCATTTCCATAGAGTTCAGGTTGTCGTAGTAAGTGATTTTATAAGCCGATAACTTGAGCTTGGTTTTTTCAAGAACTTTGTTATAAATTTCGTCCATAGTCCGTTCGTTGGCGTTAAGGTGGGTAATCATGCCAAGTTTGACTTCGGAATCCTGCGCGGCGTCCTTTTTATCGGAGCTGTCGCCGCAACCTGTGAATAATGCGCCCGCCATCATGCAGGACAAGAGAACCTTGGCAATACTTTTGAGCTTCATTTGTAAGTCCTCCTAAAAATTATTTATCGCTTAAGCTTGAGACGCGCAACGTTATCCTTGAAATAAGGCTCGGACAGTTCGAGACCTTCGGGTTTGTCAATGTCGGAAGGGATTTCGCTACCGAAAGGAACGATAGCCCAAAAGACAACGTCAATCGCGCCAGAGGATAACGCCGCCGCACGTGCCCCGCTATCTATCTGAATGACTTCAAAATTTTTGCCGAGACGTTTGGAGACTTCAGCGAGCAAGGCGGTATTGAAACCTGCGGGCGAGTTATCGGGCAGAATCAAATCGAGCGGAGGCAAGTCGCCTGTAATGCCAACTTTAATCGTGTCCGCGCCGTCAATTGTCGGGATATCGACTTTAGGCGGATTCGTCTTGTCAACGTCGGTAATGTATTCTTTGACGAGCTTATCGAGCGAGCCATCAGCCTTCATTTCGTCGATAGCTTTGTCGAGGGCGGCTTTAAGTTCCTTATCCTCTGCG
>JAFZIQ010000089.1 GCA_017554285.1 Selenomonadaceae bacterium
AAGATATTCTGAACGCTCTCGCAGGTTGATAGCTTTAAGCTTTCAGCTTTTAGCTTTTAGCTTTTAGCTTTTAGGTTTTTCTGAAAGCTGACAGCTCTAAGCTTGAAGCTTCAGTTTTCGTAAAGAAAAAAGCCCTCGTATACGACGGGGGCTGTTTTTTTATTGCCAAACAAGAATTATTCTTCGGTGTAGAATACAACGACATTGCCGAAACGGAGACGGGGCGGACGAACGCCTTTGACTGCGATTTGACCGGGCATGGTTGCTTCGCCGTTTACAACGATTGTGCAATGCCCTTCTGCGCGAATGTTTTTGTTGACAGCGTCGCCGACAAAAGTAACCTCGAATTCGCTCTTGCCGACTTTAAGCTTATCGCCTACAGCAATGTCCGCTGCCAATTCGCCGACCGTATGCTCGACGACCATATCTTTGAGTGCCGGACGAATTTTCTCGTCCATGATGATGAAACTGCTGTTGCTTGACAAATAAGCCGGTGCGTCTTTGCCGATGTCCGTCATTTTTACTTCGTATTTTACCATTATAAATCACCCTCCTTACATGAATAATATCAAACTGCGTCGAAATATTCAAGAAAAATTTACTTTGACATTGAGATTTACGCGTTATAAAATCTGCGCGGATTGGAGGAAGAAATTTGGACGAAAAAAATTTTATAACGATAGCTCTGCCGAAGGGAAAACTTTTCGGGTTATCGGCGGAGTTGCTTGAAAAAATCGGTTGGACGGCTGAGGGACTTCATGAAAAATCCCGCAAGCTGATTATCACGAACGAAAAGGTCGGCTTGAAATTTATCATAACGAAAACCGCCGACGTTCCGACTTATGTCGAATACGGCGCGGCGGATATTGGCATTATCGGCAAGGACGTTATTTTGGAGTCGGGAAAAGACGTTTATGAACTTTTGGATTTGGGTTTCGGCAAATGTCATTTGATGATGGCAGTACCTAAGGATAAAAAACGTCCGCGCTTTGAAGATTACAATTACACTCGCGTTGCCACCAAATTTC
This sequence comes from Selenomonadaceae bacterium, assembly GCA_017554285.1. Lineage (GTDB taxonomy): Bacteria > Bacillota > Negativicutes > Selenomonadales > Selenomonadaceae > Quinella. Next base: position 1,029 of record JAFZIQ010000089.1, read on the forward strand.
CGCGCATTGCCGAGAAATTTTTTTCCGCGCAGGGAATGCAAATGGAATATATCAAGCTGAACGGCTCGATTGAACTTGCGCCGATAATCGGCATGTCGGAAAGTATCGTTGACATTGTGGAAACGGGCACGACGCTCCGCGAAAATAATCTTGTAGAAATTGTTACGATAATGGACGCGACGGCTCGCCTGATTGCAAATCGCGTAAGTTACAAGCTAAAATTCGAGCGGATTAATTCTCTCGTCGAAGAACTTTCAAAATTAATCGCGCTTAAATAAGTCGCGGGTATAAACTTTATCCTTAACGTCGTCAAGGGCGGGTTCATAGCGATTGGCGATAATGCAACGGCTTAAGCGTTTGAACTCGGCAACGTCATTGACAACACGACTGCCAAAGAAAGTCGACCCGTCGGGGAGTGAAGGCTCATAGACAATGACGGTTACGCTTTTTGCCTTGATTCGTTTCATAATGCCTTGAATCGACGATTGGCGGAAATTATCACTGCCGGATTTCATGGCAAGTCGCCATACACCGACGATAATTTCATTCTCAAGTTCGACGGAAAAATCTTCGCCGTCAGCATATGTTCCCGAACGTTTCAAGACTTGCGAAGCGATAAAGTCTTTGCGTGTGCGATTGCTGTTGACGATAGCCTCAATCAAATTTTCCGGCACATCTTGATAATTCGCCAAAAGTTGTTTGGTATCTTTGGGCAAACAATAGCCGCCGTAGCCGAAAGACGGATTGTTATATTGGTCGCCGATTCGCGGGTCGTAGCAAACGCCCTTGATAATATCCTGCGCGTTGAGATTTTTAACTTCGGCATAGGTATCAAGTTCGTTGAAGTAAGCGACGCGCAACGCAAGATAAGTATTGGCGAAGAGCTTAACCGCTTCCGCCTCAGTGATTCCCATGATTAACGTGGGAATATTTTTTTTGACTGCGCCCTCCTGCAAGAGTGCGGCAAATTCATTGGCGGCATCAACCTGCGCGGCGTCATCAAGATTTGTACCGACAATAATACGCGACGGATAAAGATTATCGTAAAGGGCTTTGGATTCGCGCAGAAATTCGGGACTAAATAAAATTTTATCGGTAGAATAAATTTCCCGCGCAGATTTAACGAAACCGACAGGAATGGTACTTTTAATAACCATGAAAGCCTTTGATCCGCTTGCCAAAACATTTTCGATAACAGATTTAACGGCTGAAGTATCAAAGAAATTTTTCTTCGGGTCGTAATTGGTCGGCACGGCGATAATCACGAAGTCAGCCGCTGCATAGGCAGAATTGGCATCGGTTGTGGCAGTAAGGTCGAGTTCGCACTCGGCAAAAAATTTTTCAATGTATTCGTCGCGAATGGGCGATTGTCGATTATTAACCGCCGTAACTTTTTCTTCCGAAACGTCAACGGCAAGGACTTTATTATTTTGCGCGAGCAAAGTCGCCAGTGATAATCCGACATAGCCGAGTCCGGCAACTGCAATAGTCTTTTTCAAAAATATCTCCTCCTTGATTCCGCAAGATTATCAAAAAAATTTTCTCCTGTCAAAAAAAGTAGTACAATCTGCGCGGGAGTGATTGCAATGATTAAGCAGAAAAAAACGGCGTTGATGAAGGCGACAGATTTATTGGCGAATCAAGAACAAAGCTCGGCGGTTTTGCGTAGGAAATTACTTGTCAGGAAATATGACGCTGCCGAAGTCGACGAGGCGATTGAGAAACTCAAGAAATATAATTATCTTGATGATGAGGAGACTTGCAGACGGCAGTTTGAAATTTTTTATTCGGAAGGCAAGCTGAGCATTCGGCAGATTGTTATTAAATTGATTCAGCGCGGCTTTGACAAAGATTTTATCGAACAACTTATCCCCGAAGATTCGGAAGAACATGAACTGGTTGCGGCGGAGAAATTGCTGGCGAAGAAATTCACTCAGGAAAATTTTGACAGGGCTAAGGCGTGGCAATTTTTATCCTCGCGAGGTTTTGACGGCGAAATTATTTCTTCGGTGATTGAAAGATTTTTGCAGTAAAGATATAATCGCCATAAAAAGGGGTGACGATTTGAACCGACAATTTTACGATAACGAGCGCGAGATTGACCTTGCCGAGCAAAAGATTTTATACAAGCGCGAGAAAAAAGTTGTATTCGCCCGCACGATAATTTTTCTTGCGGCGGCGGTAAGTTTTGCTTTAGGTTGGGATTTCGATATTCATTACTGTTACATAATCGCGGCATTGTTTGCAATGATTTTTATTCGACTGATAAATTATCATGACGACTTGAAACGGCGGAAAAATTTTTTAAAGAGCCGCCTTGCCGTAGTCAATTCGTACATTGCGCGGGCGAAGGGCACTTGGCGCAAGCGTTCCAACGACGGCGGTATTTATCTTAAAAACGGTCGTCCGCAAGACGTTGACTTACATATTTTCGGCGAGGGTTCGATTTTCCAATACATCTGCGCGGCAAGGACAAAACGCGGCAGAGATTTATTGGCGGAAGCATTTTCGCCGGAGCCGCCCGATTTTAACGAGGTAAGAAATCGTCAACGCGGCGTCGCGGAACTTTTGCAACGTCCGAGACTTTCATTGGACCTTGAGGCTTATGCGCGACTTATGCCGAATAATCACGACACCAGCGAATTAATCGTCAGCGTGGAAGAAGAATTGCCGCCGCTCGGAAAAATTTATCTGTTGCGATTCGTCATGCCGATTATTTTAATTTTATCATGCGTCTTGGCATGGTTCGGAATCATAAACGAATTCGCGCCGCTGTTCGTTATGACTTTTTCGCTGATAATTTCAATCGTCGCCATACCCGCCATAAACGAATTACTTTCGCCGCTCAAAACAATTTCAAAGGAACTGCGCCTTTATCGTGCGATTTTTGAACGGCTCGAATCAACGAATTTTATTTCAAAGAGATTAACAGCCATTCGCGACATTTTAACCGATGAAGTATCCGCCGCGCAGAAATTACAAGAGTTATCGCTTTTGGTTGATGCGGCAAAAGCAAGATATAATCCGCTGTTTTTTATCTTCGGCAACGGAATTTGTTTGGCGGATTTCTTTTTGGTGACAGCGTTCATGAAATGGCGAATCGACGCGGCGAATCATATGCGGACATGGCTTGACGCCTTCGCCGAAATTGAAGTTTTAATATCGCTTGCGTCAATCGGACAGACGCGCACAACTTATTGTTTCCCGACTTTTTACGAGGAAGAAGAGCCGCACCTTTCGGTTGAAGGCTTAAAGAGTTTGCTGGTCGCCGAAAATAAAGCGGTACCCAATGACGTGGAGTTAAAGGCAAGCACGACGATAATAACGGGCGCGAATATGTCGGGTAAGACGACGTGGATTAGGACGCTTGCCGCCGCCGTGATTTTATCTTATACGGGGGCACCGGTCTGCGCGAAAAGTTTTGCTGTCAGTCGGTTATCGGTGTTGACTTCGATTAGGGTTAATGACGATTTAAGTCAAGGCGTCTCGACTTTTTACGCCGAACTTCTGCGGATAAAATCTATGATTGAATACAGCGAAAAAAAATTGCCGATACTCGCTTGTATCGACGAAATTTTTAAGGGCACGAATGTTAATGATCGAGTTATCGGCGCGAAAGAGGCAATTCGCCGCCTGACTAACGACAGGAGCATTACGATTGTAACAACGCATGACTTTCAACTTTGCGATATGGTTGACGAGAATCCCAAAATTTCCAACGCGCACTTCGAGGAATATTACGAGAATGACGAGATAAAATTTGATTTCAAGTTGCGCAAGGGCAGAACGCATACGACAAACGCGAAATATCTTTTGCGAATGGCAGGTATTTTGCCGCCCGAAGAAATTCATAAATAAATTAACAAAGCCTCGACTTCGGTCGAGGCTTTTTTCGTCTTGTGGGTACATCATAAGTCCGTTAAAAAATTTTTGCCGTTCAGAATTGACAAAAAAAAAAAACAACTACTATAATGCTTGTAAAGACCTCTGAAAATTTTTTCTCAGTGTCCTGTCGGGACACCAATTAGAAAGTTTTATTTGATAAACTTAGCTTTATTTTTTGGGAGGAAGATTATGAGCGATTGGGAAGAGAGCAAACAAAATTTTATCGACAAACTAAGCAATGCCGACAGAATTTTTGACGAAATTTTTAAGGCGGATTCGGAAGGGCTTGTGATTCAAGGCGAAGAACGCGAGGAATTAAAATCCTTGCAAACGGCGAATAAAAAAATTCTCAACAAGCTTAAAAGTCGCGAATTCACCGTTGCGATTGTCGGCTTGGAAAAGGCAGGCAAGTCTACTCTGGGCAATGCGCTGATTAAGTCACCGGTTTTGCCCGAATATGCGTCGCGGTGCACTTACACGACGACTGAAATCCGCGCAGGCGATGTCGACGTTGCCGAAGTTTATTTTTACAGCCGTGAGGAGTTTAATAAAAATTTTAAGCGCATGTTAAACGATGTGCAATTTCCCGATGCGGCAGATTTTGACACGATGACGATTGAAACTTTTCTGCGATATTGGAAATCCGTCGAAACCGACCCCGCGCAACGCGGAATCTTTTTGCTACATAACGGGACAACTGCCGAAGATATTAAAACAATCCTAGCGGGTAAAACAAAAATTAAATCACTCTTGGGGCAGGCAAGAAAAGAATTTGGCGCAGAATATTGGAGCGGCGGCGATACTTTCAACGAGTTCAAAACTTATATAACGGGCATGGCGGGGAAAAATGCCGACGGTACAGTCAGACGTGAACCCTACCCCTACGCCGTCAAAAACGTAATAATTCGTTCAACGCAACTTGCCGACATGAGCCATATTGTTCTTTACGACGTTCCGGGCTTTGATTCGCCAACCGAACTTCATAAACGGCAAACAGAAGAAATGCTTAAGGAAGCCGACGCGATAATTTTGGTTACAAATGCCGGCGACCGCCCCGACCTTACGGCTCCGCAACTCGATATGCTCCGTAAAGGGCAGGACTTCGACGGCGTTAAACTCAGCGAGAAATCTTTCGTCTTCGGAAACAAAATCGACCGCGCTCCCAATAAGGAAACTTCGCGGGATAATCTCGCCGTCTTGAGAAATGACGCCGTTAATAAATATCAAATTACGCTTAACAATCACGTAGTCGGCGGGTCTGCGCGGGCTTATCTGGAAAAAATGGGGCTTATTGAGGAAAAAGTTGCAAGCAAAATTTTGGAAGAATGGAAAACGCCCGACGGTGTACAAATCCTGCTTGATAAAATGCAAGATTACTACGACGAGGATCGCTTTGAAGTTCTTAAACGCCGTGCCGAAAATACGCTGTCCAAGACGCGGACGGTTTTGCAAAATCTTTTGGAACGCTACAGCACCGGCGAACTTAATTATTCGGACGTAAGCACAGAAATTATCCAAGACATTCAATCACGCTTGCCAAAGTTCACAAAAGAAGCGAACCGCATTACTCAAATTCACGTGGGAAAAATTTTTCGCGAACGTCCGTTTACAAAGGCACTCAAGGACGACGTGAACAGTATTTATCCTTTGGTTGAAGAAGCGCATTTGCCGTTGATTGAAAGCGAAGAATATGAACTTGCGATTGACCCCGACGGCGTTTATCCGACGAGCAAGGTTGACGGGAATGTTCGCGACAAACTCGGCGTGTTGTTTGTCGAAAATATCGTAACGAGTACTTCCAAATTTACTTCCGAGCGGCAAAACGAATTGCGTCAAGCATTAGTTGATTCGTTTCTGCAAATCATGGGCATGGAGGCAACGACAAATTATAAAGCCGAGCTTAACGAGTCTGTTAATAAGCTATTCGATGAAATGCTTGTAAAGGGCGGCGCAGAGTGCAATTTTAATTCGCTGGTTGAACGCTTTGTAATGACGCTGATTCAAACGCTGATAACACACCCGTTCGCGACAGATGAGCGCGTCAACAAAGTCAAGGAGGCATTGGAAGAACTGGTATCCCTATCAGTTTATTACAACATGCCGACCGATAAGGAAGAAAAAAATTCTCTGCAACTGGAAAGCTTGGTAAGCGGCGGCGATAAATTCTTCACGAAGATTTTGGCGCATGAAGGCATTGAGGTTGCGGAAGATATTGACGCATCGGAGAACGAAAATTTCTTGCGCGAACTGTTTAAAGAAAACCGCGACCAAATTTGCAAAGGCGCATCGCTTGCCGTTGAATTGTTACCGTTCGGGAAATGGGCAAAGCTCCTTATGAAAGCGGGTATCAATCTCACGCAGATTAATGCAGACAAGTCAATCAAAGGACGCGACAAACTTGACCATAAGTTGGAAGATTTATTTTATACACAAAACTGGTCACGACTTCCCGAAGAGCAAAGGACTCAATCAATCGAAAATGCCATTAACGCATACGCCAAAGCGGGCAATTCGCAAGCTGAAACTGCCGAAAGCGATTCGCTTATGGCTCAGCTTGACGATATTCAGACGCGGGCTAAAAAAGCCAAACGCATGAACGGCAAGGACGATATGATTGCCACGCTCGACGCAGATATTTTAATTTTACGCGACATAACCGCCAAAGCCGTCATCAACGCTATCGGACTTGAACGCGCTTTTAACTCCGTCATAACCAAGAATGTCAATCTGATTAACAGGCACTTGAACGAGTCGGAAGGCAATGCGGCTTATCGTCTGTGGATTCGCAACAACGCGGCAAGGCTCATGCCTTCTCGTTTTGAACAGATTCTTGAACAAGGTGCCGTTCGCGAAAACAAAAAGGCTATCGTCAATGCCGTCAAAAACCTTTTAAGCAAATGGGATTAAGGAGGAATTATTTTGGATACTTCACGAAACATTTGTACAATCTTAACGTCTGCCGACTTATCGGAAGGAAACATCAAGGCAACCGTCAAGACAATCGAGCACAACCCGAACAAGTTTTATCTTTTGCAATCGGGTTGGCAGACAAAACTTTGGGAAGTCGTCGAGCAGTTGGGCAAAGTCAGCGATGACGAAAACACTTTAACGAAAATGCGCATTGCCTACGATTTGAAATTCGATTTGCAGACTGAACTTAAAATCGGCGGCGACCCTTACACTAACGGCACGAAGGTTAAAAGCCTTGCCGACCTGCTGGAGATTTTGGAATTCACCGAAAGTCTTTTGCTTAACCGCGCAGATTATCACGTTATCATTGACGACGCCACAAACCCTAATGCCGCCAATCAAGCTGTCGTGAAACTTTATCAGCAAATGGTCTTTCTCAATCTCGAACTCGACATTCAAAAAAAATCTGAGGCAAAACTTGTAAAGGTAATTGGTCGCCCCATTCGTATTGCGATAATGGGCACAAAGAAGGCGGGCAAAAGCGTCATTATTAACAGCTTGCTCAAGCGCGACTATGCTCCGACAAGTTCACTGTTACCCACGCCAAACACAATTAAATACATACCTGCCTTTCCAAACAGCTTGCTGACTCTTGATTACTACAGCAAAAGATATGTTTTCGATTCGGCGGAAAGGCTTAGAATTTTTATAGGCAAAGAATATGTACAAGCACTAAGAAATACCAGCTATGATTCCAATCTACCTGACATGACGATTTACTATCCCTGCAACGAGCCCGTAAGTTATGAAGTTTGGGATACGCCCGAACCAAATTACGCCGGAGCAACCGACGAATATTTGAAGAACGTAACGGCTTGCATTAAGGAAGTTGACGTTTGTATTTTCGTCATGAATTACTCAAATTGCCTTACGAACGACGAAGTTACTTTCTTGAAAAGGCTTAACGAGATTCTTCGGGCGGAAAATAAAATATCTCAATTTATCGTCGTGGTCAATCGGATTGATGAACGCTACGCCGTCGACGAAGATAAATCCGTCAATCGTATTCTTGACTATCTCAGCAAAAGACTTGGAGACCTCACGCCGCCTTATAGAAATATCGTTATTTTCGGCACGAGCGCATTGCAAAGCTTTTATCTGGACAGTGTTATTGATTTGGTTAAAGCTGACCGCGCAGAAGACGGCAAGGACGTTGATGAACTTCCGCTTATCGAAGGGGATTCTATTCGCCCGCTCCAAAGGCGACACAAAGACGCTTTGGCACTGATTAAATTTATCTATTGCGAGCTGTGCAAATTGGAAGACTTTCACGATATAGAAAATCCCACCGAAAAAGAAATTTATGCTTTTAGCGGTATTCCGCAACTGCGCCGCTACGTCGAATATCTCGGCGAACAATCGCGGCGGCAACATTAAAAATTTTTAAGGAGGAATTGTATTGGATACTTCACGGAACATTTGTACAATCTTAACGTCCGCCGACTTATCGGAAGGAAACATCAAGACAACCGTTAAGACAATCGAGCATAACCCGAACAAGTTTTATCTTTTGCAATCGGGTTGGCAGACAAAACTTTGGGAAGTCGTCGAACAATTAGGCAAGGTCAGCGATGACGAAAATACCTTAACGAAAATGCGCATTGCTTACGATTTAAAATTCGACTTGCAGACTGTGCTTAAAACCGGCAATGATCTTTCTGCTGACGGCACGGAGGTTAAACTCCTCTCTGACCTGCTGGAAATTATGGAGTTCGACGACAATCTAAATCTCAATCGCGCTGATTATCACGTTATCATTAACGACGACGGCATTGAACCTAAGGAAGGCACCGACGAAGCAAGCCGCGCAGTTGCCAAACTCTTTCAGCAGACAGTTTTCCTTAACATTGTCGGTCTTGATATTCAAAAGAAGTCGGAGATTAAAAAGGCACTGATTAAAACTCGCTTCCGCGAAAATTATTCCAAACTCCGCGAAGAAATTCTTTCCAATAAAACCTTCATTGAGTCCAAACTTTCCGACGGCACCAAGTTAAGTTCGGAAAGCAGGGAACGCGCCTCGAAAATTATCGCTGCTTTTGACGCCATGCTTGCCGAGTTCGATAAAGCTAAAAAGCGTCCGATTCGTATTGCGGCAATGGGCACAAAGAAGGCGGGCAAGAGCGTTGTCATCAACAGCTTGCTCAAGCGCGATTATGCTCCGACCAGCTCGACACTGCCGACGCCCAACACGATTAAATATATCCCTGCCGACCCGACAAAGCCGCTTACCCTTGAATATGGCGGCAAGACTTATACTTTTAAAACGGATAAAGAGATAAGCGATTTTATCGGTGCCGAATTTAAAAAGGCACAAAAAAATACGGGCGAAGGCGCAGGCTTGCCCGATATGACGATTTACTATCCAAGCGACGAACTCAATGGTTACGAGGTTTGGGACACGCCCGGTCCGAACGTTGCCTTCACTGACGAACATCAGAAAAACGCCGAAGCTTGTATTCGCGAGGTCGATGTTTGTATTTTCGTCATGAATTATTCAAATCACCTGACGAACGACGAAGTTACTTTCTTGAAAAACATTCACAGCTTTTTTAAGGATAACAACAAATTCTATTCTCTGTTCATAACGGTTAATCGGATTGATGAACGTTACGCCGTCAATGAGGAGAAATCTGTCGACCGTATTCTCGACTATATCAGTACGAGACTTGAAGACCTAAAGCCGCCTTATAAAAATATCGTCATTTTCGGAACGAGCGCATTGCAAAGCTTTTATCTGGACAATGTTATCAATCTGGTTAAGGCAGACCGCGCAGAAGACGACAAGGACGTTAATGAACTGCCGCTTATCGATTCCGATTCAATTCGTCCGCTGAAAAAACGTCACAAAAATGCACTAACACCACTTAATTTTATTGGCGGCGAGTTTACTCATTTAGAAGACTTTCACGGCATAGAAAACGCAACCGAAAAAGAACTTTACGCTTTGAGCGGCGTACCTCAACTTTGGAGTTACACGCAATATATCGGCGGCTCGAAGGCTGATGTTGAGATTGTCGATAGCGTTGTCGGTAAATTCGACACGGCGTTTGACGAGATAAAAAATTCTCTAATCGTCGCGGATTTACTTGACTTGACCGATAAGGACAGAAAATATCTGCTCGAACTCGTCGAACTCATTAAAGGCTTACGCGGCGAAGTCGATAAAGCTATTGACGCCGTTAAACCTCTTATGGGCGAAGGCAAAATTTATCGGGCAGTGGAAAACGTGGGCGAGAGCGTTCGCAGTAATCGTCGACAAGCGCAAAACGATGCCGTTGCCAGAAGCAAAAATATTTTGCATGATGCCGGCTTAAGTTCAGATGATGTGGAATTTATGGCAAGAGGGCAACAACCGCAGAAAATAAAAGACCTTAATCGAGCAATCGCGCAAATGGTTTTGGGTATGAATAAACGCAGCGTAGAGACTTTGAATAAAGTTAAGGATAATCTCTGCAATACGTATATTCGCGACGCTGAAAAAGCAATTCAAACCGCGCAAGAAACAATCGCTCACAAGACCGATGAAGTCAAGAAAAAAGTTACGAACGCGACAGCGAAAAGTATCATGGAAAGTTTCAAGACGCCGACCTTCCCGCCCGCTATTGACCGTTTGATGGCAGAGTTCCAGCGAATCGACGCAGGTGTTGACAACGGACTTTTGAGCGGTGCCGCCAAAGGCTCTCATCGCGTCGAATACGAACAGAAAACTCGTACCGAATACAGAACGGTAGAAAAACAAGAAATAAGAACGGGAACACGCAAACGCGAAGCAAGCGGCATTTGGGAAAATATTTGTGAGTTCTTCGGCAAGGATTACTATGAAGATTACGATTACGTCTACAAGTGGAATGAGGACGAGCCCTATCAAGTTTCTTACACGGTCTCGCATGACGTTTACGATGTCGAAGCTTTTAAACGCGAAATTGCCCGCGAACTTCAGTTCAGAATTTCCTCCGCCATAGAAGATGCACACGACAAAATGGATTCGGCGGTCAAGGAAGAGATTAGAAAAATTTTCTCGAATGTCCAAGCGCAATGTGATCAAATCGGCGAAAGCTACAAGCGGCTCTACAGCGACTTTGAAAAAGATATTAACATGGCAACCGACAAGACCAATGCGCACCGTCAATCTCTCGAACGCGACATAAATACTTTCAACGCCATAAAGGACAAGTTGCAAAAGTTCATTGTCATGTGGAATGGAGTTCTTAATGGCGACGTGAAGGGATGACAGCATGTTTGTAGCGGCAGAATTTCAATCAATACGAAGACTTTGTTTGTCGGATTTGGAAAAACTCTTGGAAAAACTTTCAATTACGATTCCCGACTGGAGCGGCAACGAATATCGCATTTACGAACAACTCGACGACGATATAACAAAAAAAATCTGCGCGGCGGTAAAAAGTTCTTCCGTAATTGAAGGTTACACAAATCTTTTGAAGTTGGGCGGCATTGCTTACGATTACAGCGAGACCGACAACGAATTGCTCGACAAAATTATTTTGAACGGTGATAAAATTCTTGACGCCGTCCGCATTGCAAACGATGATTACGATTTGTGGCATGCAAAATGGAGCGACATTTCTCCTGAACTGGAAGTAATTGAAAAACTCGATTTAACGGCTGTTAATGCGGAATATTTCAACCCCGGCGATTTTGTTTTTAACCTCAAGACGGCAAAAGCTCTGGCAAAGCGTGATTCGCCGAAATCAAATGCTGTTCACTATCTAAGCGACTGTCTTGCGAAGGCAGAAAGCTTTAACAATCTGCTTAAGTTTACGGGAAGCCGCGTCCGTGTTGAAGACGTTAATGATTTTGTTCAGAGAATTTCCGCGAAACTTCATGAAGGTGAGGAGCACACAATCTGCTTGACGATTAAAAAGAGTGTCGAGCGTCACAAGAAAGAAATTCCACCCGCGCCGCCGAAACCTTCCTTTACCGTTCGTGAGGTCGAGGACGCCTTGAAAATTTTGATTCAGGTGAACGAGATAATCAAAAAAATTTAGCGAGGTGAGTTCATGTTTGTAGCGGTAGAATTTCAGAATATGCGGAGTCGTTGTCCGTCGGAATTGGAAACTTTGTTAAAAAAACTTTCGATTTCAAAGCCCGATTGGAGCGGCGACGAATACCGCATTTACGAGCAACTTGACAACGACATTACGAAAAAAATCTGCGCGGCGATGAAAAGTTCTTCCGTAATTGAAGGCTACACAAATATTTTAAAGTTGGGCGGCATTGCTTACGACTACAGCGAAACCGATAACGAATTGCTCCGAAAAATTGTTGCGAACGGCGATAAAATTCTGCGCGGACTTGAAAATTTCCCAAAGTTCGTTGAGGTTGAAGTATCGTCGGAGCCGCAACCTCAACAACCACCGCCGCGACATTCACAACCTAAAACAAAAACGGTTACGAATGAAGAGCACATTACTTTAAAAGGTCCGATAGTTTTAGGCGTAATCTTAATCGTCGTGGGCTTGGCGGTTATGTTCGCGCTTGGCATTGGTGGTATAATATTGGCAATGCTCGGCGCAGCGTCACTGATAGCGGGCATACGCGGCAAAACTGTAAGAACATCTAAAACAGTAACCGTTGACGAAGATTCTTCGCCGCCTCAAAAAGTCGTAAGCCAACCCGTCAGACAAATGAATATAGTCCGCAAGGAAGTCAAGCCGCCTTTTACGCGAAATGAATTACAAAATATTTTGGACGTATTGGCGCAGATCGATAAAATTGTCCGCGCAATATGATTGAGGATTTTTTATGAAACCTTTTACAAAAATTTTGCCGCAGTTCAAAGACGTAAAACTCGTGACCAACCGCGATAACTACGAAGAAATTTATCAGTCGGAGCAACAATCACACAGTGCTTGGCTACTTGACGAAACCGAATTGATTTGGGAATTTATCGAAGAACTCGCCGAAGCTGATGACAAAAGTTCCCATGATAAGCCGCTTAATCTCTACGACTTTTATATCGCTTACAACTTAAAGTTTTCGAGCGACGTATCGTTACTGAACAAGTCCAAAGTTTTGCAGTCGGGCTTAAAAGATTTTTCTGAACTTCTTAACGCGGTGATTCGTGCGGGCAACGGTGAATTGAATATACTTGTCACGTCTGATAAACTCAAATTAAAAATCCTTCAGCAGTTCATTTACCTGCGAATTTTTTTACCGGTTATCGTCGACGGTCAAACTCATAATCAAGCGGCAGGCGAAGTTGGAATTTTCGGCACAAAAAAAGCCGGCAAGTCCGCGTTAATAAATGCTTTGCTCGGCAATGAATACGCCGTAAGTTCACCGATGTTGCCGACGCCCAACAAGGTTACTTACTCCGCCGCCAATAAAGACGCAAAAGAAATTTCCTTGACCTATAAAAATTCCGCGCAGAACTTTCACACCGTCAACGACTTGCAAAAATTTTTGACGGAAAAAAATTCACTCGCCAATAAAAATTCTGAGACGTTGGACGAGATGACGATTGCTCTTCCCGACTTTCCTGCTTTCTTGAATGGTGCGCGGCTCATTGATACGCCCGGTTCCAATTTCGCCGCCGGTAAAGGGCACGCCGACATAATCCAAAAAACTCTTGTCGAAGTTCCAAACGCTGTCTTCGTAATGAATTATTCCCAATATCTTACACAGGACGAGCTTAAGCTGTTTGATGAGATTTACAAACAATTTAACAACGCAAAAGTTAAACGCCCGATTTTGATAGCCTTAAATCGTGTCGATGAAATTTTTGATTCGGAGGAGAGTAAATCTTATGAGCGCGTCGCCGATTACATTCACTATCGATTGACGGCATTGGGCTATGAAAATTTTCTTGTTATCGGAGTCAGCGTGATTCAAGCCGTTTACTTTGATGAAATAACTCGTCTTATTGAGCCGCCAGCCACTTTTTTTGAGCGAATGATAAATTACTTCAAGAAATTTTTCGTCAAGCCTGTTCCGCTGGACGAACAACTCAAGAAACTGAAAACAGACCTTCGCGGCACAGACAAAGTTTCCGTTGTTGTTTTCGTCAGAAATATTCTTACCGACTTTGAAGACTTTCACAGTATAGTAATTAACAATGTTCGTGATCTGCAGAAAATAAATCGCATCAACTATCTGAAGTGTTTGCTACACAATTTTATCCAAAATAGGTGAGAATACTCCCGCTTCTATAAGCGGGAGATGAATCGCCGCTTGACTTTGTAGTTTCTAAACGATATATTCCGGTTGTGGATGACTACCACGTAAAAAAAGTGTAATAACGAGCAACGATTTGAAACAGAATCGTTTTTGAGGGCGCACTAACCCTCCTGAAGCTTTGTCTCTGAAAAGTAGTGCGAAAAAGTAAAAGCAAGCGGAACCTCAGCAATGGGCGACCGTGTGTGGGGCTTTTGGACAGCCCTTTGAGAATAAGAGTAGCCCAGACTAT
>JAFZIQ010000090.1 GCA_017554285.1 Selenomonadaceae bacterium
AGTATGAATCCTTGCCCGCCTATGGTTGTCGGTATCGGTATCGGCGGAACTATGGACAGAGCGGCTTTATTGTCGAAAAAGGCTTTGACTCGTTCGATTGACGAAAGAAATCCCATGCCCGAATACGCGCAACTTGAACAGGAACTTCTTGACTTGATTAACTCGACGGGCATAGGACCTCAACTCGGCGGGACGACTTCCGCGCTTGCCGTCAATATCGAATGGGCACCTACACATATTGCGGGCTTGCCGGTTGCCGTAACTATTTGCTGTCATGCAATGAGACATTCACACAGAGTGCTTTGAGCTTAGAGCTTTGAGCTTAGAGCTTTGAGCTTTAAGCTTTGAGCTTTAAGCTTTTAGAATTAAGGTTTTCCTGAAAGCTGAAAGCTTCAAGCTGACAGCTGATATTGAAAGGAGCGATTTACAGAATGGCTGAAAGTATCAGAATCACGACGCCGTTCACTGAGGAAATGTCGCGCAAACTCAAGGCGGGCGACAGCGTCCTTATAACCGGCACGATAATCAGCGCACGCGACGCCGCTCATAAAGTCATGACAGAGGCATTGGCACGCGGCGAGAAATTGCCTGTCGATTGGACTAATCAAATTGTTTATTATTTGGGGCCGACACCCGCAAAACCGGGCGACCCGATTGGTTCTTGCGGACCGACGACTTCGGGCAGAATGGACGCTTATACTCCGACAATGCTTGAGCAGGGAATTAAAGGCATGGTCGGTAAAGGCTCGCGTACCAAAGAAGTTGTTGAGTCTATGAAGAAAAACGGCGCGACTTATTTTGCGGCAGTCGGCGGCGCGGCGGCTCTTATCGCCAAGTCCGTTAAAAGTTACAAAGTGCTTGCTTATCCCGAACTCGGACCCGAAGCGGTGGCGGCTTTGGAAGTTGTGGATTTCCCCGCGATTGTCGTTATCGACTGCGAAGGAAATAATTTCTATGAAATCGGGCAGAAAGATTATCGCCACTTCGACATGAGTCAAATCTAGGAATCAGGAATTAGGGAACAGGGATTATAAAAACTGTTCCCTGTTCCCTTTTCCCTAATCCCTACAATAACAAGGAGGTCACAATGTTTCACACAACTTTTTATGTGCGGCGACTGCATTCACTGTGCGGCTTGCTCGTCTTGGGCATGGTGCTTTTCGAGCATATCTTTACAAACTCAATGGCGATTCTCGGTCCGCAAGGACTTAATACCGCACTCGAAATGATGGAACTCATCCCGAAACCGATTTTCATGGGTTTGGAAATCGGCGGCATAGCAGTTCCGCTGTTATTTCATGGCATTTATGGTATCTATATTGCTATGCAAGCGAAGAATAACCCTTGCAATTACGGTTACATTCGCAACTGGAATTTTGCCCTTCAACGTTGGACGGCTTGGTTCTTGGTAGTATTCCTTATCTGGCACGTCGGCTATCTGCGTTTCTACGTCAAAGGCGTCACGGGTACTCCGATTTCCTTTGAACTTTTGCAGAATTTCTTCCAGAGTCCCATTGTTGTTGTGCTTTATGTTTTGGGCATGTTCGCGGCGATTTTCCATTTCTGCAACGGCATAACGACTTTCTGCATGACGTGGGGCATTACCAAAGGACCGCGTGCACAAAGCATTATCAGTATTATCAGCATGGGTCTCTGCGCGGCTCTGTGTGCTATTACGCTCATCTTCATGGGCAGTTACTTTGTCTACTAAAAATCTTTGGGAGATTTTGCTATGGCGAAAGAATTAACTAAGAAACAAATTATAATCGTCGGCGGCGGAATATCGGGCTTGCTTGCTACGATTAAGGTTTGCGAACTTGGCGGCGAGGTTTTATTATTTTCCTATTGCCCCGTCAAACGTTCGCATTCCCTTTGCGCTCAAGGCGGCATGAATGCCTGCATGGACACTAAGGGCGAACACGACAGCATTTACGAGCATTTTGACGATACAGTTTACGGCGGCGACTTTTTGGCTGACCAAATTGCGGTTAAAGGCATGGTTGAGGCGGCTCCGAAACTTATTAAAATGCTTGACAGAATGGGCGTTACATTTACGCGCACACCCGAAGGCAACCTTGACTTGCGCAACTTCGGCGGACAGAAAAATAAACGTACTTGCTTTTCCGGCTCGACGACAGGGCAACAAATTCTTTACGCGCTTGATGAACAAGTTCGTCGCTGGGAAGTCAAAGGCTCCGTCAAAAAATATGAGTTCTGGGAATTCGTCAAGATAATCAAGAATCGCGAGGGCATTTGTCGCGGTATCGTTGCTCAGAGTATGAACACTATGGAAGTTAAATCCTTCCGCGCAGATACCGTTATCCTTGCTACGGGCGGCCCCGGTCAAGTGTTCGGACGTTGCACGGCGTCGACGATTTGTAACGGCTCGGCAGTCAGCGCGGTTTATCAGCAAGGCGCGGAGATTGCCAACCCCGAATTCATACAAATTCACCCGACGGCGATTCCCGGTACCGATAAAAACCGTTTAATGTCGGAAGCTTGTCGCGGTGAAGGCGGACGCGTTTGGGTTTACAAAGACGGTAAACCCTGGTACTTCTTGGAAGAAATGTATCCAGCCTATGGAAATTTGGTACCGCGTGACGTTGCCAGCCGCGCGATTTATAAAGTTTGCGTTCATATGGGTTTGGGCATTAACGGCGAAAACAGAGTTTATCTCGACCTGTCGCACATTGACGGCGATTATTTACTCCGCAAGCTCGGCGGTATTTTGGAAATGTATTCGGAATTTGTCGGACAAGACCCGCGCAAAGTTCCTATGGAAATTTTCCCCAGCGTTCACTATTCAATGGGCGGCATTTGGGTCGACAGACAACATTTTACGAACATTCCCGGTTTAATGGCGTCGGGCGAATGCGATTACCAATATCACGGCGCGAATCGTTTAGGTGCAAACTCGTTGCTTAGCGCGGCTTATTCGGGCACTGTTTCCGGACCGGAAGCCATGAAATGGGCGCGCAGCGGTAAAAACGGCTCCGAACTTACTGACAATGAACTTGAGGCGGCTCGTCAGGAAGTTCAAAATGAATATGATAAAATTTTGCAGATGAACGGCTCCGAAAATGCTCATAAACTTCATCACGAGATGGGCGACTTAATGTATAAATATGTGGCGATTGAGCGCGACAACAACGGGCTTGACGCTTGCTTGGTTGAGTTGAAAAAGTTGCTCAAGCGTTGGGACGATATAGGCGTCACCGACAGAGGCAACGTCGCCAATCAGGAGGCAATGTTTGTTCGTCAGCTCCGCAACATGATTCTTTATGCAATGGTTATTACAAAGGGAGCACGTTGCCGCGACGAATCTCGCGGGGCACACGCTAAGATTGTCCTTGAAAACGGTCAGCAAAAGCACGATAAGGACGGCGAACTTGTATTTATGGGGCGTGACGATAAAAACTTCATGTTCACGACGATTGTTAATTACGACCCGAAGACAGAGGAGCCGATTGTCACTTATCGCGAATTCGATCACTCTTTGATTAAACCACGCGCCCGCAACTACGCTGTCGCCAAGAAAGAGTAAAGGAGCGGTTATCTATGGCTGAAAAAGTCAGATTTATAATCGAGCGGCAGGATTCACCGACCGATAAGCCTTACACGCAAGAATTTGACGTGGACTATCGCCCCGGCTTAAACGTCGTTGCCTCGCTCATGGAAATACAAAAAAATCCCGTAACGGTTGACGGTAAAAAAGTTCCGCCAGTCGTTTGGGAGTGTAATTGTTTGGAAAAAGTTTGCGGCGCGTGCATGATGGTTATCAACGGCAAAGCTCAGCAAGCCTGTTGCGCATTGGTCGACAACCTCACCAAGCCGATTAAGTTGCAACCTGCGCGGACGTTCCCTGTTATCCGTGACTTGCTGATTGACCGCTCGCGTATGTTTGAAGCTTTGAAGAGAATTCAAGGTTGGGTTGAATTGGACGGCTCGTGGGAAGTCAAAGACGCTCCGATTCAAAATCCCTACACGGCTCGCACGGCTTACGAAATTTCGCGTTGCATGACTTGCGGCTGTTGTTTGGAGGCTTGCCCGAATGTCGGTCCTCAATCGGACTTCATTGGTCCTGCGCCGACTGTTCAAGCTTATCTGTTCAATCTTCACCCGCTCGGAAAATTCGACGCGCCCAAACGTCTCAATGTACTTATGGAAAAGGGCGGCATAACCAGTTGCGGCAACAGTCAAAACTGCGTCGAAGTTTGTCCGAAGGCAATTAAGCTGACAACTTACCTTGCGCAACTCAATCGCGACGTGAACATTCAAGCTCTGAAAAATATCTTTGATAATTAATTTTAAGCAAAAAATTATCGGGACATTGCAGAAATTCTGCGGTGCCCCGATTTTTTTCAATAGCCGATAACCTTAGTTGAGACTTCACTTATCACAGACTCGGATATTTTTTTCGTCGGAAAGCGGTACTCGATATTTTTTCTCGGATTGAAAATCGACAGGTACTTAACGGCTTTGAATTCCGTATGAATCGAACGCAAGCCCATAAGATAATACATCAGCAACTGCAACGTGTGTTGGGAAGTGATTTTACCGCGCAGAACTTTAAAATCTATCAAAGAGTCTTTCGTCAGATAATCGCCGTCACCGCTCGAAACCGTATCGGTATAGCCGCCCTCAAATGTGAAGCCCGCCTTTACAACGAAGCCTTTACTCTCCAAAAAATTTATCCCGCGCCGAACCATTATATCGACATTTTCAACAGTCGCCGCGTCCGGAGACGGAACGGAAATATTCATAATCCCGGCTCTGAAAACCGCATCAAACGCCGTAAGTTTTACTGCCGAAGCAATGTCACCAGTCGCCACATTTGCCAAAAGATTAACGGCGTATTCCGATTTGCCCAAAATGTTTGCACCGATTAAGGATATTCTGAACGAGTCGACTAAATCTTTTGTAAGCCCGTATCGCGTCAGATAATCGACTGCCAAACCGACAAGGCTCCCGTGAACGTTTTCTTCAGCGTTGAGATTTTTGCCGTCGTCGTATTGCTTGGCAATAAATGAACTCGCGGGAAGGTAGCCGCCTTTGGGTTGCTTAATCGCTTGGATTCTCCCCGTCACGCTGTACATTGAATCACCTCAGAATAAGCCGCTGATAACTCCGTCAGGCGTAATGTCGATTCTTTCGGCGGCAGGACGTTTAGGAAGTCCCGGCATCGTCATAATATTTCCGGCAAGCACGACGATAAAGCCCGCGCCCGCTGAAATTTTAACTTCGCGAACAGTGACGTTGAAATTTTTCGGGCGACCAAGTTTAGCCGCGTCATCAGATAAAGAATACTGCGTTTTAGCAATACAAATCGGAAGCTTGCCAAAGCCGCGCTGTTCAATCTCCGCAAGTTGTTTCTTAGCCGCAGGAGCAAAGTCAACACCGTCCGCGCCGTAAATCTTCTTTGCAACCGCCAAAATTTTCTCGCCAATAGTCAAGTCGTCAGCGTATGTGAATTTGAAATCCTTAGCGTCGTTGAAACTTTCTTCAACAGCTTTGGCAAGTTCAATGCCGCCCGCGCCGCCTTCCGCAAAAACTTTCGAGCGAGCAAACTTTACGCCCTTAGCCGCGCAGATTTTTTCGACTGCCGCAATTTCTTCGTCGGTATCTGTCGGGAAATCATTCAGCGCAACGACAGCTGGCAATCCGAAGCCTTGAATATTCTCAATATGCTTTTCCAAATTCGCAAGCCCGCGTTCGACTGCCTCAACGTTCGGTTCAGCAAGATTAGTTTTAGCAATACCGCCATGCATTTTCAAAGCGCGAATCGTCGCAACGATAACAACCGCATTGGGTCTTAAGCCGCTCATACGACACTTAATATCCAAAAATTTCTCCGCGCCCAAATCTGCACCAAAGCCCGCCTCCGTTACAACAATATCTGCGAGTTTCAAAGCGTATTTCGTCGCCGTGACAGAGTTGCAACCGTGCGCAATGTTCGCGAAAGGTCCGCCGTGTATCAATGCGGGCGTTCCTTCCAACGTCTGAACGAGGTTAGGCTTAATCGCGTCCTTCATCAGCAATGCAAGCGAGCCTGTAACTTTTAAATCGTTCGCCGTGACAATTTCGCCGTCGACCGTATACGCTACAATAATTTTTCCGAGCCGTTCCTTTAAGTCGGCAAAATCTTTCGCGAGACAGAGAATCGCCATAATTTCCGATGCAACCGTTATATCAAAGCCCGATTCGCGAGGAACGCCGTTAATCTTGCCGCCCAAGCCGACGATTACATTTCTCAAGGCGCGGTCGTTCAAATCCAAAACTCTTTTCCAAACTACGCGCCGAACATCGATTTTTAATTCGTTGCCCTGTTGTAAGTGATTGTCCACTACCGCCGCCAAGAGATTATGAGCTGTCGTTATCGCGTGGAAGTCGCCCGTGAAATGTAAATTTATATCTTCCATAGGCACGACTTGCGCATAGCCGCCGCCCGCCGCACCGCCTTTTATACCAAAGCAAGGTCCGAGACTCGGCTCACGCAACGCCACGCAAATTTTTCTGCCCATTTTTGCAAAAGCGTCTGCCAAACCGATTGAAGTTGTAGTTTTGCCTTCTCCCGCAGGTGTAGGAGTTATCGCCGTAACCAAAATCCATTTGCCGTCGGGATTTTTTTCAATGCGGCTCCAAACGTCGGGAGAAATTTTCGCCTTATACTTCCCGTAAAATTCCAAATCGTCTTCCGTCAAGCCGAGTTTCTGCGCGGCAACGGAAATTTTCTCAACCTGCGCGGTTTGCGCTATTTCAACGTCACTTAACATATAATCGCCTCCAAAAATTTTTTACAGCCGCCAATGCACCATAGCCGTCATCAACAAATCCGAATCAACGTCCTGCGCCGCTTCCGCGTCG
Source organism: Selenomonadaceae bacterium (assembly GCA_017554285.1). Lineage (GTDB taxonomy): Bacteria > Bacillota > Negativicutes > Selenomonadales > Selenomonadaceae > Quinella. Next base: position 6,865 of record JAFZIQ010000090.1, read on the forward strand.
GGGAGCCACTCATCAGAAAATAACGGCTGATTTTCTACCATTTTGCGAATCACTTTCCCGATTTCGTAAATCGCCGCCGTATCTTGAGCCGAATGTAAAAATTTTCCTATCATCTGCCCCACTTTGTATAAATCTTTTTCCTTAAGCGAACGCGTTGTCGGGTCGAGCGTCGATAATCTCAACACCGAATATGATATATTTTTATCCGAAGTCATGAATATTTCGGGCTTGACTAAAAGATTCGCCTGCGCGAGTTTGTCGGCGACATCTTTGGCATTATCTGCGCGGACAATAACCAAATGATTTTGTGTCGGCGAGCAAATTATATCCGCGCCCGATTTTTTTAAGCCGTCTTCCAATGCCCGTGCATTTTCTATAACTTGTTCCGAATAATCTTCGTAAGCCTCGCAAGCTGCCTCCGCAAATGTCACTGCCAACGCCGCCAATACATTCTTTTTCAAAGAAACTTGCCCCGTCTCCATAACTTTCTGGTCGAGGAGCGCGGCATATTTCTTTTTACAAAGGATAATACTCGTTTGCGGACCGTGTAGGGCGTCATTAGCCGCAAAAGTCACAACGTCGGCAAATTTAACGGGCGACGGGACTTTTTTTGCCGCAACCAAGCCGACATTCTGCCCCAAATCAATCCAAAGAATAGAATTAACCTTATCGGCAATTTTTCTAAGCTCGGAGTAGTCAATAATCTTGGGATAATTTACGGGCGAATAAATTATAATTTTCGGCTCACAAAGCATAGCCAACGAGCGCAATTTATCAAAATTCAAGCTGAACGTATCGGGTTCAAGTGAGTATTTAATAAAATTGAAATCCATTGCGTCGCCCTTGCAATATTCGCTTTTACGATTGTTAAAAGACAGAATATCATCATCGGGCTTGGCAAAAGCTTGCAAAACGACGGAAGAGGCGGCGGCAGACGTTCCGAGACGAACAATAGCATGTTCGGCATTAAAAAGTTCGCAAGCACGTTTGACGGCGATTCTTTCAAGGCTTGAATGGTGTTCGGCAGATTTATAATCGATAAAATCATTGCCGAGCGCACTGCCTTTGAGGTAAGCGGAAAACGGAGAGGCGGCACTGTCAGTAGGTATCAAAGACAGCGTGGAAATTTGTCGTCTCAAGGCATTTTCCAAAACTTTATAGAGTTCGGGGTCGAAATTTTTAATTCTTTGCAGGATTTTTTTGTCGGACATGAAGAAAAAACTCCTTTCAAGCAATACCGGTTAGCATGTAGAACAAAACACAGAGGAATGGCACTAAAAATTTTAATCCCATAAGAATAATTATATCGTAATAGGCTTCTTTATGAGTTAAACCGCAAATAGCGAGCAAAGTAACGAGTGCGCCGCAATGCGGAACGGGGTCGATACCGATTGACGCGATAGAAACGATTCTGTGCAGTGCATCGGCGGAAATTCCTTGAGCCGCCGCCATTTGCGCCCAAGTATCGCCCAACATACTGAGCGCGATAGTTAAACCGCCCGATGCCGAGCCGGTAACTCCGCACATAATATTTGTAGTGACGACGGCGGAGACCAAAGGACCTGCAGAATCGGCAATTCCCAATAAAATTTCCTTAATCGGCAAAAAACCGGGCATCATGACCAAAACCGAGCCGAAAGCAAAGCCGGAAGCAACATTTAAGACAGCCGCGCAGGAAGAAGCGGCTCCGAAGTTGATAGTCTGCAAGAAATTTTCTTTCTTACGAATGAAACGCTTGCGACCGATGATAGCGGCGGCGATTGAACTGAGAATCAAAGCGACGCTGATAGACCAAATGGCTTGAATTTTACCGACACTGCCCGCCAATAACGACAATTTGAAGGGCAAAAAGGCTTGCAAGCTGTTTTCGTCCCAATGAAAGCCCCAAGTCCAATGAAAAGGATTGCTGAGGATAATATTTATGACAATAACCATACCGAGCGGAATTAAAGCTTGAGTCCAATGCGGCAAATTGCGTTGTTTACGTTGTCCGCCTTCCAAATGTTCGCCGTAACCTTCGCCGTCGGCTTGAAGTTTTTTGGCGCGGAAAGTCAACCAACCCATAGCCGCCGCCATGAATAAAATCGTCGCGAAAATGCCGATACCCGCGCCCGCCCATGTCGACGTTCCGAAATAAGATGACGGAATAATATTTTGAATCTGCGGAGTGCCGGGCAATGCAACCATAGCAAAAGAAAAAATGCCCATCCATAAAGTTGCGGGCAAAAGTCGCTTGGGAATGTCGGCTTTTCTGAAAAGTTCTGCGCCGAAAGGATACATAACAAAGGCGACGACAAAAACGCTGAGTCCGCCATAGGTAAGAGTGGCGCAACCGAGCAAGACGGCTAAGATAGCGCGTTGTTCGCCCAAAACGTCCATGATTTTACCTGCGATAGCCGACGCGAGACCGCCTTTCTCCATTAAACGAGCGAAAACCGCACCGAACAAAAAGACAGGATAATAAGTTTTTGTATATTCGGCGAGTTTTGTCATATAAAGTTCGCTGTAGACGGGCAGGATACCGAATTCACTTAAAACAGCGGCGAGAACAGCAAAAAACGGTGCGATTAATATTATCGACCAGCCGCGATAAGCAAAAAGCATTAAGCCGACCATCGCAACTCCGATACAAAGTGTCTCCAAGATTATCAGTTCTCCTTTTTATTCAAATTGCGCAAACATCATACAATCTGCGCAAGAATTTCCCGAATCCTTTAACCGTCGAATCATATTTGAACGGCTCAGTCAAACGATAAAATATTTCGTGAAGTGTCAATGCAGTTTTATTTCCGTCCAATGCCGCGAAAAGTTTTTTATCAATCAATCGCGCAGGATTCGACTCGAACATTGCAGGATTTATTAAAAAAACTTCGCGACCGTTTAAAGTTTCAATTTGTTTGAGCCAAGCCGCGAATGCCTCCGCATAAAAATTAAAATTCACAACGTCGGGTGCGGTTACGTCGATTCCGTCAAGAAAATCTACGAACCAAGGATATTTATAGGCTTTTGCATTGCCCGAAACCAAATCTGCCAACACTGGCTTAATCAAATGAACATAAGCAAAGATAAAGCGGGCGAATTGAATGAAAATATCACTCTGCGCGGGGAAATCGCTCCAAGAAAATTTATTTTGTTCGTGACGGCAAATGTACTTAAAGATTTTGGGCGATTTAATCGGTCGGGCAAAAAAATCTATCGCCGCCAATGCCGCATATAATTCGACAATGTGCGCCTCGTTTCGCTGATTCGCAGAGCCTACAGAAAATTCTTTTACAGCCGTCATAACCGAATCACCGACAAAATACGTCGCATCGAAAAGATTTTCTTTCTCCGAATAATATTTTAAAGCGGCTTTGGTATTCGGCAAGAAATTTTCACTGCGGGCAAATAATTCATCGTTAATATCGATCGGCGTGAAACTGAAATATGGCAAAATCAAAACCGCTCCGATAGAAATTCTGTCCGCGTAATCGGCAAGATTATTTCTTAATAATCGAGCGATAGTCGGAAGTCCCGCCGCTCCCGTGCCGCCGAAAACCGAACCTGCCAAGAAAATTTTGACGGAATCGCCTTCGCCGATAATTTTTTCAATCTGCGAGGTTAATTTTGAGCCTTCATCAAATTTTTTAGCCAAAACCGCCGCACCAATCGACGGATGCCCGCGAAATCCTTCATTAAGCGTAGTTTCGCGCTCCTTTTTGGTGTAAAGCACTTCATAAAGCCTGCCGACGGGCGTATTGTTATGATGATAAAATTCTATAAGGTCGTCAAGGGTTTTGTCGTGCCCTGTAGGATTAAAAGGAAACGGACGGACAATAGAAATTTTATTTTTAAAGAGCGCAGTATCATTTCCGACGGACAGATTTTGAAAGACGTTGAAATTATTCAGCGCAGTCGCCGTTCGTTCCAAATTTCCGTTTCCAACGTCGGGATCTATGGCAGAAATAAAAAGTCGCTCGTTTTCGGGCAAAAGTCCGGCTATGCAAAGGTGAGTTAAACTCTCCATAACCTTCGCGCCCGTCCCGCCGATTGATATAAAATAAAAACTCATATTCTCCTCCAAAAGAGTTGCGCTCCAAGCGGCGTGTATTTAAAAGCCAGCGGCGTCGTGAAAATTGTTAAAATCCAATAGCCGATTCCGCCGAAAATCGCCGCGAACAGCCCGAAAATTATTCCGTTAAGCTTTATTCCGAGAATCGGCGCGTAAAAATGCGGAATTCCCAAACTCACAGCCAACGACGCCATTAATAAAGCAAACCAGAAAATTCTTTTACCTGCGCCGGCAACATCATCAATTTTAAATAAAAATCGCGCCGATATAAACCAAGTCAGCGCACAAAGTCCGTTAATTAAGCCCGTCGCCCGCGTCAAAACGAAATATTTTTCCAACCACCGCGAATAATTCATATTATCCGACGCAGTAGCCAGCGAATGCCCCGTTAAATTGGAGCCGAGATAATAAGACGCCGCCGTGCAGAGGATAGTTATCGCCGCGATTAGAAAAATTTTTATAATCGTTCGCGTAGTTCGATTCATTATCTAACCTCCAATTAATATCGCGTTTTCGGAGCGTCACCGCGTGTCGGCTCGTCAAAAGTTTCGTTTACTTCGGGAACAGTCCGCCGTTCAATGCGCGGTTCTTCATATTTTCTTCTGTCAAGCGAATTTTCTTCCGAATCTCGCCTTGTAAGCGGATTATCGCGTTCATCATTGTAATTTCTTCTGTCAGATGAAGTATCGCGTTCATTATCATAATTTTTTCTGTCGGTCGAAGTGTCGCGGTCGTTATCATAAGCCCTTCTGTCGGTCGAAGTATCGCGTTCGTTGTCATAAGCTCTTCTGTCGGTCGAAGTATCGCGTTCGTTGTCATAAGTCCTTCTGTCAGTCGAAGTATCGCGGTCGTCGTAATTTTTTCTGTTATTTGAACCGGTGCGCTCGTCACTGTAAACGCGCTCCCTTAAAGTTGATCGTTCCTCAATCGTTTTTTTATGCTCCCGATTTTCTCGGACGGGTTTACCGATATTGTCCTCGCCGTCGGGAATGTCTTTCGCGCCGTTGGGAATCGAATCGTTATATTCGCGAGCCGCCCGCTCAAAACGTTCTCTTAAATACGGATCGACGGCAATTCCGAGCGCATCGGCGACAGAAATTCTTAACTCTTCAACGTCGGGTATCCAATAACTGATTTCGTCAATGTAAAGCGGATAACCGGGAACCATATCCGTTTCAAGTCCGTTTTTCTGCGCGGCTTTAAGAGAACCTGCCAATTCCAAGAGCTGACGAAGTGACATATCCGTCTCAACGGCGTCAATCACTTCGCGAACGATTTTGGGAATGCGCGGAACTATTTCAGGCGAAGTCACTTTATCCATACAAGCTGCCATAAATGCCTGTTGACGTTTGACGCGCCCAATATCGCCCTCCGAATCACGATAACGAACATAAGTTACGGCAGTTTTTCCGTCCATATGCTGTTCGCCGGGATATAAATCAATCACAAGTCCGCCGTCATCGTCCCAAGGGTCTTCGTAAAGCATACGTTTTTCAACGTCAATATCCACGCCGCCGATTGCGTCAATAATCTTTACGAAACTGTTTGTATTAATCAAAACATAATGGTCTATGTCAATGCCGAGAAAATCTTCAACGGTCTCCGCCGCCAAATCGACTCCGCCGTAAGAAAATGCCGCGTTAATCTTATCGTAGCCGCGTCCGTAAATTCTTACGCGAGTATCACGGGGAATTGAGAGCAAAGTTGCTTGGTCGAGATGCGGGTCAATCGTCGCAATCATCATGGTATCCGAGCGACCTACGTCATCTTTGCGCTTATCGACGCCCATTATTAAAACTATTGATTTATCTTTTGCCTTTATAAGCTCCGATGTATTATCAAGCCCGACGCCTCTTGAAGGATTTTTAATATCGAACATACCTGACGACGCCAACATTGCGCCCGCCACTGCCGACCCGATAAAGCAAAGCACAAGAAAAATCATCGGGAAAATACTTCGTTTGGATTTACCGTTATTGTCCAACGCAACACCCTCTAAAAAATTTTTTAAGCATGAAAATTTTCTGCGCATAGAAAAAAAATCCTGCCGTTACCTCCCGCGCAGATTTTTATTTGATATTGGCAGGAAAAAATTATTGAGGCGGCGAAATTTTGGGCAAATGTTTTGAAATTTGAAAGGAGCATGTTAAATGGTTGGAGTAAGAAAAGTAGTAGCGATAGTTTGCGGCGGCGGTCCGGCTCCCGGTATGAACGCCGTTATCAATGCGGTTACAAATACTGCGAATCGTCACGGCTGGGACGTTTTGGGCATGTACGACGGCTTTTCACATCTCGGACGCGGTGAAAAGAGCTATATTCGCCTCGATGCGGCGGCAGTCAACAGAATTCACTTGACGGGCGGTTGTATTTTGAGAATGTCGCGCTTCAATCCGACTAAAAAAGAATCCGACCTGCGCACGGTCGTCGAAACGTTGACTGAACTCGGAGTCGGCTATCTTGTGACAATCGGCGGCGATGATACGGCGTTCAGTTCGTCGGCAGTCAGCGAATATGCCCGTAAACTCGGCAGAACGATTAACGTTGTGCACGTTCCTAAAACGATTGATAACGATTTGCCGCTTCCCGAAGGCATTCCGACATTTGGATTTGAAACTGCGCGTGCATTCGGCACAATGGAGATTCAAAACCTCATGGAAGATGCGCACACGTCGAATAATCGCTGGTATTTCACGATAGCGATGGGCAGAACGGCAGGACATCTTGCATTGGGCATGGGACGCAGTGCAGGCGCGGCTGTAACAATCATTCCTGAAGAATTTCCGCAGGAAAAGATTCGTCTTCAACAAGTCGTCGATATTATCACGGGTTCAATCGTCAAACGCTATCTTATCGGCAAAAATTACGGCGTCGCTGTCGTTGCTGAAGGTGTCATTGAAAAAATCGCTGAAGAAGATTTCCAAGAACTCGGCAACGTCGTCCTCGACGAACACGGACACATTCGCTACGCTGAACTCGACTTTGGCGAAATTCTTAAGCAAAAAGTTTTGGCTGAACTGAAGAGAATCGGCATAAAAATTTCGATTGTCGATAAAGAAATCGGCTACGAACTGCGTTGCACGGCTCCGATTGCTTACGATATTGACTACGCCCGCAATCTCGGTTATGAGGCAATGCAATTCCTTATGCGCGGCGAAAGCGGAGCACTTATCACGATTCAAGACAATAAAGCTGTTCCTCTGCGCTTTGAAGACATTCGCGACCCCGCGACCGGCAAAACTTACGTCCGCAAAGTCAATATCGACTCCGTACACTACAGAATTGCACGCGGATTCATGACCCGTCTGGAAAAAGGCGATTTGGAAGATGCGGGCGTTGCAAATGCTTTCCGCATGTCGCCCGAAGAATTCAAGAATCGTTATACTTACCTCTTCGACGATGAACCCACGCTTGACAATCAATAAGATTTAAAACCTTCAGATTCGGACGCCAAAAATTATACGCTCAAATTGCGCAAAAAGCACAGTAAACTTTTTTGAGGAAACCGACATCGTCGAACGCCCTCGATAAAGAATTTTTGTCAATCCCAAAAAATAAAACGCCCTTGCCGAAGGACATTCTTCGACAGGAGCGTTTACTTTTTTTAGAAACATATTTAAGCGTAATTTATTTCGTCAACCAAACGGCTTGTTCGTGATCAGCGGAGTAAGTGGAGCCGTCGGCAAGTTGATAAGTAACGTCGGAATTTCCTTCGACACGTAGCGAGCCGCCGTCCTTGAAGTTAATATCAACAGCATTGCTATAAATTTTCGTACCGACAATTTGGTCGAGTGAAACATCGGCAAGAATCACGCCGTCGCCGTCATTTGTCCCGCGAATCGTATCATTTCCGTTGCCCGCGCAGTAGAAAAACAGATTTTGAGAATTGCCACCAACCAATAAATCATCGCCGCCGTTGCCGCCCCATAAACTCGCGTCGCCTTTGCCCGCAAGAATTGTGTTGTCAAACGCGTTGCCCGCCAAAGTATTTTTGCTGTCAGAGTTTGTAGCGTCCAGAGTTTTTATATATCCGACGAAATATTTCCCATGCGAGCCGTCCAACCAAATTTCTGCTTCGTCATTAACTGTAACCGTCGCTTTCTTGGAAGTCGCAACGAAATAATTAGCCGCGTCGTTGTATTCGATATTCTTATCGACAAGCGCGGTGAAGTCATTGATTCGGAAATTCTTACCTTGCGCATCTTCAAGGGTTATCCAACCGTCGCCGTCAATTTGCATACGAACTGCGCCCACGTCATTAAGATTGACCGCAGTTATTGCGTTCGTGCCGACATTGATTTTATCTTCCTCAAAGTTGAAGTTTTTAATCACGTCGCGCCCGTTGCCCTTATCAAAGACAAATTCGGCTATGCCGTCAGCGTTGCCCGTCAAAGTTTCATTGGCAGTTGAGCCGATTACAGTATTCAGACCGCCGCCGACCGTGATTTGATTTATGCCGCGAAAACTCTTGCCGTCGCTCAAATCGATAATCAATGATTCTTCAAAGCCCGTAAAGTCGACGCCCGATTTATTTCCAATGTAAATGTCTGCCAACTCGTCGCCCGCCGTTATTGTTGTACCTGTTTGCGCAATCGCTGTTTTAATTTCCTTGCCGTCCGCAACCGTCAAAACTTTTGCAACGCCGTTATCCGAAGAAATATTTTCAAGCAAAGCGCGAGCCTCTCCGCTTTTAACGGTTAAATCCGAGCCGTCAAATTTAAATTCGGCAGTCGTTGCGTCAACAGAAATTTTATCGCCGTCGTCAAAATTCAAGTTGAAGTTATGAATTGTATTTCTTCCGTTGAGCGCAATAGTCGATTCGCCGTTTTCCTTAAGGTAAATCTGATTTTTGCCCGTGCCGCCGCGAAGTGTCGAGCCGCTTCCTCCAAACAGAATGAAACTGCCGCTTTCCTTGCTTGCGTCAATCGCGGAGTCGTCATCGGCAAAGCCGACTTTCTGTAAGTTGTCGTTCTTATCTATGAAATAGATAATCCCAGAATCGGTGTAATTGTCAAGAATAATCGTTGCGGAATTCACAGTTAATCTGCCGTCGTCAAATGCGATTGAATTTTCTTCGATTGCTTCGGCGATATTTTCATATTCGGTTATGAACGCCTCGCCCTTCTTGTAATCGTAATTCTTAATCGTAGCTCTGCCGTTCGCCGCCACAATTTTTTTCGAGTCGCCGGTGAACATTTCCAAAATTTCTTCCGCGCTGATTTTTGCTCCGAATATTTTCGCAGAATCCGACGAGCCGACGAGTATATCTTTATCCTTCGCGGTTAAAGTCTTGCCATTAACAACAACTTCGCCGCCGAAAGCCGTCTGCAAGCTCGCATTTTCAGCAAGGTCGGAAATCTCATTGACTTTGCCGTTTTCGTCAGCCGCGAATGTTACCGAATCATCGCCCGTAACTTTGAAATTATCTTCGCCGATAAAGAATTCGCCGCTTTCCTTAGTAACGTAATTAACTTTGCCGCCGGAATTGGAGACGTTCGCGCTATTCATCAGCTCGGATATTTCCAATTCGCCGTCGGTAATTGTCAGCTTTACTTCTTCCGAATTGTCGACCGATACTTTTACGCCGTTAATCATCACGCCTTCAAAGTTGCCGCAAGTGAAGGAGCCGTTATTGAGATTTTCAATCGCAGAGATTTTTTCGCCGTCGCTCGTAACGCTAAAGGTATCTTCGCTGTCGATTATACTTCCTTCAAATTCAAGCCCGCCAAGTTTGCCGCTCAATGTCCCGACTAAATCTATTACCTTTTCTGCCGAGCCTTCCGAAGACAATCCCAAAAAGCCTATGAAGTCCTCTGACGTGCTGAAAGTCTTTTCGCCAACTGTTATTTCGCCCGCGCCGCTTAATGCTATTTCGTCCGCGCCGCCGCTTTCAACCACTTTAACTGCATTTTTCGCGAGTTCTACATAAATCAACGTTTCGTCGCCAATGAAAACGCTCGTGTCATGGGAGCCTGTCACGCAGAATTTCTTCCCGTTGAAAATTATTTCTTCGCTGAAATCGCCTTCTATCAAGTAAGAATCGCTGTCGGGGTAAAGATAGAATTTATCCGTTACGATTTCGCAAACATTGCCGTCCGCGTTCAACTTGAAAATCGTCTTGTCGGCATAAGTCTCGAAACTTTTGCCGTTAATCGTGAAAACATCGGGGGCGGTCGTTTCTATGTAAATATTTTCGTCGTCGTTCTTTACAACAAAATTAGTGCTGTCAGTCACCTTTACAAAGACGCCGTTGACTGTAAGCCCTTCCGAAAAGTCACCGAAAACTTCTTCAAGCCCGTCCGTCTCGGAAAGATTTATTGCGCCCGAAGTTTCTTCGTCGGTATCGTAAAAACTTCTCGCGTATGAAGTTGCATTGCTCGTTTCAACCGTTGATTTTTCAATGCCCGAAACGTTGCCCGAATCGTCCAGTGTGAAAGTTTTGCCCGCGCTGGTCTCGAATTTATTTCCACTGAAAATAATCGTGCCGTCGGTTGAAGTCGTTAGTTTTTCTGCGCCGCCCGATTCATAGACGCGAATATCTTTCCGATAAGTTTTGCCGTCTGTCGTAACCAAATCGCTCGCAACGTTCGATATTTCCGTTATACTTTCGCCGTCGCTCGTAACTTTTATCATACTTGCGCCCGTCAACCTTACTGCCTTGCCGTTTACGATGATTTCGTTTTCAAAACTGCCCTCAATCGCGCCTTGCAAGCCTTTGATTTCAGAAACGTTGCCATGAGAATCCTTTACGAAAATTACGCCGTCGCTGTCTTCGCTTATACTGTAAGTCTTGCCGTTGATTGAAAATTCGCCCGTCTCCGTCGTCATTATCGAAACATTTGATAAGCCGTTGCCCGATATTTCAGCCGAATCTTTAACGCCCTCGATACTCTTTATTTTTTTGTCGACAATCTTAACGCTGTCATAACAATCATCTTGAATTAAAACGTATTCGCCGCCGATTGCAAAGCCTTTGGCATTAAGAGTTTTTCCGTCCGTCGTAACTTGAACGCTAATCAGCCCGCACCTTATCAACTGATCTGTTTCAAATTTTTTGCCGATAATCTCAACCGCGCCTTCAATCTCGAATTGGCGATTGTAATACTTAGATTCATCGTCGCCTTTGATAATCGCGCCGTCCGTCAACGAAATCAAGCCCGCATTGTAACGACTTATTTGCGTCGTGCCCGCGCCTTCAAGCGTCAAGCCTTCATATTGGAATATGCCCGTCGATAAATCGAACTCGACGCCGCGTGTTATCGTCTGCGCCTTAGCTCCTTTTTCCGCATAGAATGTTATTCCGTTGATTGTATAAATACCCGCCGTAGCAAATTCGTAAATCTTTCCTTCAGGCTCCGAATCATCGTCCGTATATTCTTCGCCCTTCGGAGCAACTTTTATTTCGCCTTTGGAATTGCCGAAAACTACATAGGTATTTTTATCCGTCGAAGTGAATTTCTCGCCACAAATGGTGACTTCGCCCGCGCCGTCCGTCTCGACTTCAAAGCGTAAATCGCCAGCGTCAATGGATTCTGTGGAAGTCGCAATCGTCGCGCCGCCTTTTATGCCTTTTATTATGCCTATGCCGTTTGCTCCCGCAGTCTCAACCGTCCATGCGTCAACACCGGAAATTTCCGCACTCTCAAGCGCGAACGAATTGACTCCGACGCCGATTTTGTTTTCTTTCTCGAACTTAATGTAAGCCGTATCGTCTTCAGTCAGCAAAACTTTTTTATTGGCGTCGCCAAAGTAAGCGGAACTGTCTTTGCCTTTCAGCTCGAAAATATTATCGCTTACACTTTCAACCAACGCGCCGTCGGGTAAACGAATTGAGAAAAAGTCTGCATTGGTGTTGTCAATAATCATTTCGCCCGCGCCCGTAATTGCCGCGCCGTTTATCGTTACGGGCTTTTCGCCGAGCGGAACTTTTATTTTGTCCTTGTCGGCAGTAATTTCAAGCTCGCTATCGACAGAAATTTTCTTGCCGTCAATCGTAAAACTGCCCGCCGCAAGATTTAATTTAATCTCGTCGGGTGACGTAAGGTTAAGGGTCGCGCCGTTCGGTACGGAGATTTTCCCATTAGCCAAATTGAAAACGAGTTCGCCGCCGTCCGAAATGCCGCTGACTTTTACGCCGTCAAAGTAAATTTCGGTGTTCGCATCGCTCAACGGGATTTTAATTGCGCCTTTATCGGCAGTGAACGTTAAATCAGCCGAAGTCTCAAAACTTCTGCCGTTAATGACGTAACTGCCCGCCTCGCATTTGAAAGTTTTGGTTTTGTCATCGGTAGTAAGGGTTGCCGCGTCGCTTATCGTAATTTCCTTGCCGTCCGCCGAATAACTCACAGGCTTATTTTGCGCGTAAGTTGTTTTCACGCCGTTATAATCTATTACCGTGCCGCTAAAACTAAGTTGCTCGTCAAGCGTTATCCGACCGATTTTTTCCGCGTCAAGTTCCTCACCTTGAACCTTAAATGTTCTGCCGTTTACCTCTACGACTTCGGCATTATCCAAATCTTTTGCAAGCATAATCGCTACGTCATTGACTTTGTAATAAGCATATTTTTCATCATTGGCGGTTTGAGCTTTGGTGTCGTCTCTGAAGTCAAACTTCACCTTGACAAAGTCGCTTGAAAGGGTTTTAACGTCAGCCGTGTTGTAAACCGTGTAAATTTCTTCGCGGGAATCATAAGTTACCGTCATCGGCGCGAGTTTTCCGAAGTAGCTCTTCTTGGCGATTTCCAAATCAGCGAACTGTTGCACGCCGTAACCTTCAATGCTCAAGCCTTTCTTTGTTACGGTAACTGTGCCCGAACCGTTTTTGGCATTTATCGGCAGGTCATTAACCAAGATATTGCTTGCGTCAACGACGATTTGATAATCTCTCGGAGCCGTAACATCGGCAGTAGAATCATTGTCGAAGGAAATCTTTTTCGCGCCTTTAGTCGTAACCGTGCTGTTCTTAAATACTTCGGCTTGAATCTTGCCGTAATTAAAGTCCGCATCTTCGCTGAATGTGATTTGGTCGTCGTAGTTTTTACTTAACAACGTCGCATTAATTTTTCCGTCCTCAAGCTTATATTCGAGAGTGGAACCGCTATTTAAATTCGCCGAGCCGTAATTGTTCAAAGCCACTTTAACGGAAGAGGCTTCGTCGTTTTTAACCGTGACGGAATAATCTTTGAAATCGCCGTTGATTGTCAGCAAAGACAGTTCCTTATTGAATCGGTAAGCGTCTTTGATAACCGATTCGGGAACGTCGGTGTCGCAAGTCACTGCGGAATTCTTAATCGTGAAAGTAATATGCGTGCCGGAAGTGATATTCGAATTTGATAAAGTCGCGCCGCCGTCGATTGTGATTTTATCGGAGCCGACATTAACAACAATATCGCCGTTGTCGGTGGTTGAGGAAGTGAATTCGCTTTTGACAATGTTCAGCGTCGACATTTCATCAAAGCCGTAAATTTTATCGTTGCCGTCGCCCGCGTTGTACTCTATCAAAGTTTCGTCGTTGCCCCTGAGACTGATAACGTCGTCAGCCTTGCCCGCGTTGATTGTAGCTTGGGAACTGCTTAACACGGTTATAAAGTCGTTGCCTTCGCCGCCCGCGATTGACGAGTAAAAGCCGTAGTCATTGACGATTGAATCACTGCCCGCGCCGCCGTCAATCGTGACGTTTGAAGCGGTGTTGCTAATGGTATCGTTGCCGTCCGCCGCGCTGATTGTTACGTTCGCGCCTTTATTGCTTATGGTATCCTCAAGCGACGTGCCGACAATCGAAACATCATCAGCAGCATTGGCGATATTCAGCGGAAATTCTCTGGTATCTTTAATGATATTGACATTGCTTAACTTTGCGGCGTCTTTTAGCATAATTCTATCTTCGCCAACACGGACAATTATATTGCTGAAGTATCTTGCTGTAGTAAAATCTGAATTGGCAATGCACAGCGTCGAAGTCTCTTTGAAACCTTGAATGGTATCGTTACCGTCGCCCGAAGTGTAATTATAAAGGACATAGGCGTTAGCATTTGTATTGTTAATTAAATCGTCGCCCTCGCCTGCGTTGATTGTCACGCTGTCGCCGGCGTTGGAAATTGAATCGTTGCCCGCGCCGCCGTCGATTTTTATGCCGGAACCCCAGTTGTCAATGTAATCGTTATCTTCGCTACCATTGATTGTCACTGTGTCGCCTTCGTTGGAAATGGAATCGTTGCCGGAGCCGCCATTGATTGTAACGTTGTCGGCGTAGTAACGATTATAGATTGAATCGTTGCCCGCGCCGCCGTCTATTGTTGAACTTGCGCCTCTGTTTTCGATGTAATCGTCGCCCGCGTAAGCTAATATCGTGTTGTTGCCTGAACCTTTTAAACCTTTGATGCTGTCGTCGCCGGCTGTACCGATGATTTTGGTGTTGGAAGAATTGTAATAAATGTTATTTCCTTTGAGGAGGCGACCGAAAATATTAAGCCCTGATAAATTTGCGGCATTCGCGAGCGTGATAGTACCGTTATCGGTTATGATGATAATATCGTTGCCTTTAACCGTCTGCAAGAAAGTATCGTTGCCGTCACCGAGTTGCAACGTCGAATTCTCATTGAATCCGTAAATAATATCGTTTCCGTCGCCTTTGTCGTGTTTGATTAAAAGATCCGTTTCATTTTGGGAAAGATAAATGCTATCCTTGCCCTTGCCGCCAAGAATTGTATTCCTGAACCCGCCGCTGAGAGTTATAACGTCGTCTCCGTCGCCCGCGTCGATTAAAACGCCGTCGCTGTCGGTATTTGCAATAGAATCGTTATTCGCGCCGCCAAAAATCGTTCCATTGTTGCTTTTGCGGTTGATGACAGTATCTCTGCTATCTTTTCCGTAAATTACATTTCTGAACCCGCCATTAACACTTATTACGTCGCCATCGGTGTCCGAATCTTCGCCCGCATCGACTGTTACGCCCTTGCTGTTGATAACGGAAACAAAATCCGAGCCTTCACCCGAATTAATCGATACATTGTCGGCGTTAATGTTGGAAATTGAATCTTTTTCGCTTCCCGCGTCGATTATGGCTCGTGAGCCGCGATTTTCTATAGTATCTTCGCCCGCAAACGTGCTGATTGTTACTTTACCGCCGCTGTTGATAATTTTGTCTTCCAAACGACCGCCAGTCAGCGCGACGGCGTTCAAAGTGTTGTTGACGTTTAATTTTGTAAGACCGTCGATATTGAGCTTAGATAAAGTTGCGGCACCTTTGAGCGTGATAGTTTCTCCCTCGACAGTAACAATAACGTCGTCGCCTTCGGTTGATTTGTTGTAAGAGGCGTTGCCGTTGCCGAGTTGCAAAGTCGAAGTCGCGTTGAAACCTTCGATAATGTCATTGCCGTCGCCTTTGTCGTGTTTGATTAGGGCGTTATTGCTGTTCCAATCCAAAGTGATTGTGTCGTCGCCCGCGCCGCCGATAACCGTATTTTTGTAGGAACTGCTGAGGCTTATTAAGTCGTTGCCCGCACCGCCCAAAACTGAATTGGAAGTGCCTTTGCTTGAAATTGTATCGTTGCCGTCTAAACCTTGAATCGTAACTTTATTTCCCGCGTTTTTAATGGAGTCGTCACCCGCGCCGCTTGAAATTATAACTTCATTGGAATCGGTGTAATTTTCAATGGTGTCCTTGCCCGCACTGCCATAAATTTCAACGTCTTTGCCGTGACTGAAAACGGAATGATTCCCCGACTCGCCCCTAATCGTGACATTTGCGGCGTTGTTGTAAATGTTATCGTCGCCTTTTTGCGGATTTATCTTTACAAACTTGCCGGTATTGGAAATTGAATCGTTGCCTTCGCCCGCGTTGATTGAAACCTCTGCGGCGTTATTGTTAATGGAATCGTCGCCGCGCAGAGCATTTATCGTAGCTTTTCCGCCCGTATTTATTATGGTGTCGTTGGCGTTGGTTGCGGTTACGAGTTTGTAGCGGTCGGAGTTGTGGATGTTGACGGGAGTTTCAACGATATTGACTGCAGATAATTTCGCCGCGCCTTGCAGAGTGATTTTCCCGTCGCCGACCGTAACAATCAAATCGTCGCCGTCTTTTATCGAGTCAGGAGAAATTCCGCCCGAAATTGAAAGCGTGGAATTGGCTTTGAAACCTTGAACAACGTCGTTGCCGTCGCCCGCTTTGTATTGGAAAATGACATTGTCGCCATAACCTGCTAAACCATTGTTTTGAATGGTATCGTCGCCTGTGCTGCCGTTTATCGTGACATCGTTACCGTCATTGTAAATGTAATCGTTGCCCTTGCCGCCGTCCAACGTGGCTTGTGCCTGACCATTTGCAATAGAATCATTACCTTCACCGCCCAAAAGTAGGCTGTTGGTACCGTTTCTGAGATTAGTAATGGAATCATCGCCCGCGCCGGCGTTTATTGTGACGTTGGAGCCTTCGTTGCGAACAGAATCGTCACCGTTGCCCGCGTTGATTGTCACGTTGGAGCCGCTGTTGCTAACAAAATCGTCACCGTTGCCCGCGTCGATTATTACATTGGAACTGTCGTTGCCGTTGTAGATAGAATCGTTGCCGTCGCCCGCATTGATTGTGACTTGCTTGCCGCCGTTGGTAATGTAATCGTTGCCCGCGCCCGCGTCGATTGCTGTTAATGAGACGCCCACAAAGTTGTGAATGGTATCATTGCCGCCGAATGTTTTTACCGTAACGTTGGAGCCGATG
Source organism: Selenomonadaceae bacterium (assembly GCA_017554285.1). Lineage (GTDB taxonomy): Bacteria > Bacillota > Negativicutes > Selenomonadales > Selenomonadaceae > Quinella. The sequence goes on from JAFZIQ010000090.1 coordinate 23,628, forward strand.
TTGTTAATGCTGTCATCAGCCACGCCGCCGACTAAGGAGACACCGTCTTTCTTACTGGTTACATTTAGAGGTTCGTCCAATACGCCGTTGATATTGACAGTGGATAACTTTGCTGCGCCTTTAAGTGTAATTTCGCCGTCTTCGAGCTTGATAATTAAATCGTCGCCTTGACGAATTGAGGCGTAATTTGCTCCGCCAATATCCAGCGTTGAATTTGATTTGAAACCTTTAATATAGTCGTTGCCGTCTCCCGCATCGTAAAGAATCAAATTTCTATTGTTCCTGTCAATATGGAAAAGAGAGATTGTATCATTGCCTTTGCCGGCTGAAATCGTGCTTGTGTAACCGTCGCTGTGAATATAATCGTTGCCGTCGCCGCCATTAATCGTTACGTCGGAGCCATAGTTCCAAACAGTATCGTTTCCGTCGCCTACGTTGATTATTACGTTGGAACCTTCGTTGGAAATATAATTATTGCCGTTTCCACTCTCGATTGTCACCAATTTTTTGATGTTTTTAATGGTATCGTCACCGTTGTCCCCGTAAATTAAAACATTCGTGCCTCTGTAGTTGTAAATGGAATCATTGCCCGCGCCGCCGTCGACTGTCACGCTGTCGCCGTAGTTTTTAATGGAATCGTTGCCGCCGAGTCCATAAATTGCCGCGCCCGGGAGAGAATTTATTAAATTGTCCGCTCCGTTCGTGCCTCTGATAACTGCCTGACTGTTATAAACGCCTCTAATATTTACTGCGGACAAATTTGCGGCTCCTTTGAGCGTGATTTTGCCTCTTTCGACACCGACGATAATATCATTGCCGCTTTTAGTCGTCGAATAAGTGTTTGTGCCGTCGCCGATTCGCAAAGTCGAAGTCTCATTAAAGCCGTAGATTGTATCGTCGCCGTCGCCCGCGTTATAGATGATAAAAGCATTTTTAGAACCGCTTACGAGTGAAATACGATCATTACCTGTCCCGCCGTCAATCGTAGAGCCGTGCTTTGAAGTCTCGCGAATGGTATCATTGCCCGCGCCGCCAAATATCTCCGTGTTTTCGCTGTTTTCAGAGTTTGCAATGGAATCGTTGCCCGCGCCGCCTTCAATCTTAACGTTATTGCTCCAGTTGAGAAACCTATCGTTGCCGTCTCCGCCGTTAATCCTGGAGTTTGAACCGTAATTGTTAATTGAATCGTTTCCTGCGCCACTTTCAACTGTGACGTTTGAGCCGCTGTTTGAAACGGTATCAGTTCCCTCGCCGGCGTCAATCTTTAAGTCGGAGCCTGTATTATTAACGGAATCATTTCCCGCGCCGGCGGTGATTGAAGCTTTACTGCCCGAATTATCAATCGAATCATTACCTGAGCCGCTTTCAAGCGTAATTTTGTCGGCTCTGATTTTAATGGTATCATTGCCGTCGCCGGTATTGATTGAGCTGTTGTAGCTTCCGCTGTAATTATCAACATGGTCATCGCCTGCACCGGTGTTGATTGTCGCGTAGTTGCCGCCGTCATGGAAGATTGAATCGTTTCCGTCGCCCATGTCGATTTTGTTGTTATAACCACCGACACGAATCGAATCATTACCTGCGCCGGTGTTTATTGTCGCGTAGTCGCCGCGACTGTAAATGGAATCATTACCTTTGCCGCCGCTGATTGAAATTTTGTCGCCAGATTCACTAAAAACGGAATCATTGCCGTTGGACAAGTCTATCACAATGTTTTCGCTGATTCCCTCTGTCTCAACGGTATCGTTTCCGTCGCCAGCGAGGATTATAACATTTCTAGCGTCGCGGCTTTGAATATTATCGTCGTAGCTCGTGCCGCTGACCACTTTGTTTGATTGATGATTAAAAATGTTAGCCATAAAATCACTTCCTTTCTTTAAATTAGCTTTGAGCTTAGAGCTTTAAGCTTTAAGAAAAACCTAAAAGCTCAAAGCTTAAAGCTTAAAGCTAAATTCCTAGCTCCAAATCGCCTTCATCATCTTTTGATAGTTATCGTTGAGATAGTTGATAATCCCGTCGAAGATAAGATAAACCATGTCGCCGTTCAATTCGCTGTCGGCATTGGTCAAGCACAAATCCAAAAGCAAAGTGCCGTTTGCGTTGAAATAGAGCTTGAAAGGCTTGTACTTGAGATTTTCCTCGTTCACGAATGCCAAAAGGGCGGCTTTGTTTTCTTCAGTCAAAACCTGCGCGGCGATTTGGACGCGAATAACCGA
>JAFZIQ010000091.1 GCA_017554285.1 Selenomonadaceae bacterium
CCCTCTTGTTTTGTGAGTGTGCCGAACTCTGCCTCACCGAATTTAATTGCCACGTCGACCACCTCCAACAACAATTTCCTCGTTCGCGTTATCAAGTGTGACAAATTTTTCAAGAAAGTGCGTGTACCGAATCAATGAATCTGCTACGTCCTCATCAATCGGCTTGCCTTGAATCAAAGATTGGACGAGATTCTTCAGCTCTTGCACGGCGTTCAGCATGTCTCGTCCGACGATGACGATAGTTTTTTTCTTGCTCCTAAGCCTAAGATAAATCAAACGGCTAATTGAAATGCCCGACGCTTCCGCGATGTCCTTGAAATTCGCCAGCATGTCCGGCGGCAGTGACACGGAAATTCTTTGTTTTTTCATGAAATTTCTCCTTCCTACTTAAAATCAAAATACCAGGTTGACATTTCACCTTCTCAATTCGATAGTATGCAATCGAGTGGACTGACTTTGACGATAGAGATTGTACGTGTTTTTTGCGTGGATTACGATAAGTTGATATGGACTGCAAAAATCTGCAAAAATCGGAAAGAGGGCGTCAGTACAGGACATAACGACTATGCAAGTCCAAAAAATTTTTTGAAAAATTTTTACCGTGTGGTAGAATCTGGAAAAGTTTTAAAGATTTGAGAGCGAAGTAAACATGGAAAAGAAACTACACGATGAATTTAGCGAAATTATTTTCAAAAAGTTAAACGAATGTAAGAGAGTCAGTGGCGAAGGATTTCATGTAAACCCTATCGACGCCTTTTGGCTTATGCACCTAGACTTCGAGCATTTCATAAATCACCTTCGACCGACTCCTACCGACAAAAAAAGAAACGCTTCCGCGTTCCGTGAAGACATTGCTGCCATTAAAGGCGTGATTGTTGAGCACTATTCCAAATTATTTGAAACGGATTTTCAAAATTACACGGCGAATTTTCTGGACGGAATTTACAGCGATATTTTCTTCGACAGAAACAATGTCTTTGAAAAGCTACCTGACTTATCAAAGATGAACACTGAAAACTTAACTTCAAGCGATAGTGAATTGTTTTCAAAGATTGTTGCGCTTGTAGACGAAGTTAAAAGATTACTCAAAGCCATTGAAGACTTTCAAAGCAAACACAGTCAGGCACTTCAAATTAATAAGCCGATTTCGTCGCTCTTTGATATGAAAAAGTTAAGCGTTTCATTGGCTGACGATAAATTGAGCGGAAAGGTGAAACAAGATTTAAAAATCATCTCAGAGGAAATTATTCGGTTACAAGGGCAAGTTAAAGCTTTGACGTTGAACTGCAACGAATCCGAAATTAACGCGGCTATGAAATTCTGCGATGAGAAAGTGGATAATGCCGGTGCACTTCCCAACTATTTAAAAAAATATTTGACATTGATTTACTATCCCATTGACGGCTCGTTTAACCATGAGGTTATTTTAATCTTCCTCTTTGGCAAGGTTGATTGGTCAAAAGGAGGGAAGCATTTAAAAATAGTAGTGGAACGCCACGAAAAATTTTTCCTCAAAATGTACAACGAACTTAAAAATTTTTCTCCCAATACCGATGCTCTGCTCGATATTAACATTAATAATTGTCCGAGAGCTGTCACTGACGAGTATTATCATCAATTACCTGAATTTTCTCCGCCCAGCGAACCGTGTGCCATACTTTTCAAGCTCAAAAAATTGATTAACCTTTACGAGTTCTATTGTCAAGCTCAAAATACTTCTCTTTTAAAATGTGTGAAAGCTACCATGAACGTTTATAAAAATATTCTTACCGAAACGCGATTTGTGGAATTTCATTACGCGCCCATGTGGAGAGATTTACCGTCGTACATAATGAATCTGTTCGGACTGACACAATCTGATTTGGCTAAAATATTGGGTATCGGCAATCATAACGTAACGCGAGAAAGGCAAAAAGGTACCTTAGTCGAAAATCACGATTGGTTTTGGCAAGCCGCCACAGGATTTACTTACACTTACGTCCTTGGCGAAACGACTATTCCTTTTTACGGGAAAACAAACGCCGATTCGGTAAGGTATACTGTTTTGCCTGTTGCGGTTATGGCGTATGCCGAGATGTTTTTGAATTACATTGACGCCCTGACAGACTATCGGAAGAAAATAAAAGCTAATCCCGATATTTCCAAAAGCAAATTTTCCCTGAATGAAGAACATACCAAAAATTTATCGGAAAAAATTCAAATTCTAATGAGCATTATTCAAGAGAAGCGGATATTTTTGAATGAATTCCAAAATCAACGAGAGAAATTTCAATGCGCTGATGAAAATGATTCAGCACGTATGCGAGAAACAGAGAATTTACTGCAGAACAATCTGATTGCTTTAATGGAACTCTGTATAAATTTACTCAAGCACCCCGCCTTTGACTACCGCTCAATTCCTACTCCGGAAAAAATTCAACAAACACGCGAAAAATTTGAACGGGCAAAATCGAAGCGTAACGAATACATTGATCTTGATGAGGCAGATAAAAAAATTGAAAAGCTAAAGCTTGAACACCAAAATTTGGAAAGGAAATTGGAGAGTCTTCCTAAGAAACAACGCGCTCTTTTAAAGAAAATTGAGCAATATCTGTCTGCTTTGAAATAATTTCTACAAAGAGTCTGAACAAAAAAAGACAGGGATTGTATTTAAAATAGTCCTGTCAAATATTTTTTCAGTATAGATTTTATCCTTAATAATAAGGCGCGATTTCATCGGAATAAATTTGCCAAAGAATTTGGTCGCCGTACTCGGCGCGAAAAGTCTCAAGTTCCTTTAAAGAATAGAAGTCTAGTAAAGCCTCATAGATGTCTTGGAATTCTGAAGGAATCTTTTGTGGGAGAATATCTTGCTCGTTGTAGAAAGTTGACAAATCTTCGTAGTAATGAATTTTTTTGGAGTGATACGGTTTAGTAAAATTTTCGACGTAAACGAATTTAAGGAAATCAGGCTTGGCGGCGTCGGCAACCATTTCGCCAACTTTTTCGATTGTGCTTTCAAGCTCAGCGCGGATAATATACTCGTGAAGACTGTGGGCATTGTAATAACCGCTGGAAAGATTGACGGCGGCAATTCCTAGTTCCGGCGCGATGAGCGAAATGTCGGAAAAGGATCCCTGCGCAGTCTTGAAGCCTTTGCCGGTGATATAAGCCTCGAAGTCAAGATTAGCGCATTGATAGAAAACGGCGTCGTTGGAACCGCGTCGGTCAATTTCGATGATTAGTTTAAGTGTGTCCAAGTTCTTGGGCAGTTGTTTTTGCTTGTGAGCGAGACAGAAATACTTGGCACCTATGCCGCCGACTTCTTCCTCGCAAGTAAAGAGTAGCCAAGGCTTAATCTTCGCGGACTGGTAGATTTTTACGAGAGCGAAAACTCCACACCTGTCGTCGCCGCCAATACCTTGTGGAGACATTAAGATATTGCCATCGTTGGATTTGCAAATATCGTGAACGGGTTGTTCATGAACAGTATCAAGATGAGCGACGAGTAAAACGGGAGCCGCACCGCGAACAAGAATGAAATTCCCTTTACTGATTAAGATATTGCCTTTGAATTTTTTGCAAAGCTTTTTAAAAAGTTTTTTCTGAGTCGGGCGGAGGAAATCTTCCAAAGTGTTCATGCAAACACCGCCTTTTGATCGCAGCAAGCTTGGCAAATGAGAATTGTATCGCCGTCAGCATTTACTACCTCAGAGAGTTCGCCGCGAAGGAAATATTCGTCGCATTCATCGCACACGGCATAATCTTCGTCGATACACTGCGAGCAAACACGGGAACCATCACCGGTAACAGTAAGCGTATCACGAGGATAATATTCATGGCAGTGTTCACAAAGACGATAGTGTTCGTCAAGACAGCTTTCACAAACGCGAATAATTTCGCCGCGATGATTGAAAACTTCCCATGTTTCCGAAGTATAATTTTCGCATTCCTGACAAAGTTCGCAGTCATCGTGATCGCAATCGTCGCAAAAGAGTCCGTTGGAAATTTCGTAGCCGCAGGAAATACACAAGCCGTAAGTTCCGACAGTAAACGTCTTAAAGTCGTTGGCATGGTCGTTGTGAATTGAAATTTTAGCGTCAAAGTCAGGGTGCGGCCAGTCGGCATAACCTCCAAAACCGTTACCGCAGGCGATGTGAATGCCATGTTTATTTCCACAATACTTTTCAGTCTTCCAGAGATTGGGAACGCCTTCAAGTTCGGAAAGTTCGCGTTGAATCAAGTCCCTGTAGAGTTTTGATTCAGCTTGAGCCCCGCAAGTGCCGCCGTGAGTATTATATAGACGACTTTGCAGGAGCAAACCGTTGTAAGGTTTATACATGAAAAGTTGTCTGGTGGTTTTCCGATTATTGAGAGTTTCAGGGTTACTCGGATCGGATGCAGTGAAAACGATGAAGGTAACGTCATCGCGAGCGTAGCCCGGAACATCCACAATTATAATCGCAATCAGTGACGTTAAAAGAGTGGCAGGAGGTCATAGTAGAGCCGCGATCATCTCTTTTCGGATTTGACATCGTTAAGAAGTGTGCGGGGTTAATCGACATGAAGAGTTTGAAATCAATTTTGCGAGTGGAAAGTTCGTCGGCAAACTGAGCAAAAAGGCGTTGAAATTCACTGCCTGCGGATAAATCCGTAACGCCGAGAGAATCACAAATGGCTTTAAAAATCCTACTACGTTTTTTGCGCGGAGCATAAGCTTGAGGAGCTAAATTTTCAATGGCGTTGATGTAGGATTCGTCCTTGTCGTTGGGGCGCGAAAAGAAGCAGATAGCACGTTCAATCAAAGTAAGTTTGTCACAATCAGCATCCCATTTGGCAGGACGAAGAATGGAATTAGCGAGATTGTGGACGAGTATATAGTCGGGATTGTGCGTCTTGGTGCCGTTGATGACAATGGCTTGAAGATTTTCGTCCCAGCCCTGCGACTTGCAGAAAAGTTCGCGAAGTTCACGTTTGCTTTTGATAGAATCGGAAGCGAGGCGTTCAACGAAATTATCAGAGATGTTATCGTAAACTTCATTCGATTCAGTATGACGGAAATAATCTTCGAGAGCCGTCCAGATGTTGTTGCGCGTGAGTTTCTTAAGTGTATTCATAGTAAAAACCTCCAGAAAATATAAAAAGCCCTGCGCGGCAAACGCAGGGCTGATTAACATTTAAGCAACAGATTGTTTTTGGCGTTGGCAGTCTAAGCAAAGGAACCTGCCGAATTTATTTTTAGAATAATCGGCAACTCGTTGTGTGATGGTAGAGCCACAATCTTTGCAGGTCGAATTATTGTCGACGTTATTTTTAACATGCGGATGTTGGCATTGCATGACTTCATCGGTGCGGGAATCAGCTTCAGGATCATCGGAAGTGGCAATGGCAAGACTTGATAAATAGGCATATTTAATACCCATGGTTTGAGCTTTGGCGACGCTTTTATCGCCGGAATCTTGCCCGGAACCGAGACCTTTGAGAGTGAGAGATTCGCCCGATTCGGCGTCGATTAGCGTCACAGTTACTTCGACGGTAGCGAGCTGTTCAACGTTTCCTTTGGCAGTTGTGACTTGTTGCATACTTAAAAGATTGGGAGTAACGACGGAAGCGAGCCCGTACTTAGTGAGAGAAGCGTTGACCTTTTCAAGCACGTCGGCGGCAGTGACGTACTTATACTTATGGTAGTCGTTTGTTCCATTCTTAGCGACGTGGGAACACTCGCGCATTACTTCCACGAATTTTTTAGCGACTTTTTGCATGTAGAACTCCTCCAAATAAGTCATCGGGTATCTTCTTTGAAAACGAGCGGAAATATAGCGAAATCTTTAGGCGGCTTGTCGTCAATGGAAAGCAGTTGCCAAGCCCAAATGCCGACATTTTCATAACCGGTGTTTCCTTCGTAGAAATCGCCGCCACCTCTATCATTGCCGACAGCAGTAAGTAAAGGCAAAGGGTGAATAACCCAACCATGCTTGTCCACCGACTGCTTTTTATACTCTTCTAAATCGACAAATTGTTTGCTGTCGTGATTGAGGAGAAATTTGTTGTCGAGAGAAAAGTCGGAAGAAGAGACGCCGAGCGGTTTTACTACTTCGCCCCATACTTCCTTATAACTTGGCACATAAAAAGCGGAACAATTCGGGAAAACGAAATCATCCGGTTCGTTGCCATAATCTCCAAGCCAAATTACACGGCTCGGTTCTTTATACAGGAACTCAGAGAAGGCATTAACGAAAGGATTGAGCCACCACGAATGTTCAAGTAATTTTGCCAGTGTGTATCGACCGTCTACCGAGCGGTCAAACACTTTGCAATTCAACCCGTATTTGTCGCCCAAAATAGGTCTGTAATACTGTCCCAAAATAATCATCTCCTGTTCTTGAGAAATTTAAGCAGTTTAGGGAATTGAACGAGAGAGAAATTCCAGAGTAACTGAACATCGCCGTGAGTTAAGCCGACCATTTTTCCTTCTTCATCAGCTTTGGCAAAAGCGACGGAACCGAAGATTATAATATCGTCGTCAATGTAGAGATTCGGAATAGGTTTGTCTTTGAGCAAAGCCTCGTCGTCAGAGTAAACATCAAAAAGTTTTTCGTTGACTTCAATCTCAGTACAAGTAACAAGGTCGCAATTCAGAATCCTGTACAAATCCTTGAGCACGTTGTCGGGCGAAATGTACCTGACGTGCGGTCTAATGCTACTGGTTGCTGAATCGCATTCAAGCGTGAAAAGTCTAAGCGGAGAGTTGGAGTTCATCATAGCTTTCCTCCTTCATATCATTGAGCTTTTGAGCATAAGGGCAATTCTCTCGTGCCGCGCAGTAGCCCAAACATTTTTTATCATGCCAACGGTCACGAAAATAACAGACAGGCGGCAAAGTGTTCGTGCTGATTGCGTCGCGAAGTGCTTTTGCTTTGTGCTGAAAATAGCGTTGGAGCCAATGGTCACTAATTTTGTTTATCGAAATGATATAGACCGGCTTGTCAATACCGCGTTCAGCGGCAATGCGAAGAGAGGCATCGCGGCAAATCGCTTGCACATACATTCTGCTCACTTTAAAACCTGTTCGTTCCAGTAACATTCGATAAGCATTGAGTTGAATAGCGCAGTCGAGCAAATCCCGTACTCCGTCAAAGCGAAGTTCAGTTTTGAGTTTTGGTTGCCCTTTTTTCAAGCCCGTTTTATAGACTTCACCGGTAGGAACTTTTTGCTTATAGATACCCAGAGTGCGCATGAGCTTGAAAGAGGAAGTAACCTTTAAGTCCCCAAGAACGCCTTCGTCCGCGTCAAGAATCTTGCCGTATAAATCGAATTGTCCCGAAGTTATTTCGTCCCTCAAGCGTTCCTCAGAGAGAATTGCGCCTTGAGTGTGCCCCTCGTTGATTGAATGTACCGCTTGACCATGAAGAGCGTAGAGGACAGAAGCAGGGTCAACGGCGTAATCCGTTGTCTTCTTGAGGAAAGTTTCACGAGTCCCAGCAATAAGTTCGGTAACAGTCGGCTCCGAAAAATTGCGATCGAGAGAATTAGCGACAGCGCGGAGCGTTGGCAGGAACATACATCTTTGCACTTGCGGACACCCACGCATACATTCTTCAATATCAATGCGTTGCCCGTCGGGACATATAAATTTTGTTGCCGGCATAAAATCAGCCTCCTGAAAAAGAATCAGCCCCAACCGAGTGGTCGGGGCTTTGAATACATTAAGATTTAGAAAGGAACAGCCAAAGCGTATTCCGCGTCGTCATATTGCGAGTTGTCATGCTCAATTTCAACGGTAAGGTCGCCGAAGTGTTCCGCGTCCGCCAAGTCGGTAAAATCGATTTGCGTAAGAGCGGCAATTAAGTATTTCACCAATGTGCGCGTCTGGATAGGATTCAACGTGAGGTGCATGTCCGTATCCTTTGCTTTGATTTTCAACGCGAGAAAGACAACGTTGTCATTGAGACGGATTGTGGTGTCCACGTCATCATACGCTGCGCAATTAAAGTAACTGCTCATTTTATGTTCTCCTTTCATGCCGATATTGATTCATATTCGGGAACTTCTTGATAAGTGTCTACAGCCGGCGGCAACAAGTTACGAGAAACCGGCAGAGAGAGAATTTCGCCGCCAATGCGCTCAAGATCAGTCGCCCGCTCGTATGTTTTGGCAATTTTACTGGCGGCAGTTACAGCATTAACCAACCCATAACGAGAATTATCGCCACCCATGAAGAGTTGCCTCAGAATGTCACCGCGTTCGTTTTCTGTCAGCTGAAATTTGTCGGCAAGCAGTTCGACGGATTTAACGGGATCGTGTTTAAGCGGAATTTGAGTAGCTTCGCGCATTTTGTCGACTGTCAACATAAATTTAGCCTCGTCAACTGCACAGCGGACAACATCCTGTACTTTAAGGAAAAAGGTTTTATCGTCCTGCGCCAGCGTTTCTTCCGAATACAATTCATAAGCCGAATCATCAGAGATATTAACCTGCCGTCCGACGTGATACTTCCTTTGTGCGAAATCTTTACAAATCAAGCCGTTTTTGCACACGAGACGAAATACAAGAGGTTCAACGCGCAGACTTCCTAAGCCTACTTCGCTGTTCGACACGACGAATCCAGCTTGCACTACATCGCCCACTTTTACTTCTGCCTTGAGTCTACGGTTAACAACCTTCAAATACAGGTGAGTAGGAGTGACTTCGCACGATTCAATCATTGAATTTTTCATTTCGTTGATGACAGGCAGAACAGCCGCGCACAGCTCCAGATTATCCAACCGACGATAACGGTCAGAAAGGAACGCCCTGACATTGCCGTCAAGTATCCGAATCATTCTACGTTCCGGATTTTTACCAAACCACTCATTGACATTTTGGTCGAGCAAATGCGGTGATTCATCCTGCATTTTTTTATAGTAGCGGAAGGGGATGTTGAGCCGAGCGGCGATTTGTTGATGTGCCGTTTCTCCCACAGAAAAGCAGAGCGATTTACCTTCGAGCGACAGGTTAAGCATAGAGCCGTACGAATCCGACTCCATTTCCAGCGAGCGGGTATCTGCCAGAAAATCTTGACGATTGAGACGTTGACGCTGAAGCTCCTTTCCAAGCTCCTGCAAAGTTTTACCTTGTTTCATAATTATCTCCTCCAATTTAATTAAACAACAGCCATAAAACGAATAAGACTACCGTAAGGCAACCTGCTACATGAAATATGATTCGGATAACCAATACCAACATAACAAATTTGAATAACCACATTAAATCGACGGTCTCAAATAACCACTCAAAAATATTTTGAACAACGCAATTGATGAACGCTTGGAACAAAGTTTTGCTGATACTTTTCAGCCCCCCTTTCCTTATGAATTTTTGAACAGGAACCACCTCGCTTAAATGCTTGACAAAAATAAAGACACAGGCGCACTGAGCACCTGTGCCATATTCACAAATATAGTATGTAATTAATTTCGCTTGCTTTTACAATTCAAATGAAAAACCAAACGATAAGGGCGACAAACCCAATTATCATTAAGAGAATGCCACCAAGTTTTGGCAAGCAACCGTCGCTCATGAATAAACACACTGCGAACAAAAATATTAACAGTGGAGGGCAAGCGTTTATTCCCTCTTCTAAAATCGATTCAAGAATTTCAAAAATTATTTCAAGCGGCAGAAGAAGTATTTCTTTCACTTAAGCAATTTTTTATCGCCGCCGCTAAGTCGATTTGAGATTAAGCCACCCAAAGTCAACGAGATGTATTGGTTAGTATTTTCTGCGGCGTTCCTTGAAATCATATCCAGATTATCCGTCATCTTTGCAAAGTCGGCGTCAATCATTTTCATAAAACTATTGGAACTTTCCACGATACCGACTAATTGAGCACGAACCGCCTCGCCCATAATTTGATATTCCATGCTACTTTCGGGGAATTCGCTCCGAATTATTTTGAGCTGTTCCATTGCATTGTTAGTGGCGTCTTTTTGCATTTGCTGATAAGTCTTCTTCTTTTCTTCCATTAAGTCATGCGCTTGACGGCGAAGTTCAATCGTCATTTTACCCAAACTTTCGTTGATTGACTTCGAGGACTCCGCCATTGTGATTTGGTATTCTTTAATTGCGTCGAGAATTTTTTTACTGCGCTCAATTTCTTTGTCGGCAATCATATCGTCGAGTTCGGCGTTAAACTTTTGACGATCGAGTTCCAATTTCTGCATGAACTCTGCCTCTTCTTGCCGAAGTTTTTGGTCATGCGCGGCATTTTTTCGTTGCTGATAGAATTCACATTGCCGCCCGATAATCTCCAGCGGTTTATCTATAATCGACCCGCCGACGAGTTTTAAAACCTTCATTAAGCTCATAAACTTTTTGCCTCCTCAATTTCCTTGTCGAGTAACTTTGTTTCACGTATGAAAGACATTTCCAGTTGGTCAAGTTGTGCCGTCCAGCGTTGATTCGTGTCGATTAGAAGTTCAAGGGATTCTATTTCCGCATTGAAAAAGAAAGCGTCCGCCAATTCATAGCCCCAAGCCTCCAAGAATTTTTGATACCAATGCAGGAAAATTTTCAAAATCTCACGGCGTGTGGCAAGTTCAATGTTGCTGTTGTCGAACAGGGTTTTACACTTCAACCAATGCGCTTCCAGCCATTTAAGTTCGTAGCGTTTCTTATAGAGAAGCTGAACGTTTTTATTTTTGTCTTCGTACAGGAAACGGAAAAGGTCGGGATTACCGTTCAAAACGTCAGCGACGAGTTGACGGCGACATTCTCTTGTTATCTCGATAAAATTTACGAGCGCGAAGATTTCCCTTTGGCTGTTCATAAGACGCCGCCTCCGGCAATTTTATCGCGAAGTGCCGCGTTAAATTCCTCAACCTTTTTTGTCGTGAGCACGCCGATAAAATGCCCGCTCATATCGAAGCTTTTATTCATGTGCTGTTCAAGATGTTTGAGCCATTCGCAACGCACGTCGTCAGCTATAGGCTCCGCCGCTAACTTGCGCTGTATCGCGGGTAAATCGTTTGCGTAAAAATTTTTAACTTCCTGCGTATGCGTCGTGTGCAAGTCGTTAATAAATTCAATCTCGTGGCGATAACTCTTCACTAGCCGCATGTAATGTTCTTCGTAATCGTAAAGCATCTGCGCGGTCGGTTCAAAGTGTTTCGGCTTATTCTTTTTAAAGTTATCAAACAGATTCCCCATAAATTTCCTCCAGCTTACATTCAATCTTCGGCTCTACGTATCCAAGCACAGGTACTGTATATGATTCTTTGAGCTTAAACTTGATTTTGAATCGTTTTCCTGTTTGTTCATCCACCAATACGTAATCGCGCCAAGTATTATTAAGAGAATCAACAAAATCAACCAGTTTGAGTTCTGGTTTGTCGATTCGGATTTTTGCTCCTCGTCCGTCGAAGTCGGCGCGGTCGCGGTATTTCTGATTTGGTCGGGAGAATTGTTGGTAGGCGAGGATTTGCTCGTTTTTTTTTCTTGCTCTGCTAATTTTTTTTGTCGTTCGCTTTCCTCTTCCTCTCGACGCTTTTGTTCTTCACGTTCACGACGTTTTCTTTCCATGTTAGCTTTAAGCTTGTCGACATTGCTTGCCGAAGTCGTGACGGCTGTATAAATTTCGTCTTCAACAGCTTGAATGTTTTCTACATTTGAGCAGAAGGCAAATTCTGATTTCGTGTTTAAACTTCGGGATAAATATTCGTCAAAAAGTTCTTCATCGTCGAATGCGGCTAAATCGTAAAATTCTGTACCATGATTTGTCACATGAGCCAGCTTAACTTTGTCCCAAGTAAAATAATCAACCTCGACCGTCCGCGCAGATTTCTTTTCCCATTCAGGAACCAGATATTCTTTAAACCACTGCCACAAGTCGGAATAATTCACAATCGGGATTTCATTTCCATTGCACTCGAACGCATAACCGAGAAAAACTCCGTACAACCTGCCGTGAACGTCAACATAAGGCTGAGCGGCGTCCTTATCCGCGCCTGTCAAGCAGTTATTGACGAAATATTTCATTGTGCAGACGAGACCGGCGATACAAACGCCGTTTTTGGCGGCAACAATTCGGCGAATTCCGTTAAATCGGTCAATGTTTCGGGTCGCGGCTAAAATTTTACTCCGCGCCCATTGAATCTCGGAAAATCCGTTCGGTCGCACAGCAAATTTTGAATTATAGTCGCATTGCCCTGTTCTGCTGTGAATGAGCGGCGCAATTTTCATTTAAATCACCTCGTGATTATTTCTGACGTAAACTGTCGACGAATCCCATAAATTTATCGCGATAATTATTGAAAGATTTCTCAACAGTCTTTATCAGCGGCTCCTGCCAATGACCATCGACAAACCACATTATTTGTTCGAGATAGTCCTGAAACATTTTACGGTCGCGTTGCATGGTGTCCACGAATTCTTGAATTTTTTTTGCCTCTTCTCTGTTCCGTGAGATTCTGCTTTCCAAATCCTTAATATCATTTCGCGACGAGTTAATTTTATTTTGCGAGGAAGTAATTTCGTTTTGCGACTGATTGATATTTCTTTGCAGATTTCTGATTTTGTCATCGTCGCGCCATAAAAAGAAACTGTCTTGCTCTTCGCGCACGGCACCGCTCATGTTGCTGATATTTTGTTGCATATTACTGATATTCCGCGATAAGTTACTAATTTGGCTATTTTTATCGGATATTTTACCTTGCAAATCACTTGTCGAAGAGCGATTATCCGCAAGCTTATCAGTATACTTTTGAATACGGTCGTTTAATGCACACCAAATACCCATGAAAATCGGCAGGTGGATATTGACGGGCTCAACTTCTCCGGAATAGTTATCATCTTGAATATTTTCGCCGAGCGTGACGGGAATTACTCCGATTCTAATATTTTTGGCAACGAACAGCGGGCTGAATGCTTCCTGCAAAATTTCGCGAATCTCCTCTTCGTTCGTGTCGTGCATAAACAAATCGGACTTCGTGAGGATAATTCCGACGGGCGGCAACTTTCCGCCTGCCTCAAAATATTTGCCGAAGTAGCGATTAATCGTCATGGAACATTTGCGCTTGACGTTTTTTATTTTACGTGCTGTGTTGTCGCCGACGAGAAGTTCACCGTCCACACAGATAAAAAGCGTGCTGGACTCGCGGATATTTTGCGCAACCTTCGGATAATCCCCGTCTGTCTTATCGCGCATGATTCGACC
>JAFZIQ010000092.1 GCA_017554285.1 Selenomonadaceae bacterium
GGAAATGTGGATACCCGACTCCGCCGAGCAAGAGGCAGAAAAAATTTTCCGAGATAATTTTGGAGATACCAAAGTTATCGCGTTCAATATCGGAGCAAGTTGGCTGACCAAACGTTGGCTTGATTCATACTTCGCCGAATGTGCGGATATTTTGATTGAAAAAGGTTACGGAATAGCATTTTTGGGCGGGACAATGGATAAAGAAATCGTTTCGGGTTGCGTGGAGAAAATGCGCCATAAAAACAGCGAGCGATTAAAAATTTTTACGGGCGAATTTTCATTGGCGATACTGGCGGGCTTTCTGGATAATTGCGTTTTGTTTTTAACGACCGATTCCGGTCCGATGCATGTAGGCGTTGCGCGGAATATTCCGATAGTTACTATGTTTGGAGCGTCGCCCGTGCCCGGTTTTTATCCTTACGACGCCAAAGATATTTTAATCAAGACGCCCGAACCGTGTCATCCTTGCGGAAAACATATTTGCCCCCGCGCAGGTGAAGATAATCTTGCTTGCATGAAGAAAATCCCCGTTAAAGTCGTGATGAAATATGTTTTTGAACTTTTGGAGGCTTACGGAAAGCCCGCAAAAAAAATTCCCCGCGTTTACGGGGCTTATGAATGTAAAGTTATCGATTTGGCTAAAAATGAACGGTAAAACGGAGGCTCTTCAATGAAAAAATTTTTAGCGGCGTTGAGTTTACTCGCGATTTTAAATTTCGGGACGTGTTCGGCAGAAAATATTCACGCTGTCGGGCGCGGCAATACGGAGCGCAGTGCGATTCATAATGCCATGCGAGCGGCGATTGAACAAAAATTCGGCGCGTCGATTAATTCCAAAACTCGGACGGAAAATCACATGCTCCTTTCCGATAAAATTTCTGTCGACAGCGCGGGATTGATTTCAAGTTATAAAATTATTTCAAGCCGTGTCGTGAACGGGATTTTTATTGTCGAGATAAGCGCGGAGCTCGACGATAAAAAAATTTCTTCTCAACTCACCGAGCTTGAAAAAAAATCGTTGGTCGACGTGAATGCGGATAATCCTCGCGTGGCGGTTATTGCATTCGATAACAACGGGCGGCGTTATTCGGAGATTGAAAACGAAATTATTTCTTCGCTGAAACGTCAAGGCTTTAGTCGGGCGGTTGATTTGGCGCAAATTAATCGCGCCGTTTATCAAAGAATTATTTCTGCGGCAAATGATGATGAGGAACTCTGCAAAACTTTGGCGAATGATTTTCATACTGATTGCTTGGTCTGCGCGGAAGTGAAAATTTTGCCAAGCAATGAAGTTAAAGTTTCGAGCCGCTTAATTAAGTTGAATACGGGCGAAATAATTTTTGCGGGCACAGCGACGGGCGGCGGAGCTTTTATCGCTGATAATGACGCTTTGAAATTGGCAGGGCGACGCGCAGGCAATGAAATTTCTTTTGCGGCTTTGAAGTCAGCCGCGCAGGTCGAACGTCATTTGACTTTGCTGATAACAAAAAACACGTTCGAGCAACTGGGCGGCACATTAACCGCAGTCAGCGAACGCATTAAAAATATTTCGGGCGTGAACGATACTTTTGCCCGCAAATTAAACACGAGCCTTGAGCTTGATGTTGACTTTGACGGGACAGCCTTCGATTTTGCGAAAGCACTTGAATTTTTCGGCATAAAACTTCTGGAAGTAAGCGCGGGCTTCATCAAGATTTAGAATGTTTTGATAAAACCTAAAAATAATCGAGAGGAATTTTAACGATGGTGAGAAACAAACGCGAAGAAATATCTTCGCTTGAAAACGTCTTATGGAATTGTCGTGTTGCACTTCGCGGAGTTGGCAGTACTGAAAAAAATCGCGACGCTATCATTGCATTGGTTTTTCTAAAGTTTGCCGGAGACAAATTTGAGAGTCGACGCAAAGAACTTATTGAGGAACATGGCGAAAATTTTCCTTTCCTTGATAAAGGTTCGTTTTATGTTGCAAGAAACGTTTTCTATCTTAGAGAAACTTCGCGCTGGTCTTACATTGTTAAGAATGCCGCCGCGAATGATATTGCGGTTATAATCGATAAAGCTATGTCGGATATAGAAAGCGACAATGAATCATTGCAAGGAGCGTTGCCGATAAATCTTTTTTCAACACTCGGTGTAGAAAAATTAAGGATTAAAAGTCTTATCGACAACGTAAGCAAGCTTGACGAAAGATTCTTCCACGAAGAAGATTTGGTCGGACGTGTTTACGAATACTTTTTGCGGGCTTATGCCGCGTCGGGAACCAAAGAAGACGGCGAATTTTATACACCCGCTTGCGTTGTAAAGCTCATTGCCGAGCTTATCGAACCTTATAAAGGTATAGTCTACGACCCTTGTTGCGGTAGCGGCGGAATGTTTGTTCAGTCGTTAAAATTTGTTGAGGCGCATAAAGGCAATCGATTAAATGTTTCAATCGTCGGGCAGGAGAGCAAGCCGGATACTTGGAGATTGTGCAAAATGAATTTGGCGATTCGCGGGATAGCTCACCAACTCGGAAGTACATCCGCTTCAACGTTTACAAATGACTTGCACAAAGGTAGAAAAGTTGATTATGTTATGGCGAATCCTCCTTTCAACCTGAAGGATTGGCGCGGAGCCGATGAATTGACCGACGACCCGCGATTTCTCCGAGCGGGATTTTCAGTCATGCCTCCTGTTGCCAATGCAAATTACGCTTGGATTCTTCACATACTTTCAAAGCTCGATATTCAACACGGTATTGCGGGGTTTTTGTTGGCAAACGGCGCACTTAATGCCGATGATGTTGAATACACTTTGCGTAAAGAAATTTTGACTCGTGATGTTGTCGAAGCGATTATAGTTTTGCCGCGTGATATGTTTTATACAACAGATATTTCCGTCACGCTCTGGATTTTGAATATGAACAAGAAAGCCGGCGTCGTAAATGGCAGACAACTGCGCGACAGAACCGGCGAAATATTATTCATGGATTTGCGGCGTTGGGATAAAAACGTTGAAGAGATTGTTATAGACAAGGGCAAGAAAAAAAAGAAAACCATTCTTATCGATGAACAGATTGCGCAGGTCAAAAAGATTTATAATGATTGGCAGAGCGGTAAGGGTTATGTCGACGTTCCCGAACTGTGCAGGGCGGCTACTCTCTCTGAAATTCGCAAGAAAGATTTTTCCCTCGCGCCGAGTAAATATATCGAGTTCGTCGACCACGATTTGGAGATTGATTATACCGCCGAGATGAGTCGTATTCAAAAGGAGATGCGCGAAATTCTGGCGGCTGAAAAGAAATCGCAAGCAATGTTGACGGACGCTTTTGGAGGTATCGGCTATGCCATTGACTAAATATAAACTCGGCGAGCTGATTGAACTTGTTGACGAACGAAACTACGATAATCAGCTTGGAAAAGATTCTGTTGTCGGCTTGGGCACTCAAAAAGAAATTATACCGACTAAAGCCGATTTGGACGGCGTAAGCTTGACATCGTACAAATTATTTCCGTCGAATAGTTTTGCATACGTTCCAGATACTTCGCGACGCGGCGATA
This sequence comes from Selenomonadaceae bacterium, assembly GCA_017554285.1. GTDB lineage: Bacteria > Bacillota > Negativicutes > Selenomonadales > Selenomonadaceae > Quinella. Next base: position 3,540 of record JAFZIQ010000092.1, read on the forward strand.
AAATTTCTCTCGCTCGCAATGCTGAAAGAAAAACTTTTTTGGTTTCGTCAATCTCAATCGTTTTCAAAGTTCGGCGCGAAGATATTCTGTTGCCAGATTATCTTTTTATGTATTTTAATCGTCCGGAGTTTGACCGTTATGCACGGTTTCATTCATGGGGCTCTGCGCGGGAAGCTTTTTCATGGGCGGAAATGTGCGACGTGGAAATCAACTTGCCTTCGTTGCTTGTTCAGAAAAAGTTTGTCGCAGTCTATAATGCTCTGCTTGAAAACAAAAAAGCCTACGAGCGCGGACTCGAAGACTTGAAACTTGTCTGTGACGGCTATATAGAAAACCTTCGACGCAACATGCCCTGCGAAAAGCTCGGCAAGTATATCAGAGCTGTTAATGAGAAGAACGAAAATCACGCCGTAAAATTATTTCAAGGCGTGAACGTCGACCACGTTTTTACAGAGCCGAAAAGAATTGCGGAAGACGCAGAAAATGGAAACATTGTAAGAACAGGACAATTTGCATTTAACAAAGTCATGAAAGCTAAAGGAACAAAATTACCTATCGCATTGCGCGAGGGAGCAGACTGTGTTGTTTCAAATTCTTATGAGGTTTTTGAGATTAGCGATAAGAGGAAACTTTTGCCCGAATATTTGATGCTTTGGCTTAACCGCGAAGAAACTCAACGATACGCGGGATTTATTTCTTTCGGCACAACGAGAGATATTTTTTCTTTTGCTGACATGTGTGAAGTCGAAATTCCAATCCCCGACATGAAAATCCAACGTTCAATCGCGGCGATTTACGAAGTCTTACGGACGCGGAAAAAAATTTTAGAGCGGCTCAAAGAACAAATCAAAGACATCTGCCCGATACTGATAAAAGGTTCGCTGGACGAGGGGGCGGCGATATGAATAACAGAATATTTGACGAAGCTGAACTGGAACGAGCAATTATTGATCTATTCAAGGGCGAAGGTTACGAGTACTTAAACGGCAATGATATTGATAGAACATCTGAAGAAATTTTATTGCTTAACGACCTGCGCAGATTCATTGCGAGCCGCTACGCTGACGAAAGTTTGACTGCCACCGAACTGGAAAAAATTATTAACAAATTGAGCCTTATAAATTCCGTGCCGCTCTACGCAGGAAACCGCGAGGCTTTTTTTCTTGTCAATGAAGGTTTTGACTTGCCCCGCGATAACGCAAGCAAAGTTGCGCTTCACGTCGATTACATTGACTTTGATGCGCCGGAGAAAAATATCTTCAAGGTTGTTAATCAATTTTCCGTGCGACAAGGCGAGCAGACACGCCGCCTCGACTTGCTGATTTTTGTAAACGGCATTCCTGTTGTTATCTGCGAGTTCAAGTCGGCGATTCGAGAAGATACGACGATTCACGACGCATGGGAACAAATTTTTTTCCGTTATCGTCGCGATATTCCGAAACTTTTGCGCTACAGTTTCCTTGCAGTCATTTCTGACGGCGCAAATACAAAACTTGGAAGTATCTTCACACCTTATGAAAATTTTTACTCGTGGAACAAAGTCAACGATACCGAAAAAGTTTCAAACGGGATTGGTTCGCTGTTTACGATGATTAAGGGCGCGTTTGCGAAAACAAGACTCCTTCAGATTTTACGCGACTTTATCTTTTATCCTGATGATATTACAAAGGAAACGGCGATTGTCTGCCGTTATCCGCAATTTTTCGCGGCGACAAAACTGCTCGTTAATATCAAAGCTCACCTGCGACCGATGGGCGACGGCAAAGGCGGAACTTACTTTGGCGCAACGGGTTGCGGCAAAACTTACACAATGCTTTTTCTAGCGCGGCTGATTATTCAACGCGACAATGAGACTTTCAGAAATCCGACGATTATAATTTTGACTGACCGCGAAGATTTAGACACACAGACTTCAGAACTGTTCGTGACGGCGAAAAAATTTTTGCATGAAAGAGATGTTCGCAGTATTGAGAGCCGCGCAGATTTGCAAACCACTCTTAAAAATCGTCCGTCGGGCGGCGTGTACATTATTACGATTCAAAAATTCTGCGAGGAAGTTGGCGAACTGTCTGACCGTACAAATATAATTTGCTTTTCCGACGAGGCGCACAGAACACAGACAAACATCGGCTTGAAGTTAAAGACGACTGACACCGGAGTTTTTACGACTTACGGATTCGCTCACTACCTCCGAAAAAGTTTGCCAAACGCAACTTATTGCGGGTTCACGGGTACACCGATTGACGAAACAATTACAGTTTTTGGCAACATGGTTGACAGTTACACCATGAAAGAATCTTGGGAAGACGGGATAACCGTCCGAATTACTCATGAACCGAGACTTGCTCGCGTCGTTGTATCTGAAGAACAGGCGCAAGAGATTGAAAAATACTATTTACTCTGTGCCGATGAAGGCTCAAGTGAAGAACAAATCGAAGCGAGTAAACGCGCCATGAGCAGGATGACAAAAATTCTCGCGCATCCCGAACGAATAAAAAAGCTTGCCGCCGACATTATTGAACACTACGAAAGACTTTGCGCCGAAAAGCCTAAAGTTATTCAAAAAGCCATGATTGTCTGCGCCGACAGAAAAATTGCATTGAAAGTTTTGCAGGAGATTGTTTCCATTCGACCTGCTTGGGGCGTCGCTAAAAAATCAGAGGACGATAAAAACCTTTCCAAAGACCAACTTGAAAAACTTTTGCCCTTGCCAAAAATAAATCTCGTGGCAACACAAGGACAGAATGATTCGCCCGAACTTTTCAATCTCTGCGGAACGAAAGATTATCGCAAGAAATTGGATAAGCAATTCAAAAACAACGACTCAAATTTTAAAATAGCCGTTGTAGTCGATATGTGGATTACAGGATTTGATGTGCCATCGCTCGCTGTCATGTATATCGATAAGCCTTTACAGAAACATACGCTCATACAAACGATTTCCCGCGTCAATCGTGTATTCGACGGAAAAGACAGAGGACTGGTTGTCGACTATATCGGATTTAAAGGTGCCATGTTGGAAGCTGTAAAAAAATATGGCAGTCAACAAGAAAGTCCCATAGACGAACTGAAAATTTCTCTGAATCTATTCAGAAGTTATCTTGACTTGCTCAGCAAACTTACAAACAACTTTAACGCAAAAAAATTTTTCAGCGGAACGCCGAAGGAGAAACTGACTTGCCTAAATGCCGCCGCAGAATTTGTTCAGCGGAAAAAAGAAACCGAAACTAATTTCATGAACCTTTCCAAGAAGTTAAAAGCGGCTTATCTGATAGTTTATCCTTCCGGAGAAATCGACGAGGCGGAGACAGTGAAGGCGCAATTTTTCCTTGCTATCCGTACAATAATTTTCAAACAGACGAAGGGCGACGCACCGGATACTGAAATTATGAATCGTGTCGTAGAAAAAATGGTTGAAGAAGCTTTGGCGTGTACAAGTATTGAAAACATTGTCGGTGATGAAAAATCCTTTGACTTGTTCAGCGAAGATTTCCTGAACGAACTTAATTCCTTTCAAATGCCTATTACCAAATTCAATGCGCTCCTTAAGCTGGTGAAAAAAAATATTGTTGCTTACGAGCACAGCAACAAAGTTAAATCCATTGAGTTCGATAAGCGTCTGAAAAATATTGTCGAAGAATACAACAGCAGAGACAAATTCGTTTTCGTCAAAGAAATCGTTGAAAATTTTGTTGACAAGTTATCCGACAAGCTGATTCAGCTTTGGAAGGATATAGAAACCGATAAAAAATCTTTTGAGCGACTGGGAATCAATTATGAGGAAAAAATTTTCTTTGATATTCTGATTGCCGTTCGCGACATTCATAGTTTTCCTTACGCCGAAGAAAAATGTCTGGTGTTGGCTCGCGAAATAAAAAAACTTGCAGACGAGAAATCAAAATTTGCAGACTGGGCTAATCGCACTGACATTAAAGCTGACTTAGAATCAGAATTAGTAATGCTGCTTTACAAACACAACTATCCGACTGAATGGGGCGAAGAAGTCTTCGTAAAAATCATAGAGCAGATTGAAAATTTTAGATCATAGTACCGTTTTTAACCTTTTTGCGCGAGAATTCCGATGTGATGAATCGCGCTTGACCGAACACTACTTGATCATTGAACTTTAGCTTTTAATTCCTTAAGTTCCTTATCGTAAGTGACGAGCCGTTGACGATAAGAATGAATCGCGCCATAAATATAAGCGAAAAACGGCGTGAATTCTCCGCAATATTTGCTAAGCTCTTTGCGAACAGCAACGTCCAACTGCGCGGGCGTGTATTTATCATAAAATCTTTGCGTCCAAATCAAATGTTGCTGAATTATATAGTCAATCGGCAACTGGCGATAATTCGGATTCTTAACAAAGAATTCAATCCCGTTCATGAAGTCATCAAGGATTTTCGAGCCTTCAATCATCAAATGCGTCAGCGCATGTAAAGATTCTTCTATCGAAACCATTTTGCGAGTAATCGAATTCGGGTTGTGGCGGTAAATGTAAATGATATTCGGGACGCGAACTATACGCGGTGCGGTACATACCACTTGGAAATAAAAAATTATATCCTCCGAAGTCAACAGCTTATCGAAGTGAATATTCTTTTCCATAATGTAATCGCGTCGATAAAGTTTATTGTGAACCCAGCCGAAAAATCTCCCCTTGTAAAACATTTGCACACGCTCGGCAAGATTGTCCGTCTCAAGAAATGCCTCTTTGCAAAAGCCGCCCTTCTCCTTGCTGAACGTCGTAAATTTAGTTTCGGGCGTCACGTCGATTGTCTGATTTTCGGGAAAATAAACTTGCTCGGTATGAACAACGTCCGCTTGAAATTTTTCACCGGCAATAACCATTTCTTCAAGCGCGGTCGGCGTATACATATCATCTGCATCGAGAAAACCGATATATTTTCCGCGACTTAATCTTATCCCCGTATTACGCGGCTCGCTCGCCCCGCCCGAATTTTTGGCAAGCCTTACAACTTTTATTCGAGAATCTTTCTGCGCAAGCTCCACAACTATTCTGAGCGTTTCATCGGTCGAGCAATCGTCTACGCAAATCAATTCAAAATCCCTAAACGTCTGATTCAATACGCTCATCACGCAAGATTTTATGTATCGCTGAGCATTGTACATCGGTAAAATAACCGTTACGCCCGGCAAGCGCGGAATATTCGCAGGAGGCGATTGAGGCGCGACAGGTTGATTCTTCGGCGTCTGCTTCTTTTGATTCTTGTTTTTAGGATTTGCCATTATCAATTCTCCATTTCAAAAATTTTTCGCCGAAACTATAGCACACACACTTTCAACTTGCAAATTAAAAATGCACAGGTCGCTAAATGAAACATATATGAAATTAAAAATGTTCCGAAAATTTATTGACACTCAAAAAAAATTGGTGTACTATATCAACTAACTTGAGGCTTAACTTTCAAGAGTTTCAAAATATAGGGAGGTATTTTTAAATGGCTGTTAAAGTTGCTATCAATGGTTTCGGTCGTATCGGTCGCCTTGCGTTCCGTCAAATGTTCGACGCTGAGGGTTATGAAGTTGTCGCTATCAACGACCTCACCAGCCCGAAAATGCTCGCTCACCTTCTCAAGTATGACACCGCACAAGGCGGTTTCTGCGGCAAGATCGGCGAAGGCAAACACACTGTCGAGGCTAAAGAAAATTCCATCGTCGTCGACGGCAAAGAGATTATCATCTATGCTATCAAAGACGCGAAAGAAATCCCCTGGGGCAAACACGAAGTCGACGTTGTCCTCGAATGCACAGGCTTCTATACCAGCAAAGAAAAAGCTTCTGCGCATTTGGAAGCAGGCGCAAAGAAAGTCGTTATTTCGGCTCCCGCCGGCAATGACCTCCCGACAATCGTTTACAACGTCAATCATCAAACCCTTACCCCCGACGTGAAAGTTCTTTCGGCGGCATCCTGCACCACCAACTGCTTGGCTCCCATGACTCAAGCTCTTCACAAACTCGCTCCGATTCAAAGCGGCATTATGGCTACCATTCACGCTTACACCGGCGACCAAATGATTCTCGACGGTCCGCAGCGTAAAGGTGACCTCCGTCGTTCCCGCGCAGGCGCATGCAATATCGTTCCCAACAGCACCGGCGCAGCTAAAGCTATCGGTCTCGTTATCCCCGAATTGAAGGGCAAACTCATCGGCGCGGCACAACGTATTCCGACCCCGACCGGCTCGACCACTCTGCTTTTCGCAGTTGTTAAAGGCGAAGTCACCAAAGAGCAAATCAACGACGCTATGAAAGCAGCGGCTAACGAATCCTTCGGCTATTGCAATGAAGAAATCGTTTCCAGCGACATCATCGGCATGAAATTCGGTTCGCTCTTCGACGCAACCCAAACTATGGTCAGCCCCATTGGCGACGGCAATACCCTCGTTCAAGTTGTTTCTTGGTACGACAATGAAAACAGCTACACCAGCCAAATGGTTCGCACCATTAAGTATTTCGCAGAATTGAAGTAAGATTTTTTGGCAATTAGGCACGGTTAGGACAGCGGCTCGGCTCTTCGTCAATGTTGAGCCGAGTCGTTTTCGATTAACGGTTAAAAATTTTTGGGAGGTTTTTTCATGAATAAGAAAAACATTCGCGACATCAACTTGAAGGGCAAAAAGGTATTCCTTCGCGTCGATTACAACGTTCCTATGGACGAAAACCAGAATATAACCAACACCAAACGCATTGACGCGACGCTCCCGACTCTCAATTATCTGCTCGAACAAGGCGCGGCAGTCGTTATCGGCTGTCACCTCGGCAGACCTACCGAAGCGCGTGAACCCAAATTCTCCACCAAACCCATTGCCAAAAAACTCGCCGAGATTATCGGCAAACCCGTAAAATGGGTAGAAGATTGCGTCGGCGAAGTCGCTGAGAAAGCGGCTGCCGAACTCCAACCCGGCGAAATCCTCTTGCTTGAAAACCTTCGCTATCACAAGGAAGAAAAGAAGAATAATCCCAAGTTTGCTAAACAACTCGCCTCGCTTGCCGACATTGCCGTTAATGACGCTTTCGGCATGGCTCACCGTGCACACGCCTCCAACGTCGGCATTACCCATTTCCTCGAAACCGCATCCGGCTTCCTCATGGAAAAGGAAATCAATTACATTGGCAAAACTCTTGAGGCTCCCCAGCGTCCGTTCGTCGGCATTATCGGCGGCGCGAAAGTCTCCGACAAAATCGGCGTTATCAGCAACATGATTGATAAAGTCGACACAATCATTATCGGCGGCGGCATGGCTCATACCTTCGATAAGGCTAAAGGTTACGAAGTCGGTACTTCGCTCCTTGAAGCGGATAAAATCGAACTCGCAAAATCCTTGCTCGAAAAGGCGGCGGCTAAAGGCGTTAAAGTTGTTCTGCCTGTCGACCTCGTTGTTGCCAACAAATTTGCGGCTGATGCCGAATTCAAAACTGTTCCCGTTGACCAATGCCCCGCAGATTGGATGGGTCTCGACAGCGGCGAAGAAACTTCCAAAGAATACGTCAAAGCCCTCGAAGGCGCAAAGACGATTATTTGGAACGGACCTATGGGCGTATTTGAATTTGATAACTTTGCAAAAGGCACGCTCGCAGTTGCGGCGGCTGTTGCTGAGGCTACTGAAAAAGGCGCAATTTCAATCGTCGGCGGCGGCGACTCGATTGCGGCTCTCAAGAAAACCGGTCTTGACAAGAAAATCTCTCACATTTCCACCGGCGGCGGCGCAACCCTCGAATATCTCGAAGGCAAAGTTCTGCCCGGCATTGACGCGATTGACGGCGTAGGACGTACTCCGATTATCGCGGGCAACTGGAAAATGAACAACACCATTAAAGAAGGCGTCAAACTCGTTGAAGAATTGATTCCGCTTGTAAAGAACGCCGAATGCCGCGTTGTCGTTGCTCCGACTGCTACCGCTCTTGCAGCTGTTGCCAATGCGGTTAAATCTACCAACATTCACGTTGCCGCGCAGAACGTTCACTGGGAAGCAAAAGGCGCGTACACCGGCGAAATCTCAACCGGTATGCTTAACGAAATCAACGTTGATTATGTCATTCTCGGACACAGCGAACGCCGCGACTATTTCGGCGAGACTGATGAAGGCGTCAACAAACGCGCCAAAGCCGCTTTCAACGCGGGAATTACTCCGATAATCTGCTGTGGTGAACCGCTCGAAATTCGCGAGGCGGGCACTTACATTGAACACGTTGTCGGACAGATTGACAAAGACCTTGACGGATTCAAACCTGCAGAAGTTAAGAAACTCGTCATTGCTTACGAGCCGATTTGGGCTATCGGCACCGGCAAAACTGCGACCTTTGAACAGGCTGAGGAAGTCTGCAAAGCTATCCGCGAAGCTGTTGCGAAGAAATTTGGTCAAGAGGCGGCTGACGCAATTCGCATTCAATACGGCGGCTCCGTCAAACCCACCACGATTAAAGACCTTATGCAACAACCCAACGTTGACGGTGCATTGGTCGGCGGCGCATCACTCAAATCTCAAGATTTCAGCGCGATTGTCAACTTCTAAGTTTTGACTAAACGAAATTCTTTCTAAACTAACGGAAAGGCGGTGATTATCATGGCAGACATTGAAACGCGCGTTGACAAGCTTGAGAACAGAGTTACGACACTTGAACAGCAAGTAAGCAACGTGATAACCAAGCTGGATATGTTTATTGCGGAAAGTCGGGCGGCACGTGAAAGACAAGATGCCGATATGCGAGAAATGCGCCAAGACATGAAAGATATGCAAAAAGATTTTTACGCCAAGATTGATAAAATGGACGCGAAAATTGACGGTATGGGCAAGCATGTTCGTAATATGTCTATCGTCACCATAATCGGTATCGCCGCAATGGTCGTCGCTGTTTTCTTGAAGTAGCTGGGAGAGTTTCAATCGGATAAATGAGTTGAGCCGCCAATTTAGTGGCTAGTAACTAGTTGCTAGTTGTTAGGTTGGCGGCTTTTCTTCAATTCAAAAGGAGAGTGCAACGAATGGCAAAAATTAAAAACGCACCGATTTGTTTAATCATTATGGACGGCTGGGGAATCGGCAATTCACGCGACAACTTCAACGCGATTCAAGTCGGCAATACGCCCGTTCTCGACGACCTTGTTAAAAATTATCCCCATGCGAAACTTCAAGCTTCGGGCGAATATGTCGGACTTCCCGACGGTCAAATGGGCAACTCCGAAGTCGGGCATATGAATATCGGCGCGGGCAGAATTATCTATCAGCCGCTGACGAAAATAACCAAAGCAATTCGCGACGGTGACTTCTTCGAGAATAAAGCTCTTGTCGGCGTCATTGATAAAGCTACGGCAAGCGGCGGCGCACTTCATTTAATGGGCTTAGTTTCGCCGGGCGGCGTTCACAGTCACACCGAGCACCTTTACGGCTTACTTCAACTCGCCAAGAAAAAGGGCGTTGCGAAAGTTTACGTTCATGCATTCCTTGACGGGCGCGACGTTCCTCCGAGTTCAGCCGCAGAATATCTTGCCGACCTTGAGGCTAAGATTAAAGAAATCGGCGCGGGACAAATCGCCACGATTTCCGGCAGATATTATGCAATGGACAGAGATAAACGTTGGGACAGAGTTCAAAAGGCTTACGACGCCATTGCCAAAGCCGACGCTCCAAAACAACCTTCCTCCGACGTGGCGATTAAAGCTTCTTACGACAACAAAGTTACGGACGAATTTGTCAATCCCGTTGTTATCGGCGATTATCCCGGTATCGGCAAGGACGACGGAATTATTTTCTTCAACTTCCGCCCCGACCGCGCTCGCGAATTGACTCACGCGTTCACCGATAAAACTTTTGACGGATTCCCGCGTGTCGAAGAAATTGTCGGAATTCCTTTTGCAACCATGACGCAATACGAAGAAGGCTTGAATGTCGATGTTGCTTATCCGCCCGAAAGTGTCAAAAACGGCTTGGGAGAAACTATCAGCAAAGCTGGCTTGAATCAGCTCCGTATTGCCGAGACTGAAAAATATGCGCATGTCACGTTCTTCTTTAACGGCGGTGTTGAAGAACCGTATGCGGGCGAAGACAGAATCCTTGTACCTTCTCCGAAAGTTGCGACTTACGACCTTAAACCTGATATGAGTGCGCCGACAGTCACGTTAAAAGTTGCTGAGGCGATTCTTTCCGAGAAATACGATTTTATTATCCTCAACTACGCCAACGGCGATATGGTCGGTCATACGGGCGTTATGAAGGCGGCAGTTCAAGCAGTCGAGACTGTTGATGTTTGCGTCGGAATATTTGTTGCCTGCATGAAGAAAATCGGCGGCGAAGTCGTCATTATCGCGGATCATGGCAACGCGGATCAAATGTTCGATTACAAACTTAAGGAACCGTTCACGGCTCACACGACGAATCCCGTCCCGATTATCGTTGTCAGCGACAGAGTTGCCGAAGTCAAAGACGGTGCACTTTGCGACGTTGCTCCGACTCTCCTGACGCTCGCGGGCATGGAAATTCCTTCCGAAATGACGGGCAAATCCCTTATTACCATGAAATAAAATTCAGCGCATAAAATTTTTGGCGGCGGTTTATAATTTTTAAGCCGTCGCCTGTTTTTTGGAGATAATAACATGAAAAAATTTTTTGCCTTGACTTTATTGTTGTGCATGTTCACGGTAACGGCATTTGCATCGAGTAAAGATTCTGTCACCGAACAACGTTGGCAGGTCGACCAACTTTCGGCTAAAACTCTCGAAAAACTTTATGCCAAATATCCCGATGCCGAGCGCGTTATCAATAAATGTTATGCCTATGCAACGCTGTCGAATTCGGGCGTCAAAGTTTTATTTATCGGCTCAAGTCACGGGCGCGGCATTGCCGTTAATAACCAAACGGGAGAAAAAGTTTATCTGCGCATGAAAGAAATTTCGGCGGGATTGGGTCTCGGCGCGAAGGAGTATAACTTAATTTTCTTGCTCAACACTCCCGAAGCGTGGGAAAATTTCATTGTCGGCAAAACTCGTTTCGGTGCAAGTGCAGAGGCATCTGCCAATGACGGCGTAAGCGGCGGCTCCTTCGAGGGTGCTCAATACGTCGCGCCGGGCGTCTGGGTTTATCAAATGACAACTAAGGGGCTTACACTTGAGGCAACTCTTAAGGGCACTAAAATTTATAAAGACAAAAAACTTAACAGGTGATTCGACATGAAAAAATTTTTAACAATCTGCGCGGCAATTTTAATGTTCGTGTTCACTTCAAACGCACAAGCCGAAGATAACAGCATTAAAGCCACCTATTTTGTCGTGAATTGCAACGAGTACATTCATCTTTGGGATTATCCTTCAACTCATGCGGGAAATCACTTGGCGACGATTCCTTTGGGGCAAGCGGTCGGCTTCATTGAAGTAACCAACGATAATTTTTCTAAGGTGAATTATGACGGGCTTGTCGGCTATGTTATTTCAAACTACATTTCTCCGACTTCGCCTTTCCGCGACGCCACTGTTGTTAATTGCAGACAATCTATCACTCTGCGCGAAGAACCTACAACTTATGCCCGCGAAATGATTCAAATTCCGCTCGGAACTAAGGTTAAATATCTCGGCGTCGAAACCAATTCTTTTTACAAAGTTCAATATCGCGGAATGGTCGGCTTTGTTTTGAAGACTTACCTTGAGATTGATTAAACAATTTTTGCAAAGAAAAAAGCTGTCACTCAACGAGCGGCAGCTGATTTTTTTATTCAGAAATACTTAACTGCGATTTTCAAGTGCAACCAATTTATCCGCGCCGTAACGTTTGCGAAGAACAGGCTTTTCTATTTTACCCGTAGCATTGCGCGGCACTTCGGCGAAAATAATTTTTTTCGGTCGTTTGTAGCGCGGCAAGTCAAGACAGAAATTATTTATTTCTTCCTCCGTGCAAGTGACGTTCGGTTGAATTTCGATAATCGCGGCAGAAATTTCGCCCAGTCGACGGTCGGGCAAACCGATAACCGCCACGTCCTTAATCTTGTCAAACTTGTGCAGGAAGTCTTCAATCTGAACGGGATAAATATTCTCGCCGCCGCTGATTATAACGTCTTTCTTCCTGTCAACCAAAAAATAAAAGCCGTCTTCGTCTTGCCGAGCCATATCGCCCGTATAAAGCCAACCGTCCTTGAGAACTTCCGCCGTAGCTTCCGGATTATTGTAGTAACACGTCATGACGCCGGGACCTTTTACGCATAATTCGCCGACATTACCGCGAATAACCTCAACATTAGTCTCGTCAACGATTTTACATTCCCAACGATAACCGGGCACGCCGATTGCTCCGACTTTTGAAATATTTTCCAAACCTAAATGAACACAGCCGGGGCCGGTCGATTCGCTTAAGCCGTAATTCGTGTCGTAATCATGATTCGGGAAATATTTTTTCCAACGACTTATCAAACTCGGCGGCACAGGTTGCGCTCCTATATGCATTAATCGCCATTGGTCGAGCTTGTAATCCTCAAGCTTTATATCGCCTCTGTCCAGTGCGTCAACAATATCTTGCGCCCAAGGAACTAATAACCAGACGATTGTACATTGCTCCTTTGACACCGCGTCCAAAATTATTTCGGGCTTTGTTCCCTTTAACAAAACCGCTTTTGAACCCGCGACAAGTGAACCCATCCAATGAAATTTCGCGCCCGTATGATACAGCGGCGGTATGCACAGGAAATTGTCCTCGCGCCCCGTCAAATGATGCCTCTGTTCCATCTGCGCGGCTTGAGTCAAGCTTTGGTGCTTATGAAGTATCGCCTTAGGAAATCCCGTTGTTCCCGACGAAAAATATATCGCGCCGAAATCTTCTTCCGTTATCCCGCCGACCATAGGTTTAAGGCTTGAGCAATCGTCAACCATTATATGATAGCTCTCCGCGAAACTCGGACAGTTGTCGCCGACGTAAATTAAAAGTCGTCCTTTGCTGAGCCGTTCCGCATTCGTCTCAATGCGCCCGATAAATTCCGAGCCGAAAATTATAACGTCGACTTCCGCAAGTTCCGCGCAGTATAAAATTTCCGCCGCGTCGTAGCGAAAATTAAACGGGACGGCTATCGCGCCCGATTTCAATACGCCAAAATAAATCGGGAGCCATTCAAGGCAGTTGTACATGAGGATTGCAACTTTATCGCCGCGCCTTACTCCGCGTTCAATCAAAAGATTCGCGCAACGATTAGCCTTCTCGTCGAAAACTCGCCACGTTATTTCACGACGATACGGCGCAAACGTATTCGATTCTATCAGACTGAATTCTTTCCAACTCATGCGTCGGGCGTCTGCTACCGTCGGATTTAATTCAACCAGCGCAACTTCATCGCCGTAAAGCGTGGCATTACGCTCCAAGTATTCCATTACGGGCATAAAATTTTTTGCTCCTTTGCTTTAAAATTCAAACGCCGCTATTCTACACCTTACATTAAAATTTTAAAAGCAATAGTTGTTAAGCATTGCGCCGACCGAATCAAAAACCTTTGTCGCCTCATGTTTGACAAAATCTTTAGCCGTCGAGACCGTGAAGCCGCCAAATTTCCTTATCATAGGCAAATCATTCGATTCGTCCCCTATTACATAGGCTTTTCCCGACCAATTATTGACTCTCAACAAATTTTCTACGCCCGAACCCTTATTAACGCCCGCAACCACTATGTCGACGCTGTGGGTATTTTTTTGCGCAAAAATGTACTCGCCGAATTTTTGATTTAACTTTTCCGCCGCCGCGAATGCCTCTTCCGGACTTTGAAACGCTAATGCCATTTGATTTATCTTAGACAAGCTCGCAATCTGCGCGACCTCTATCATTATTAAGGGCGATTGCCAGCCTTCCTTCTCGCGGAGTAACCAAGACGCCGGCTTTATGCTCGTGCAATAAACCGTTTCCGATGTCTCGAAAGCCACATGTAAACTTTCCTCTGCAAACGGTTCCTTTATTATCTCGAACAAAATTTCTTTCGGCAATTCCGTTTCGTATACGATTTTCTCGTCGCCGTCGTAAATTATCGCCCCGTTATCGCAAATCGCAAAGTCAAGTTTTAAATTGAACTTCTGAAAATGCGAAGGCAACATTGTATATGCCCGCCCTGATACGATACCGAATTTATTGCCCGCCGACCGCCAATTTTTTATTGCCGTCAAGTCTTCTTCCGATATTTGCCGGTTTCTGAACAATGTTCCGTCAAAGTCGCTCGCCGCTATTTTAAAACTCATATATGGTCGCCTCCGTCGCTCGTAAATAATTTTTCTCGTCCGAATAATTTCCCATTACTTTTTTGCCGCCTTTTAATATCTGCGCGGGCATTTCTACTTCGTGAGTCGTGAAATTTACAATCGTCATAAACTTTTTGTCGCCCGATTTCCGCGTAAAGATATAAAGCTCTTCATTTTCGGGATAAAGTTCCTCATATTCGCCGCTAATCAAAACGTCGCTCGAATTCCGCAGTTTGCTAAGCTTGCGATAGAAATTTAACACGGAATCGGGATTTTTTTCTTGAATTTCTACGTTGCAAGCCGTGAAATCGTCATGAACAGGCAACCACGCTTTGCCGCTCGTAAAGCCCGCATTTTTCGACGTATCCCATTGCATCGGCGTCCGCGCATTGTCACGACTGAACTTTTGGACAAATTTCATCGCTTGCTTATCGCTTAAGCCGTCCGCTCGCGCCAAATCGTAATTTCCACGTGTAGAAATATCGTCGTAATCGTCTATCGAATTGAATTTGGCATTTTCAAAGCCGAGTTCTTCGCCTTGATAGATAAACGGCGTTCCGCGCAGAGTAAAAAGAATTGTCGCCAACGCCTTTGCCGCCAAAATTTTATCCGAACCTGCGGGAAAAAATGTATTTACCGAGCGCGGGCGGTCGTGATTCTCAAAATATATCGGATACCAACTTTCGCGAGTCGCATTCTGACTGTCACTCAACGCTTTTTTCCATTCGCTCAATTTGTACAGATTGGATCTGTGCCATATTTCAACGCCGTTACTGAACATTATGTTCACGTGACTAAACTCGAATAACATATCAAAGACGCCGTTATCTCCGACCCATTCCGATAAATTTTCGGGCTTAACGCCGTTTGCTTCTGCGACCGTGAAAATATCGCGTCCGTCAAAAACTTTTTCCTTAAACTCGCGCAGATAATCCAAAATCCCGTCCGTCGCCGCTATTATGTTGTGTATCGAACTCAGTCCGTCATCAGAATCAACAATTCCGTCTTTAAATTCGCTCGGTTTCTTGATATAAACTATCGCATCGATTCTGAAGCCGCCGACTCCGCGCTTATTCCAAAAATTCGCCGCGTCATAAAGAGCTTGCCGAACTTCGGGATTTGCCCAATTCAAATCGGGCTGTG
Organism: Selenomonadaceae bacterium; assembly: GCA_017554285.1. GTDB lineage: Bacteria > Bacillota > Negativicutes > Selenomonadales > Selenomonadaceae > Quinella. Next base: position 18,895 of record JAFZIQ010000092.1, read on the forward strand.
CCGTCGCGAACGTATGCAGGTAATATTGCTGACGTTCCTCGCACCATTCCCAAGCACTCCCGCCGAATATACTGCGCCAATTAGTTTTTTCGTCGCGCCAGATATACCAATCGGCTTTCGGATTATTTCGGCTCGACTTTGATTCCTTAAACCAAGCGTGCCGGTCGGACGTGTGATTGAATACCAAATCCATTACGATTTTAATATCCCGCGCCTTTGCTTCGCTTATAAGCTCGTCAAAATCAGCCATTGTGCCAAAACGCGGATCTATCGAAGTGTAATCGGCGATGTCGTAGCCGTTATCGACTTGCGGCGAATCATAAATCGGCGTCAACCATATCGCGCCCGCGCCCAAACTTTTTATGTAATCCAATTTTTTTATGACGCCGCGCAAATCTCCGGTGCCATTGCCCGCTGTATCCAAAAAACTTTTCGGATAAATTTGATAGACAGATTTTTTTTGCCACCAGTTCATATAAAGCCCTCC
>JAFZIQ010000002.1 GCA_017554285.1 Selenomonadaceae bacterium
GTAACGGTTTTTTGAGTTTCATCGACGAAGGCGGCAAGAGCCTCGCGCAACGGAGCAAACCACATGCCGTCATAAACCAATTCGCCGTATTTAACCGCAACATGTTGTTTAAAATGGAAAGTAGCACGGTCTAAGCAGAGATATTCAAGTTCGCGGTGTGCATAATAAAGGATAGAGCCGGCAGGATTTTCATAAACGCCGCGACTTTTCATACCGACAAGGCGATTCTCGCAAATATCGACGATACCGACGCCGTTACGCGCTCCGATTTCGTTTAATCTGGTAACGAGTTCAACCGCGCCGAGTTTTTCACCGTTCACGGCGACGGGAATGCCCTTTTCAAACTCCACAACGACTTCTTCCGGAATATCGGGAGCATCTTCGGGCGCGACGCTGATTAAAAACATACTGTTTTTGGGCGCGTTCCAAGGATTTTCAAGGTCGGAGCCTTCGTGCGATAAATGCCAAATATTTCTGTCCATGCTGTAAGTTTTATTGGCGGTCGGAATGGGAATGTCATGACTTTTGGCGTATTCGATTTCGGCTTCGCGGGAATCAAGCTCCCATTCTCTCCACGGGGCGATAATCTTCAAATTGGGCGCGAGTGCTTTAACCGTGAGTTCAAAACGAACTTGATCGTTACCCTTACCGGTTGCACCGTGAGCAACGGCGTCGCAACCTTCGGCGAGAGCGATTTCAACGAGTTTTTTGGCGATAATCGGGCGAGCAAAAGAAGTTCCGAGCAAATATTTTTCTTCGTAAGTAGCTCCTGCCTTGAGGGTCGGGAAAATATATTTCTCAATGAATTCTTTGGTGAGGTCGGCGATAAAAACTTTGGACGCGCCCGACTTCAAAGCCTTATCGTGAACGACGTTAAGTTCGTCGCCCTGTCCGACGTCCGCGCAGACCGCTATGACTTCGCAATCATAATTTTCTTTGAGCCACGGAATGATAACGGAAGTATCCAAACCGCCCGAATAGGCAAGCGCAACTTTTTTAACGGTATTTTTCATTGTAAAAATCTCCTTTTTTAGCTTTAAGCTTTGAGCTTTAAGCTTTGAGTTTTGAGTTTTTAGTTTTTTCCTTAAAGCTTAAAGCTTACACTTTAAAGCTAATTTTAACGTTGCAACGGGAGCTTGTCAATTTCGGGCGCAGTTGACAGAATCGCCGCCGTTAATTATGATTGATTGACTTAAGGAGGTAATAAGATTGGAAACATTGACAGGAATGGAACGGACGGCAAATTGCGGAGACATTCGCAAGTCGGACGTTGGTAAAGAAATTCAACTCGCGGGCTGGGTCTCGCGTCGCAGAGATCATGGCGGCTTAATATTCGTAGACATGCGCGACAGGAGCGGCTTGGTTCAGATAGTTTTTGACGGCTCGACCGAAGGGCTTGACTTCGCGAAGGCTGAAACTCTTCGCAACGAATTTGTAATCGGGATTCGCGGGAAAGTTCGTGCGCGTTCAGAAGATACGGTTAATCCCAAAATGGCGACGGGCGAAGTAGAGATTTTGGTTGAAGAGCTTAGAATACTCAACAAGGCTAAGACACCGCCCTTTTACATTCAAGACGGCGTTGACGTTGATGAAATGGTTCGTCTTCGTTATCGTTATTTGGATTTGCGTCGTCCCGAAATGCAGAAAAATATTATGTTGCGCCACCGCGTGACAAAAATTATGCGCGATTATCTGGACGAACAGGGATTTTTGGAAATCGAAACGCCGATGCTTTGTCGCAGTACTCCCGAAGGCGCGAGAGATTTTTTGGTACCGAGCAGATTAAATCCCGGACAATTTTACGCCCTGCCTCAATCGCCGCAGATTTTTAAACAGTTGCTTATGGTATCGGGCTTTGAAAAATATTTCCAGATAGTGCGTTGTTTCAGAGACGAAGACCTCCGTGCAGACAGGCAACCCGAATTCACGCAACTTGATATAGAAACTTCGTTCCTCAATCAAGATCAACTTTTAACAATAATGGAAGGCTTGGTTAAAAAGATTTTCGAGACGACGCTTGACGTAAAAATTGAGACGCCGTTTCAGCGTATGAGTTGGGATGAGGCAATGCGGCGATTCGGTTCCGATAAACCCGATTTGCGATTCGGAATGGAACTTCAAGATATTTCGGAGCTGGTAAAAGGTTCGGATTTTAAAGTTTTCAACAGCGTCCTTGAGAAAAACGGGCAGATAAAAGTTATTCGCGTCGATGATTACGCCGATATTCCGCGCAGAGAGCTTGACAATTTGGTTGAGTATGTGAAGATTTACGGCGCGAAGGGCTTGGCGTGGATTCAATACACGGCGGAGGGGATTAAATCTCCGTTCAAGAAATTTTACAGCGACGAAACTTTTGAGGCGATTAAACAGGCGACGGGTTGCAAGACGGGCGATTTATTGTTGGTCGTCGGCGATAAACCTTCGGTAGTCGCGCAGGCTTTAGGCGAATTGCGTTTGGAAATGGCGCGTCGCAGAAACTTAATCGACGCCGATAAACTTTGTTTCCTGTGGATAGTCGATTTCCCGATGTTTGAATACGTTGAGGAAGAAAAACGCTATAAAGCAATGCATCACCCGTTCACCGCGCCGCGTGAGGAAGATATAGAACTTTTATTGACTGCGCCGGAAAAAGTTAAGGCTAACGCTTATGACATAGTTTTAAACGGCGTGGAAGTCGGCGGCGGCAGTTTGAGAATTTATCAACGCGACGTTCAAGAAAAAGTTTTCGAGGCAATCGGCTTGACGCAGGAAGAAGCCTACGCGAAATTCGGATTTTTAATGGACGCCTTCGAGTTCGGAACTCCTCCGCACGGCGGAATTGCCTTCGGGCTCGACAGATTGATTATGTTAATGGCTAAACGTAAATCGATTCGCGACGTAATTGCCTTCCCGAAAACTCAGAGCGCGATTGACCCGATGAGCCATGCGCCGAGCGAAGTTGACGATAAACAATTGCGCGAGCTTTACATAAAGACCGCCGTTAAAAAGAAATAACACGGAAAAAATTTTTCTCCCCGCCGAAATTTTCTGCAGGGAGATTTTTTTATTCCAAAAATGACAGCCGCCTTGTTTGACAACATGCCGACTTATGCTATAAATTTAGCGTACTTTAGTTTTGCAAGGAGATTACTGTTATGAATATTTTATCTGAGAAAAGAAGGCTTAAAATTTTGTTGGGGCTTGGCGGCTGTATTGTAGCCATGATAATTTATCTGCTGATTTTCGCCTTCGACACGGAAATTGACAAACGGCACGACAAAATCGGCTTTATAATTTTGGGCGACATAAACGAGGCGGGTTGGAATGCCTCTCACTACAACGGGATAAAGGCGGCTTGTGAAGAATACGGCTTGCAACTTTTGATTCGCGACCACGTCAAAGAATTCAGCGGGCAATGTCCCGTAGCTATTGAAGAATTGATTGCCGAAGGTGCCGGCGCAATTTTTCTTGTCAGCTTTAATTACGCCTCCGAAGTTCGCTCGCTTATCGATAAATATCCCCATATTTCTTTTATAAACACTTCCACTTTGGAACATGCCAAAAATTTAACGTCGTGTTTTGCCAGAATGTATCAAGGGCGTTATCTGTCGGGCGTCTTGGCGGGCATGAAGACGAAATCAAATGTTATCGGTTACGTCGCGGCAATGCCCAATGCCGAAGTTTGTCGCGGGATAAATGCTTTTGCTCTCGGCGTTCAACGCGTCAATCCCAATGCCAGAGTTCTTGTCATGTGGACGGGCGATTGGCAGGTTGAAGATGTGGAGGCTGAACACGCTCAAATTTTGATTGAAAAATACGGCGCGGACTTGCTGACTTATCATCAAGACGTTGATGTAACCGGAAAGGTTGCCGAAAAATACGGCGTCGATTTCATTGCCTACAATGCTCATCTTGAAGGCTATTCAGAACATTATTTGGCGTCGGTTATTTGCCGCTGGGATTTGTATTACAAGGACATTTTGCAAAAATATATGAAGGGCGAGCTGTTTTCGATAAGGGATAACTGGGTCGGCGTTCAACAGGGCGTCATAACTCTTTCGGATTATTCGGAATCGGTTACGCCGAAAATGGTTTCGGTTGTCAACTCCGCGAAGAATGAATTGCTTTACAACAACAATCTGATTTTCTGCGATGAGATTTATGATAATCAAGGGCAATTACGTTGCGGAAAAAATCAAGTGATTGACGATAAGATTCTTTTGAGTGATATAGATTGGTTGGTTAGGGGGGTGGAAGTCGTTGAGTAAAAAATTTGCGATACAACTGGCTTGCTTAATCCTCGTGTTAAGTGTGGTAGGATTTTTAATGCAACAACGATTCGGCGATATGTTAAATGCGACATTGGAGCAGACGATAGCAAATCAGACTTCCGACATGGCGATAGTGGCGGAGGAGCGATTCAAACAGGAATTGGCTCAACTGCAGATAGCCGCCGATTATTTGGCGAATCACCCGAATCGGGAAGAATTTGGAGATGTTTTATCTGTATTGGCAAAGAGCAATTCGGGCGTTACGGTCGGGATAGTATTTCCGAACGGCAAATCTATTCTCGGCGAGTCTTTATCGAAATCTGAATTTATTCGTTTGCCTATGGCGGCGCAGGGCAATAATATCGTCGATTACTGCGCGGGCAAAGGATTATTGTTTGCAGTGCCCGTTATAAAGGACGGCTTGATAAATGCGATAGTCTATCGGCTTTACGCGGAAAATTTGCTGACGGAATTATTCGGGCTGACGGAATATAATTCTGACAGTCGGTTTTTGATACAGGAGCGCAACGGTAAAATCATTGTTCCGTATAAAAATTATGATGAAGGCGACTCGGAATTTTTCAGAGACCCGTCGATTATGGCGGGCTTCAGTGTGGTGCGTGAACGATTAACGAATCACCGCGCAGCCGCCGTTTATTATGAAGGCAATCTCGGGAAATACTTTTTATTCGGCGCGGACTTGCCGCAAACAAACTGTTCAATGGTCGGTTATGTTCCTTGGAGCGCGGTCGCCGGAAGTATTTCGCGAATCAATACGATGATATTTGTTTTGACGACGTTATTGCTATTGTTGTTTTTGATTGCGAGCATTTATCTTTTCCAGATTAATGAAAAGGCTAAGCAATCGGACGAATTCAAGCGTGAAAAGCAAGAGGCTGACCAAGCGAATCAGGCAAAGAGTGCATTTCTTGCGAACATGAGCCACGAGATAAGGACGCCGATAAATGCGATTATCGGTATGAACGAAATGATTCTGCGCGAAACTCACGAAGCCGACACGATTAAATATTCTCAGAATGTGGCGGTTGCGAGTGAGTCGCTCCTTTCGATTATCAATGACATTTTGGATTTCAGCAAGATTGAAAGCGGCAAAATGGAACTGGTGACGGACAAATATAAGCTCGACGACATTATTAAAAATCTTGTCAACATGATAAAGCCCCGCGCAGAGAATAAAAATTTGGACTTCAAAGTTAATGTTAATCCGAATATCCCGAACGAATTATTTGGCGACAGTGTTCGTATTCGTCAAGTAGCGGTGAATTTGCTGACGAACGCCGTTAAATATACTCAAGTCGGCTCCGTGACTTTTGACGTTGGTTTTAATATGCGCGGAGATAAAGAACTGCTTTTGAAGTTAAGCATTAAGGATACGGGAATCGGCATTCGCGAAGAGGACAGGAATAAATTATTCACGGACTTTCAACGTTTCGACGCCAAGAAAAACAAAAACATTGAGGGCACGGGGCTTGGTTTGGCGATAACTTATAAGCTTGTGCAGATGATGAGCGGTTGGATAACGGTAAACAGTGTTTACGGCAAAGGCTCGACGTTTGAAGTTACAATTCCGCAGAAAATTATCGGCGATTCGGTTGTCGGGAGTTTTGAAAACAAATTACAATCAGCGGATAAGCAGGAAAAGTACAAAGCTTCATTCATTGCGCCCGACGCCAAAATTTTGGTTGTCGACGATAACGAAATGAATTTAATGGTTGTGCAAGGCTTGCTTAAGGAGACAAAAATAAAAATCGAAACGGCGGGCGGCGGTCGTGAGGCTCTGCAGAAACTTTCCGAGACTTGCTACGATGTGATTTTCCTTGACCAAATGATGCCGAGCCTTGACGGAATACAAACATTAAGATTGGCAAAGGACATGCCCGAAAACAAATCAAAGGGAACGCCGACGATAGCTTTGACTGCAAATGCGATAAGCGGCGCAAAGGAAATGTTTTTAAGCGAAGGTTTTGCGGATTACTTAAGCAAGCCAGTCGAGCCGCGCAGTCTTGAAGAAATGTTGATTCAATATTTGCCGCCCGAAAAAGTTCAATCGCCGACGGCGGAGGAAGATAAGCCCGTCGAAACTCCAAAGGAAACTTCTTCTTCGAGCTATGAATATCTTAACGTTGAATTGGGCTTGCAATACAGCGGCGATATGCCTGATATGTATCAAAGCATGCTTGAGCTTTTCTGCAATCTTAAAGACGAAAAGCAGGCGGCACTTCAGAAAAGTTTTGACTCGGAAGATTGGAAGAAATATACGATTCAGATTCACGCCTTGAAATCGACTTCGTTAAATGTCGGCGGTGAGAAAACGTCCGAGCTTGCCAAGCAACTGGAGCTTGCAGGTAAGTTGATAACCGCCGCCACTTCGACCGAACTTGAAAAGTTGCAAAGCATTGAATTTATCAAAGCGAATCACGCGCAAGCCATGCTTTTATATGACAAATTGACGGAGGACGGCAGAAAATATTTGCAGGGAAATTAATCGGCTCGGTCGGCTTTTTGAGTTCTATTTAAATTTACTCGCGCCCCAAAAATTCCTCTCAGCGGAAAATTTAATGCCCATGTGATTTTTGCCGAAATGCAACCTTCGCATAATGACGCCATTTAAGTGATTCGTGCCATGTAGAAAAAGTTGTAATAAAAGATGGCGTAATGGCGGGCTTGACAAGCATTTTTGTCAATGATAATATGACGCCGCTTTTTAGAAGAGGCATTGAAATTTTTGGAAGGAGGTGGGCGAAATTGCCAACCATAAATCAATTAGTGAGAAAAGGTCGTCAGATGCTGGACGAAAAATCAACGGCTCCGGCTCTGAAAGAGTGCCCGCAAAAACGCGGAGTATGCACTCGCGTTTATACCACGACGCCCAAGAAACCGAATTCGGCACTTCGTAAGGTTGCACGTGTCCGCTTGACTAACGCCATTGAAGTCACTGCATATATTCCCGGTATCGGGCACAATCTGCAGGAGCACAGCGTTGTTTTGATTCGCGGCGGACGTGTTAAAGATTTGCCGGGTGTTCGCTATCATATTATTCGCGGCTCTCTCGATACCGCCGGCGTTCAAGATCGCAAACAAGCGCGTTCAAAGTACGGCGCGAAGAAAGCCAAAGCTAAGAAGAAGTGATCAGTGATAAGTGACCAGTGGTCAGAAAAAAGCTTTCCACTGACCACTAAACCCTAACCACTGACCACTTAAAAAGGAGGATCTCGAATGCCAAGAAAAGGTTCTGTGCCTAAACGCGACGTTCTGCCGGATCCTGTCTATCACTCAAAGACGGTTGCGAAGTTTATAAATAAAGTCATGCTTTCGGGCAAAAAAAGCGTAGCTCAGCGCGTTGTATATGACGCCTTCGAGACCATAAGAGAAAAGACAGGTAAAGACCCGCTGGAAGTTTTCGAGACGGCACTGAAAAATGTTATGCCGGTTTTGGAAGTCAGAGCGCGTCGCGTCGGCGGTGCCAACTATCAAGTTCCCGTTGAAGTCCGTCCCGACAGAAGACAAACTTTGGGTATCCGTTGGCTGGTAAATTATGCCAGACTGCGCGGCGAAAAAACTATGGACGCCAGACTTTCGGGCGAACTTATGGACGCCGCCAATAATACCGGCGCATCAATCAAAAAGAAGGAAGACACCCACAAGATGGCGGAGGCGAATAAGGCTTTCGCGCATTATCGCTGGTAAGGAGCAAATTAAGTGTCAAGAGAGTTTTCATTAGAAAAAACTCGCAACATTGGAATCATGGCGCACATAGACGCCGGCAAGACGACTACAACCGAGCGAATTCTTTTCTACACGGGTGTCAATCACAAGCTCGGCGAAGTCCACGAAGGCGCGGCGACTATGGACTGGATGAAACAGGAACAGGAACGCGGCATTACGATAACTTCGGCGGCAACAACCTGTTACTGGAAAAATCACAGAATCAACATTATCGACACGCCGGGTCACGTAGACTTTACGGTTGAGGTCGAACGATCTTTGAGAGTTTTGGACGGTGCCCTTGCGATTTTGACGGCACGCGGAGGAGTCGAGCCCCAGACCGAAACGGTTTGGCGGCAGGCGGAAAGATACAATGTTCCGCGTATGGCTTACGTCAACAAGATGGACATAACGGGCGCAGATTTTTACCACGTTATCCAGATGATGCGCGACCGTCTTCATACAAATGCAGTGGCAATTCAACTGCCTATCGGCGCGGAAGACAGTTTTAAAGGAATTATCGACCTTGTCAAAATGGAAGCGATTGTTTACGAAGACGATTTGGGCAAAGTTTCAAAGGAAGTCGAAATCCCCGATGACATGCTCGAAACGGCGGAGAATTATCGCGATAAACTTTTGGAAGCCTGCGCGGAACAAGACGATGATTTTATGGAAAAATATCTGGGCGGCGAAGAAGTTACCGTTGACGAGATAAAAGCCGTGATTCGTAAGGCTGTTATCGAATGCAATATGACGCCCGTAACCTGTGGCACGTCCTACAGGAATCGCGGCGTTCAACCGTTGCTCGATGCGATTGTCGACTACATGCCCGCGCCGACCGATATTCCGCCGATTGAAGGCGTCACGCCCGACGGCAATGAAGATTCTCGCCCCGCAAGTGACGATGAACCTTTTGCGGCATTGGCATTTAAGATTATGACGGATCCTTTTGTCGGCAAGCTCGCGTTCGTCAGAGTTTATTCGGGCGTTTTAAAGAGCGGCTCCTACGTCTACAATTCGACTAAGGGCAAGAAGGAACGTATCGGACGACTTTTGCAAATGCACGCGAACAATCGTAAGGAAATAGATTTTCTTTACAGCGGCGACATAGCGGCGGTTGTCGGCTTGAAAGACACGACAACGGGTGATACCCTCTGCGACGATAAAAATCCGATTGTCCTTGAGTCAATGCAATTCCCCGAACCTGTCATTTCGGTTGCGGTTGAACCTGCGACCAAAAACGACCAAGATAAAATGGGAATCGCACTTCAGAAACTCGCTGAGGAAGATCCGACTTTCAAAGTCCGTACCGACCCCGAAACAGGACAAGTTATTATTTCGGGCATGGGCGAACTTCATTTGCAGATAATTGTTGACCGCATGTTGGACGAGTTCAAAGTTGATTGCAAAGTCGGCGAGCCGCAAGTTGCTTATCGTGAAACGATTCGCAAGACTTCAAAGGGCGAAGGTAAATTCGTTCGTCAGACGGGCGGACACGGACAATACGGACATTGCTGGATTGAAATTTCGCCTAACGAAACTGGCGCGGGATTCGTCTTTGAAAATAAAATTGTCGGCGGCGTCATACCGAAAGAATATATCAATCCGATTGAGGCGGGCGTTAAGCAGGCAATGGAAAACGGCGTACTTGCGGGCTATCCTATTGTTGACGTTAAAGCGACCGTTTACGACGGAAGTTTTCATGAAGTCGACAGCAGTGAGGCGGCGTTCAAAATTGCAGGCTCAATGGCATTCAAGGCGGCGGCTGAAAAAGCCAAACCCGTATTGCTTGAGCCTTATGTCAAAGTCGAAGTTACTGTTCCCGAAGATTATATGGGCGACGTTATCGGCGATTTGAATTCGCGACGCGGAAAGATTGACGGCATGGAGCCGCGCAATAATCTGCAGATAATTCACGGATTTGTTCCTCTGTCGGAGATGTTCGGTTACTCGACCGATCTGCGTTCCAAAACTCAAGGGCGCGGTACTTACTCAATGGAAGTCGCCTATTACGACGAAGTTCCGAAAAATATCGCGGAAGAAATTGTTGCGAGAAACACCGGAGAATATCCTAAAGGATAAGCTGTCAGCTACCAGCTTTCAGGAAAAAACTAAAAGCTCTAAGCTTAAAGCTTAAAGCTCAAAGCTAAAAAAGTTAAGGAGTGTTCTTTTAACATGGCAAAACAGAAATTTGACCGCAGTAAACCCCACGTAAACATTGGTACCATTGGTCATATCGATCACGGCAAAACCACTTTGACTGCCGCTATCACCAAAATTCTCTCTGAAAAAGGTTTCGCAAAATATGAATCCTACGAGAACATTGATAAGGCACCGGAAGAACGCGAACGCGGCATTACGATTAACACCGCTCACGTTGAATACGAGACTGAAAAACGCCACTATGCACACGTTGACTGCCCGGGTCACGCCGACTATATCAAAAACATGATTACCGGCGCGGCACAAATGGACGGCGCAATCCTCGTTGTTGCAGCTTCCGATGGTCCCATGCCTCAGACTCGCGAACATATCCTGCTTGCTCGCCAAGTCGGTGTTCCCGCTATCGTTGTTTTCCTTAACAAAGTTGACCAAGTCGACGACGAAGAACTCCTTGAGCTTGTCGAAATGGAAGTCCGCGAACTCTTGAGCAAATACGAATTCCCCGGCGACGATATTCCTGTTATCGCAGGTTCGGCTTTGTTGGCTCTCGAAGGCGACGAAACCCAAAAAGCCAATATCCTTAAGCTCCTCGACGCTGTTGACGAATATATTCCGACTCCCGAACGCGATACCGATAAACCGTTCCTTATGCCTGTTGAAGACGTATTCACGATTACCGGTCGCGGCACCGTTGCTACGGGTCGTGTTGAACGCGGCATGTTGAAAATCAATGAGCCTGTCGAAATCGTCGGTCTCCGTGACGAACCCCGCAAGACTGTTGCAACGGGTATCGAAATGTTCCGCAAGCTCCTTGACAGCGCGGTTGCAGGCGATAACGTCGGTGTCCTTCTGCGCGGCGTAGATCGTAAAGAGATTGAACGCGGTCAAGTTATCGCGAAACCCGGCACGATTCATCCCCATACGAAATTCAAAGCTCAAGTTTACGTCCTTACCAAAGACGAAGGCGGTCGTCATACTCCGTTCTTCGCAAACTATCGCCCGCAATTCTACTTCCGTACAACCGACGTTACGGGCGTCGTCAGCGACCTCAAAGATACCAACGGCAATGCGGCTGAAATGTGCATGCCCGGCGACCATATCGAAATGACGGTTGAACTTATCACCCCGATTGCTATTGAAAAAGGTTTGCTCTTCGCTATTCGTGAAGGCGGTCATACTGTCGGTTCGGGTCGTGTTATCGAAATTCTTGAAGCGTAAAAGACAGTTGCCAGGGTTAAGGGGACAGTGGTCGGAGGTTAGCAAAACCCTAGTCCATAATCCCTAACCACTATCAACTAAAATCGGTGTAGGCGGTCGGTAGTCAGACCAAAAACTGATTGCCGGCCGTCGTTGCTGATTAAAATAAAAATTTTTCTTGAAACTGACGGCAAGCCTTGATATAATTTTTGGCGTTAATTTCAAGTCGATGCTTTGACACGGCAGATGGCTCGGCAGAAAAATTCCGTTCGGTCGAGGGAACTGTCGCGGAGCAACGTTGGAAGCTCAGACTTCCGACTAAGGAGGAATTATTTTGGCAAAGCAACAAAAGATTCGCATTCGTCTCAAAGCCTACGATCACAAATCGTTAGACCAGAGCGCGGCGAAGATTGTGGAGACCGCCAAGAAAACAGGCGCGTCCGTAGCGGGACCTATTCCGTTGCCGACTGAAAAAAATATCTACACAATTCTCCGTTCGCCGCACGTCAACAAGGATTCGCGTGAACAATTCGAGATGCGCACGCATAAACGCTTGATTGACATAATCCAGCCGACGCA
>JAFZIQ010000093.1 GCA_017554285.1 Selenomonadaceae bacterium
GGCATGAGAATTCTTGCCTGAAGTTTTCTACCGCAGGGACTGCGGGAAGTAACGCCTGTATGAGAGGAAATAAGACGCAACTACGGCGCGACCTCGTTGATTCAGGAAGCTCCCGCCTCTTAGCCGTTAGGCGTAGGCGGGCGTAGTTCACAAGTTCCTTTGTGCTTTTTGCAGATACCTGTTATAATCATGAAAAATTTTTTTGGGAGTGATTGACAGATGATGAGAATTCTGCTCGCCGAAGACGACAGCCGTCTCGGTAAATTGATTGAGTACATGCTCACACAAAATAAATTCAACGTCGAATGGATAACAAACGGCGCGGATATTTTTGAATACGCTATGTACTCGGAATATGATATTTTGGTCTTGGATTGGATGATGCCGAACGTTTCGGGACTCGATGCTTGCCGACAACTGCGCGAGGCAGGTTACGAACGCGCAATTATCATGCTCACCGCGAAAGACACCGTCGAAGATAGGGTTATGGGGCTTGACGCCGGCGCGGACGATTATTTGGTTAAACCTTTCGAGTTTGATGAACTTTTGGCAAGGCTCCGCGCTCTCGGCAGACGTTCCACGCAAAAAATTCAACAGGAAGTTATCGAAATCGGCGAGTTCACTTTAAATCGCACGACTAAGGTTTTAATGCGCAAAGATCAAGTTATCCAATTATCGCCGCGTGAATTTCAGATTTTCGACCTCCTCGCGCAGAATCTCGGCGTCGTAGTGCCCAGAGATATTATCCTCGACCGCATTTGGGGACTTGAACGCGATATTACTTCCAACAATATCGATTCTTACATGAAAATCTTGCGCAAAAAGCTCATGGACGTTGACGGAACCATTGCAATTAAAACTGTTCGCGGAATAGGTTATCGTTTAGAGGCTTGAGGCAGTAAGTATGGAGATTTTCGGGCGCAGTCGCCGACAACTCGCTTTTGCTTACGCGCTGATTATGTGCCTTTTCATGGCAATCATAATTTTTGTTATGCATATGGCTATGAATTGGTCAATATTCTCCGAACAGGCACAAGAATTATCCGATGCCGCCAACGGAGTTGCCGAAGCGCAGATGATTTATTTACAAAATCCCAACGTCCCTGTTGATGAAAATCGCTACTATAAAAGCGTGAACGACCGATTATTCTTCTATGTCTTCAATGAAAATAAGCAACTTGTGAATTTTGAGCGCGCCTCGTTTAAACTGGAGCCGTTTATTAAATCGGTTATTGAAAATTGGAATATTGAGGAAGGGCGCGTTGAAGTTTTCAGCCACTCAAACGAGTTGGGACAACTTACAACCGTCATGATGACTTCAAAGAAGATTATCGACGGTGAATCACTTCAAACGCTTTATGTAGGCAAGGATGTCACTGCTCTTTACTCCGGATTGCGTAAAGCGACGTATGCACAAGTGGTTTTGGGCTTTATGGCATTGCTTATTGCATCGGCTATCGGCTATTACATGGCGGGAAAGGCTTTAATTCCGTTAAAAGAGGCTTACGATAAGCAAAAACAATTCGCGGCAGATGCTTCACACGAATTGCGAACGCCTTTAGCGGTTTTAATGTCGTCAGCCGAACTTTTACTGGCAGATCCTTCGATAAAGAATCCGTTTTTGCGGCAAGTCCTCGAAGATGTTAAGAGCGAAGTAAAAAAAATGACGAACCTTGTCAGCGATTTGCTTATGGTGGCTCGCAGTGACAATAACGCGCTTAAAGTCAAAATCCAGCGGCTCGATTTAGCGGAGATATTGGAACAAGTCGTTCGTACCATGAAACCGCTTGCCGAGAAAAAGAATATCAAACTTATCGGCGAAAATTTCAGTAAGACGCTGATAAATGCCGACGAACAGAAGATTAAACAGCTCGCAATAATTTTGGTGGACAATGCGATTAAATACACGCTCGAAGGCGGCTCGGTACTTGTCGAAATGGAAAATTCAAATAACAATCGCGCAGTTTTTTCCGTAATGGACAGCGGAATCGGAATCGCGCCGGAAGATTTGGATAAAGTTTTTGAGAGATTTTATCGGGTTGATAAAGCGCGTTCGCGAGAAATGGGCGGTAACGGACTGGGTTTGGCGATTGCGTCGGAGATAGTTAAGATTCACGAAGGCAAAATTTCTGTAGCGTCGAAACTCGGCGAAGGTACAAAGTTCACCGTCGAACTAAAAATTAACCTCAAAAAATAATTGTACATCTGAACTTCTAATAACCTCCAAATAACTTTCGGAGGATATTTTTTTTACTTTCAACGTGTTATAATCCGTCTAAATTTTTTAAGGAGGAAATTTTATGGCTCAAAATTATGAAGGCGTTTCCGAATGTTGCATAGACGATTCCGAAACTCTTAATGACGCCAAAACTCGCGCCAAACAGCTCGCAGAACAAGACGTTCGCGAAAAAGTCGCCGATTATATCAAGCAGTTTTCCAAAAACAGGAATTTCACATTCTCCGACGACGAAATTAAAACCATAACCGCTTCTGTCTTGAAATTCGTCAATGTCAGATACGGCAAGGCGATTATTCAAGCTTACGTCACTGCGCAACTCGATGATAACGATATTTCTGAATGGCTGAATAAATATTCGCAGGAAAAAACCGCTCTCGTCGCTCAAAATGAAGATTTGAAACGTCAAATCGCCGAACTCGAACAAAAATTATCTGTTTATGAATCTGAATCTAAATCTAAACTTCAAACTCAAACCCAAACAATCGATCCAAAAATTAAATCTAAAGATGATTTGGCATGGAGACTTTTTTGCTTAACTGATTTCAGAGGAGCACTTGCACTTTATGATGAGCTTATCAAAACGAATCCGAATAACGCAGAATATTATTTTTGTCGCAGTCGCTGTTATGAAAAGCTCGGAGAACATTCAAAGTCGAAAGCCGATAGAAAAAAATATGATGAACTGAGACGGTAACAGCTTAAAAGTTTTGTCGACCGCGCAGATTATTAAGCTGACAGAAAAAATTTCTTGCGTAAAAGTCGGCTCGAAGTGATATAATCATAAAAAATTTTTTGGAGAGTGATTTGAATGGCTTTTACATGGCACGTTCCGACAAAAGTTTTATTCGGCGCAGGTAAGCTTGGCGAACTTCATAAAGAAATACCGTTCGGCAAGAAAGCTTTAATCGTAATTTCAAACGGACGCTCGACGAAAACTAACGGCAGTCTCGACAAATTGCTTGAGGAACTTAAAATTTGGGGCGTTGAGTCGGTAATCTTTAATAAAATCGGCGCGAATCCGACTGAGCCGGCAACTCAAGAGGGCGTTGAATTCGGACGCGAAAATAATTGCGATTTTGTTATCGGATTGGGCGGCGGCTCGGTTCTCGACGCTGCTAAAACTATCGCCGCCGTTATTCCGCAAAAAAGCGGTCGCGTTTGGGATTTTATTCTCTTCGGCACGGGCGGCAAGCAACCTTTAACGGAAAAAATGTTGCCTTATATCGCGATAACGACCAGCGCGGGCACAGGTTCCGAAGTCGACGCGGGCGCAGTCATCACAAACCCTGCAACTAATGAGAAAACGGCTTTCTTCGGCAAATTCCCAGACCTCGCGATAGTCGATCCGCTTTATATGTTGACGGTTCCGAAACATTTCACGGCTTATCAAGGCTTCGACGCCTTCTTTCACAACGCCGAAGGCTATATATCCAATGCTTGTAATGAAATGTCGGCAATGATTGAGTTGACGGCGATTGAAAAGCTCGCAAAGTACTTGCCGATTGCTGTTAATGACGGAAAAAATCTTGAGGCGCGGACGCAAGTCGCCTTTGCAAACACATTGGGCGGATTTTCAATGGATGTCTGCGTTTGCACGTCCGAACATTCGCTGGAACACGCGCTTAGTGCTTATCATCCGGAATTACCACACGGCGCGGGCTTGATAATGCTGTCAGTTGCGTATTTTTCTCATTTCGTGGAGAAACACGCTTGCGACGAAAAATTTATAGACATGGCGCGTGCAATGGGTAAAAATGCGACTAAGGCGGAAGACTTTATCGACGCGCTTAAGGAAATGCAGGCGGCTTGCGGCGTCGACAACTTAAAGATGAGCGACTATGGCATAACGCCCGACGAATTTCCGAAAATGGTAAAGAATACTCGTGAGGCAATGGGCTTTTTATTGAGATTCGACCCTGTTGCGTTAAGTGATGAAGATATGCTGAACATTTACCAAAAATCTTATCGGTAAAATTTTTTTTGCATTGCGCGTTGTCAAGACTTGTAATGAAAGAATTTTCGTGTTATTATCTGGTCGAAGAAGGAAAAATCTGGGAGGTACGAGCACTCAAGTAATGTTTTACCTACATTTTTAACAGGGAACCTGAATTGATTTCGGAAGATGGAGAATTGTCGTAAGATAAGTAACAGAGACCGAGCTTAGGGAACCCACCTGCGAGTAAGCAGGTTTAAACATTTGGAGGAGACGGCATTTTGGATCCCTTTTTCAGGAGAGATTGCTGATGAATAATCGGCAGTCTCTTCTTGCATTATGGCGGAAAAAAATATAAACTTTTAACGAGGTGAAAAGCTAATGGCAGTAAAAATAGGCAGTTCGGGAGCACCGGCGTCGCCGTTTGAACTTTTGCGCGGTGTAGGCGAACATCCTCTCGACAAAGAATTGAGCTTTGAAACTGAATTACAGGAACAGCAGCGCGAAGGCGGAGTATCGCATGAAGAAATGGAAGCGATGCTGAAAAAAATCGACGAGCAAGCGGCGCGACTGACTAAAACTCCGACTTACGACGAGTTAAAGCAATATCGCATGTTGATAAAAGATTTTATCGGGACGGCGGTCAGCAATATGTATGAAGTGCACACATCAGCGGGCTGGGACAGAATGGGACGGCAACGGGCATATACGACGGTTCGGAAAATCGATTCAAAGCTGGAAGAAATGGCGGAGAAAATAAGATTGGGGCAATCGGCGCAACTTGACGTAATCGCGTCGCATGATGCGATTCGCGGAATGTTGATTGATTTATTTATGTAATGGAAAACTATAAACTTAGCTGGAAAAATTTAATAGGGCACGCGACGACCGCTGATTATCTCAAGAAAAATATTTCTGGTCAGAAATTTCCGCATGCGGTGATATTTTCTGGCGAAGAGGGAATTGGCAAGAGATTGACGGCAGAAATCTGCGCGGCGGCTCTTTTATGTGAAAATCAAACAGACGGCGAACCATGCGGGACTTGTGAAAATTGCAGATTGGTTGCGGCGCGAAGTCACCCAGATTTTTACGTCGTGGAGGCGGAAGATAATAAAAAAACTGCGCGGAATATAAAAATCGGACAAATACGCGACTTGCAAACGGAAGCGGCATTACGTCCGATAAATTCAGCGCGGCGTGTAATGATAATCGACGGCGCGGAGCTAATGAACAATGCGGCGGCAAATTGTCTGCTGAAAACGATTGAAGAGCCGCCGAGCCAAACGATATTTATATTATTAACGGCGAGCCGCTCAAATTTGCTGATGACAATTCGGTCGAGGTGCATGACGATTAATTTTGATAAACTTTCGGCGGATAAAATCCGAGAATTTTTAATTTCACGCGGCGTTGAGGATTTAGAGGCGGAAAATTTATCGGTAATAGCGGACGGGAGTTTAGGGCGAGCGTTAAAATTAAAAGAAGAAGGCGGCGCGGAACTTCGTACTTCGGCATTGGAAACGTTGGAAAAAATTTCCCGCGCAGAATTCACGAGCGAAGATATTTTTAAGTTTGGAGCGGAGGCGGCAGATTGGTCGCGAGATAAATTCGCAGATTTTTTGAATCATGCTCAGAAAATTTTGCGCGACGTATGTTTTTCGGAGTTTATGGAGTTGCGCAATCCCGATCTTGCGCCGCGCTTAGGCAAAATAAAAATTCCGGAACGAAAAATTTTATTGATGATAGAAACGGGCGCGGAGATTCATAAAAGGTTAAAATCGAATGCGAATCTCCGTTTGCTGGTTGAAGCGTATTTATTTCAGCTGAAAAAACTCTTTGGCTGAAAATTTTTTTGGGAAGTGTAATTAGTGCAGATAATAGGAGTCAGAATAAGAAAAGCGGGCAGAATATTATTTTACGAGCCGAATGAGGAAGAATTAAAAAAAGGCGACGCGGTGATAGTCGAAACGTCGCGAGGCTTGGAATACGGAAAAATAGTTACGACGCCGCGAGAATTGTTAGCAGATGAAACTATTGAATCGGAACCGGGCGAGCCGCTAAAAAAAATCTACAGGAAGGCAACAGACGAAGATTTGATACAGCTTAAAGAAAATCAGGCGAATGAGAAAGCGGCGTTTGAATTATGCCTGCAAAAAATCATCGAACACGAGTTGCCGATGAAATTAATCAACGTTGAGTATACATTTGACGTAAACAAGATAATATTTTTCTTCACGGCGGACGGACGAGTCGATTTCCGCGATTTGGTAAGAGATTTGGCGGCGATATTCAAAACGCGGATAGAACTTCGACAAGTGGGCGTCCGAGATGAGGCAAAAGTTTTGGGCGGCATGGGCGGATGCGGGCGACCGCTTTGTTGCGCGTCATTTTTGGAAGAATTTATTCCCGTATCGATTCGCATGGCTAAAGACCAAAATTTATCGCTGAATCCGACGAAAATCAGCGGCGTATGCGGTCGGCTTATGTGCTGTCTTAAGTATGAGAATGATTTGTACTGCGAAAATTGTCCTCAGCAAAATGTAACGTTCAAACCGCGTCAAGGCAGTCGTGTTGTGGTTGCCGACGGCGAGGGTAAAGTTGTTGCCGTGAGTTATTCGCGCAGAAATGCAACGATTCTGCTTGATACAAATAAAACGGTCGTGGCGAGTTGGGAAGATATTTTGCCCGTCAATGCTGAGGACTTTGAAACTGTCGAATCAGCCGCGCCGATTGGAGAGTCGCCGCAAGCTGTTGAAGAAATTCAGCCGATTACGATTGAGGAGCCGCCGCCCAAGCCCGAACGTTCGGAAAAATATGAACGCCCGCGCAGAATTGAAGCCTTTAATCGCCGTTACAATCGGAATGAAAATGCAGAGCAAGATACTCGCCCCGAACGTCCGCCGAGACCGCGCGGCGATAAAAATCGTCGTCCGCCAAGAAGAGATTACAGAAAATGAACGATTCACTGCGCGAAGGCGAACGACTTGATGACTTAATGCGGTCTGGGCGCGTGATTATCCAGAATCAAAACGAATTTTGCTTTTCAATGGACTCGGTATTAATCGCGCACTTTCCGAAGTACAAAAAAAATGCCCGCGTCATAGATTTGGGCACGGGAACGGGAGTGATTCCGCTGTTAATCGCCGACGAAGTTAAGGAAATCTGCGCGGTCGAATTAAATCCTCAAGCGGCAGACCTTGCGCGGCGTAACGTCGAATTAAACGGCTTGACGGAAAAAATTTCGGTCGTGGAAGGCGATTATCGCAAGCACAGAGAAATTTTCAAGGCGGAGAGTTTCGATATAGCGATAGCAAATCCGCCATACACTCCGATAAAAAACGGCGAGGCAAATAAAATTTCGGGAATAGCGCGGGCAAGACACGAATTCACGGCGACACTTGAAGACGTGGTAACTGCGGCGCGGTATGTATTGAGATTTCACGGCGTCTTTTGCATGATTCATTTGGCGTCAAGGCTCTGTGAAATAATCGACGCTCTTCATCGTCATCAAATGGAAATGAAACGCTTACGAATAATTCAACCCAAAATCGGACGCGACGCCAATTTGATAATGTTGGAGGCAGTTGTCGGAGCGAATGTCGGCAATTTAAAAATCATGCCGCCGCTAATCGTCCATAACGAAGACAATTCCTATACAGACGAAATCTATAAAATCTATAACGAATGAAGTCAACTTTAAAACCGCTGAAAATTATTCGGTAACTCGAATTTAATCGTAATCGGTGCCGCCATATCGAGTATTTTTTTCAAAAAGCTGGGTTTGGGCGCGGTATCGGTTATGGAGAAATCTTTTTCGTCGCCGTGAAGAATTTCGGTGATTAAAAAGTTCAAAGCGTCGTCCTCAGTGCCCAATCTGTCGATAAGATTATTTTCAAGAGCGGTGCGGGCGTCCAAAACTCTGCCGTCCGCCAATTCTTCAAGATTAATTGCATTCGGGCGCGTGAGCCTTACAAAATTTACAAATTCTTCATGCGCCTTCTTAACGAGCGTTTCAAGGTAATTTTCTTCTTCGGGCGTCATTTCGCGGAAGGGATTGCCCAAATCTTTCATCTTGCCGGATTTAATCGTCTTGAAAGATACACCGAGCTTTTTAGACAGCTCTTGATAATTGGGCAGTCCCATAATCACGCCTATTGAACCCGTCCAAGATAATGTATTGGCAAAAATGTAATTGGAGGCGGCGGCAATCATATACGCGCCAGAACAAGCACTGTCACCAATCGAAGTGACGACGGGCACCGTTTCCCGCAAGCTTAAGACTAATTTAGCCAATTCCTCACTGGTGGCAGCCGCGCCGCCCGGAGAATTTATTTTCAAGAGAATTCCTTTGTAATTGTCTTTGTTCTTCCGGTTTACTTCGAGCAATTCATTTTTCAACTTCCGAACAGAATCATCACCGCCAAACTTTGACGAGTTGGAAGTAATTTCGCCGTTCAAATAGAGTTTTAAAATTTTTTTGCGAGAGAAGATACTCATACATCAAACCACCTTAAAAAAATCTGCAAAATGATAGTAACACAGGCATTTTATCACAGCCGCGCAGATTTATCAAAAAAATGCCCTCCGAATTCGGAAGGCATTTTTTAAATCGTCGGGATAGTCAGCGTGAAAGTTGAACCTTCGCCTTGTTTGCTCTTCACGCTGATTTTTATATCGTGACGGTCAGCAATCCATTTTGCAACCGATAAGCCCAAGCCAACCGAACTTTCCTTATCGCTCAGTTTCGTTCGAGCCTTGTCCGTGCGATAAAATCTTTCAAAAATTTTTTCCGTCTCCTCCTTAGCAATGCCTATGCCCTTATCAATGATTTTTAAAGTTGCCGCGCCGTCCGAAGTCGTCAGCTCAATTTTAACCGCGCCTGTGCTGTAATTAAGGGCGTTATCGAGAAAGGCGGCTAACATTTTCTTTAAAAATTCTCCGTCCGCCATAATCTTGCACGGCGGGAACTTTGACATCTTTACTCGCGGCGAATGATAATCTTCAATAAATTTTTTTAACAGTTCATCCAAGTTGACGGGCACTTTTGTTAAGGGTTGCCGTCCTTGATCTGCGCGGGCTAAAAATAATAAGCTCTCAACCAAGTTTTGCATGTTCTGCGCGGAATTTTTTATCGAAGTAATTGCCTCCTTGAAAAGTTCGGGGTCGGTCGCGCCGTAACTCTCCAATAAATCAACATAGCCGCGAATTATAGTCAGCGGCGTCCTCAATTCGTGCGATACGTCATTAACAAATCGCTGTTGGCTAAGAAAACTTTCCGACACCGCCTCAATCCCTGATTGCATAGCCGACGCCTCTTGTCGTGTAAATGTATTTCTCGCCGAATCTGTCATCAATCTTGGAACGCAGATAGCTGATATAAACGTCAACAACGTTGGTGTCGCCGATGAAGTCGTAGCCCCAAACCGTTTGAAGTATTTGGTCGCGTGAAAGAACATTGCGCTTATTTTCAACCAGATATTTCAAAAGTTCGTATTCCTTATGCGTCAACTCAACATGCTCGCCGTTTACCGTAACTTCGTAGCGTTCGGGATAAAGAATCATATTCTTGACAACGTAGCGAGTTTCTTCAGCCGCACGAATTTTTTCATTGTGACGACGTAAAGCTCCGCGAATCCTAGCCAACAATTCCTCTGCGGCGAAAGGCTTTGTCATATAATCATTCGCGCCCAAATCAAGCCCTTCAACCTTGTCGCGAACTTCATCACGAGCCGTAAGCATGATTATCGGTACGTCGCTGACTTCGCGGACTTTCTTGCAAATTTCCATGCCGTCCATTCCCGGTAACATTACGTCCAACAAAATTAAATCATACTTTTCTTGAAGAATCCTCTCGTAAGCGCGTCGCCCGTTTAATTCCGTTGCCGTCTTAAAGCCTTCGCGCTCCAATGTTAATTGCAAAAGCCGCGAAATCGGTCGCTCGTCTTCCACTATAAAAATTTTTTCTCCCATTTACCATATCCTCCTTAACATAACCGACGCCGTAACGTCTTTATCATTCTCGCCAACTTGAAGTTCAGCCTCACCGCCCATAAACCAGCCGCGAGCAAATTCACTTTCCCCGCGAACAGAACATAAGAAATGAATTTTGTCGCGCTGATAACGCATACTGTAACTTTCAGCGTCATTGCCCTCGTAACGGATTTTCAAATCGGGGTCTGCGCCCGTAAAGCCGCGCTTAATTCCAAATCGCATTCCGAACATTCCGTTATGATAATACCTTTTTAAATCAACTCCCGTCTGCGCCGCAAAATATGTGTTGCTTGCCGCGTCAACATGATGATTGTAAATGCCCGCGCCGCGTTCGTTGTAACTGTTCTGCCTTAAATGCGAAGCTTGAAAATTTATGAACGGGCTGACGTGCCAAATTTTTTTCGGCGAAAGGTCATATTTATATTCGCCGCCGAATTCGACAATGCGACTTTTATAATCGGCATTGGTCGCAAGTCCGAGCGAAGAAATTCCTCTGTGCAATGAATTTCGCAGTTGCCCGCCGTTGACATAAAAATAAACGTCGCTCGCCTTATTGTGCCAACCCGCATAAAGTCCGAGTCGTGTATCGTAAACCGTCGCCCGCGAAGATTCCGCGCCGTAGCCGATTGTCCCGTAAGTCGCGAAAATTCCCGCACGAACTTTTTTTCCAAAAGGTCTGTCGTAACCTCCAACTATAACGCTCCCATGATAATCGGTGCCGCCGCGCAGACTGCCCCAATTTTTCATGTAGTTAATCCAAAAATTATTTTCCTGCCGCGAAGGAGTTTTAACTTTGATTTTCATTTCGGGCGAATTGCTCTCGCCGTCGGCAAAGTTCATCGGACTGATATTCACGTCAATATAATTCGGAATAATATCGGACGCAATTTCGGGAACGATTTCGGTTATAAAATAATCGAACGAAAAGACTTTTCCGACACGGTCTGAAATCATTCTGTCAATCGCAGTATTTTGCTGAGCCACACTCATAATCTGCGCGGAATCATTGGAGCCTATTTGAGTTAAAGTCCTTTTCGCCGTCGGCGGCTCCATATTGTAAAGCTCGCGCATTTCCTTTTGCTGAACGTTTCCTTTGAGATTTTCAAACATATCGTTCATCGCGTCGAAAGTCTCAACCGTTTGCAAATCCATTTCATTGGTATTATCCGCTTGGTGGGTCGTAACCTGCAAAGTATTATCGACAATCTTGCCCGTCGCGCTCAACATTGCAGAAATCGGAACGGGATTGCCTTCGGGATTTTTAATGTTGCCCGTTATCGAATTGGCACTTAAAACCGTTGCCGTTTCATTAGGGAGAAGGCTGTCTGTTGTGACGATAGAGCCTTCGATATTTGCGTTGCCGTTTACGATAATCAAGCCTGCCGAACCGCCGCTGACTTTTTGAATCACGCCGTCGGAAATCAAATCGCCGTTGATAATCAAATTCGTATCGGGCGAACCGGCGGCTATCGTTCCGTGATTTATAAATTTCCCCGCCGTCGAGTCGCTGAAACCGTCGGCAATCTCAGGACTGCTAAGATTGAAAGTGCCGCCGAAAATTTTTGCGCCCCTCATAACGTCAACGCTTACAACGTCAGCCGTGCCCGAAAAATTAAACACGCCCGTCTTGACGTGAATTTTCATATTATCCGCGCCCGAAATTCGCCCGCCGTATTCCAAATCCGTATTGATATTCAAATTCGTAACGAGGTCGGGGATATATTTCGTTGCGTCGATAATTTTGTCGTCATATTGAATGCCGATTTGCTTTTCCGTAAAATTTTTCCAATCGGATACAATATCGCCGCTTATCTCCGCGCCTTTGTTGACGTTGATATTCTTCACGAAAGAATTTTTGCCGATATAAATTGCCCGATTGCCCGCGATTTTCCCCGACAAGTTAAAATTTTCGACGAGTGCGCCGTTTAATTCGTTCGCCGAGTAAAGAAATTCGCCGTCGTTCATGACAATGGGAAGGTTAGTTATCGTAAAAGTTCCTTCACCAACGCCGCGCAGATAACGCAGATAAGAGCCGCGATATTCTCCGTTAAAAGTATCCGAACTGAAATTGAATTCGACAGCATTGCCCGCCGCCGAAATTTCTCCTCCGACGTTGAGATTATGCCCGCTGCCGTATGAAATTAAAATTCCCTTGCCGCCCGCGCCGTCCGATTGAATAATTATGCCCTTCGGAATTGCAATTCGATTCCCGAAACCGTCAACCAAAATTCCTGTCGCGCCGTCTTCCGTCAATAAAATATTTTCTCTTTGCGTAATGACATTTCTTCTTTCGGAAATGCGCGAACCGTTACCGAAATTTTTATTCTTATCTTCGGATTCGATTGCGGTATCTTCTTTAACTCCCTCAATAATCTCAGAAGTAATATCTTCCGTTTCAGAACCGGCGGCTTGGCAAGTCGTGACGCTCATGCCGAAGAAAATTGCAACGGCGAAGAGGCAACGCCGCGTTCCGAAGTCTTTTTTACTAATCGTCTCCATCAAATATTTCTCCCCGTTGAATTCTTTTCGTTCCGTCTGAAATTATTTTTCTAAGCTTAACACAATCAAGGGCAAAAAAAAAGCGGCAAGCCCATTTAAAATTGCCCGCCGTCAAATTTTTAATCAAAGATTAATTTTACTCGTCTGCGTCAAAAGTCTCTGCCTCGTCGACAGCCTCAATTTCTTCCGTTCCCAAAGGCTTTATCGATTTCAAAACCGCCTCGCGAATTTTCTTGTCAATCTCGTCTGCAAGTTCGGGATTTTCGCGCAGATATTTTTTGGCATTCTCTCTGCCTTGACCGAGTTTCTCGCCGTTGTAAGAAAAAAATGCGCCCGCTTTACTGACCACATCAAACATAACGCCCAAATCAACGATACTGCCCGTATGCGAATAACCTTCGCCGTAAATCAAATCGAACTCGGCAGTTCTGAACGGCGGCGCAACTTTATTCTTCGCAACTTTAATCTTGACGCGATTGCCGACAATTTCCGTTCCTTGCTTAAGCGGCTCGCCCTTTCTGATTTCCAAACGAATCGTGGAATAAAATTTCAAAGCGCGACCGCCCGTCGTCGTTTCGGGGTTGCCGTACATTACTCCGACCTTTTCGCGAATTTGATTTATGAATACGGCTATAGTATCGGTCTTGCCGATAACCGCCGTGAGTTTACGCATTGCCTTACTCATCATTCGGGCATGAAGTCCGACGTTGGCGTCACCCATTTCGCCGTCGATTTCGGATTTGGGAACGAGCGCGGCAAC
>JAFZIQ010000013.1 GCA_017554285.1 Selenomonadaceae bacterium
AGAAAGTTACACGTCGAAGGCAAGCTTTTTGGATTTGGACGAGATACCGACTTACGATGCCGACAATCTGCAAGAATACTCCTTCAGCGGCAAGCGGATTAAGCGTGGTTTGTACAGGTCGAAAAGCGGAAGGCTGATAAATGCAGACGTGAACGGCGCGGCGAATATTTTGCGCAAAAGTAAGCAGAAGGTCAATTTTGAGCAACTGTGTATAGGACTTAGGGCTAGCCCTTTGAGAATAAGGGTAGCTTAGGCTATTAAACTTCTCATGAATCTCACGCCTCTACAGGCGGGGGTAGCTCAAGACTGAATTAGATTCAAAAGATTTTTGTAGTTGTTTGCGACCTTGATGACGTAATGAACGGTCTCCGAATAATTCGGAACGCCGCCATGTTTCTCGACCGCTCCGGGTCCGGCATTATATGCTGCTACCGCGTCCGTAACAGAGTACGCGCCCCAATCTTTGAATCGCCCAAGCTGATTCTTTATGTAAATCGTCCCGCCAATAATATTCTCAAGCGGATTATGCGGATTCACTCCCAAACCTGCTGCCGTCGAAGGCATTAATTGCATTAAACCTACTGCTCCTACGGGGCTTATCGCATGAAAATTAAATTCACTCTCCGCTTCCATTATCGACGTTATCAAAATCGGGTCAACTTGATATTCGCTCGATGCGTATAAAATCGCCCGCGTTATCCAATCGCATTCGACTTCGTTGCCGTTATATCTATTAACCGTCTGATAAATCGCACTGTAATAATCTGTAGCCTCAGCCTCGCCGCCACTCAGCAACATAAACGATAAACACGCGCCGATTAATGCCTTCTTAAAAATGTCTATCAGTCTCATATCGTTTGCTCCTTGTCCTTAAAATTTTTCCGATTATAACATACCTTGTCAATCTGCAAAATTTTTATTGTAAAAAATTCCTCCTTATGGCAAAATATCTACCACATTAATTTTAAGGAGCGATTAGAAATGTTGATTGATAACCAAGATAAAAATTTAGTCGAGAAAAAACTTTCAAGCCAAAAAATTTTCGACGGAGTCCTCCTCCACGTCAGAAAAGACGAAGTCGAATTGCCCAACGGTCATAAAGGCGTTCGCGAGTGGATTGAACACCCCGGCGCGTCGGCTGTTATCCCTCTCCTGCCCGATAATCAAATTATTCTCGTTAAGCAATTCCGTTATCCCGTCGGCAAAGTTACTCTCGAAGTTCCGGCGGGTAAGCTCGATAAAGTCGGCGAAGACCCGATTGAATGCGCCAAACGCGAGCTTTCTGAGGAAACGGGCTACACGGCAGGCAAAATTTGGAAACTCACGACGATAGCGACCACCGTAGGATTCAGCGACGAATATATTCATCTCTACGCCGCAACGGATTTGCAACAGGGCGAACTTCACCCCGATTCCGACGAATTTATCAACGTCGTTAAAATTCCGCTGACTGCCGCTCTGCAAATGGTTGAAAGCGGTAAAATTTTCGACGCCAAATCTGCAATTTCAATTTTGCTCCTTGCTAAACAAGTTTTCCATAAGAAGTCGGAGGCGATTTAATGTTTGATGATTTTGGCGGTTTCTTAATGAATCTTATAGCCGGATTGCCCGGTATCGTTATTGCTATGGTTATTCACGAATATTCCCATGCCCGCGTTGCTTACGCGCTCGGTGATTATACTCCGCGACTTCAAGGACGTTTAACCCTTAATCCTGCCGCGCATGTCGACCCTATCGGGCTTTTAATGTTGTTTATCGTGCATTTCGGCTGGGCAAAACCCGTTCAGATAAACCCAATGAACTTTTCCAACCCGCGCAGAGATGATATTTTGGTTTCTCTTGCCGGACCTGCGTCAAATTTAATCGTGTCGTTCGTCGCGCTTATCGTCTTGGTTCTTTTGGCGAAAATGGATTTCCCGTTGTCGGAAGGCTTGCTCGTCGTCTTTAACCTAATCATCGTTTACAATATTAATTTCGCGATATTCAACATGTTGCCGATACCGCCGCTCGACGGCTCGCACATTTTGAGAAATTTATTGCCTTACGAATTGGCGAGACGATATGAACAGCTCGAACGTTACAGCTTTATTTTCTTGCTCATAATCATAGCGACGCCAATTTTAAGTTATGTTTTCGTGCCGTTGCAGAGATTTATTTTCGGGATATTCAAAAGCATAGTTGGTATTTTGATTTAATGAAAGCGATCGCCGTTATCAAAGTCGTAAAGTGATTCGCATTCTTCGATAATCTCTTCAAGCTCCGCCCGCGCAGAATATTTTTGCATATTGCGATAAAAATTTTCTCTGTGAATCACTGCCGAACGAATGAACGCCGCCATATAATCGGGAAAAATTCCTTCCGCATCGAAGAGTCGCCAAAAGTTTTTAACGCTGTCTTCAATCGCAATGTCATATTCGATTCGGTGTAAGATTCGCGATAAATCTGCGCGGACTTCGGGAGTAAACATTGATTTTAACAGCGCAAGTTCCGCCATCGACCGCGACGCTTTTACCATCCAGAATTCTGTTTGTAAATCGTCGTCAAAGTTGTCGAATCCGCATTTTATAAGCCGCTCCAACATTTCGGGCGGCGCATTTTTTTTCAGCGGAAGAAATTGCACTTCCTTATAAAACGACGCATATAACAGCCGTTCAAATTCCGTTCGCGTGTAAAGTCTCGACACTATTCCGCCGAAAACGCCGCGCATTAACTTTTCAAAAACTTTCCAATGCCTTATATTCCTGAAACTCGTTATCCAACAGCCCGTCTGCTTTAAATACGTCGAAAAGCCCGCCGCTATGTCTTGCGGATTCGTCACAACTTCCAATGTCAAATCGCCTATTATCGCGTCGAAATATTCTTCCTCAAACGGCAATCGCTCTTCCCGATAATCCAAATAAAAAGTTTCAACGCCCGGGCAATCTGAATCTTCGTTTGCAGTCACAAAAAAAATTTCAGCCGTCGGAAAGCGTTCGCGTAAAGGTTTTAAATAAAATTTGCTCTCCACAACCAAAATTTTATTGAAAAAATCTTCGCCCGTTATAAATTCCGTCAAGCTCGATGTTATTTCTTCCATTATTAAACCTCCGGATTGAGTTCGTCGCCGTATTCGCGCAGAAAAACTTTCTGATAACGCCGATATTTCGGGTCTAACGGCTTTTCTTTAGGGCAGTGTATGCACCAAAAATCTTTTGACTGATTAGGAATAACCACTTTATAACCTGCGCGGCTCATTTCCTTGCAAAGCGAAGTATCGTATAAATGCCAGCCGTCAAATAAATCCTCGCGCCACTCCAAATCATATTGAGTCGCCAAAAATAAGCCGTCAACAGATTCAACCTCAATATAATCGCCTTCAGGCTCATCGCAATGCGAATCAACTACGCTCTCCGACTCGCAAGCGTGTAATACTCGCCCGTAAGTCCGCATTCCGTCCCACCAAACGCCCGTCGCAGGTAAATTCATACAGCCAATCACTCCGACAACTCCGATTTTGGAATCTGCGCGGAAAATTTTAAGCAAATCTTCAATCAAATTCTTATTCACGATAAACGTATCTTGATGAAGATAAATTTTATACTTGGCATCGGAATTTTTCATAGCGCGATTGTAGCCCGCAGTCATGGATTTTGCGTCGCGAACGTCAATAAATTCAGCCGTCATGCCGTCGGGAATGTTGAGATGTTTGAGATACAAAAGGCATTCGCTGTACCAATAATCACTGTTCACGCAAGTTATAAAGGCAACTTTCTTATCGTTAAGCATTGAATCGACTCCTTTTTTATGGTAAGTTTACCACGAATCACATTTGAAAGGAAAGATTTTAATGAGCGAATTGACGTTGGAAAAAGCAAAGGAAATTTTACATAAACACACGACCGAGCCGCATTTATTTGTTCACGCGGCGGCAGTCAGCGGAGCTATGGGCGCATTGGCTGAACATTTCGGCGCGGATAAGGAACATTGGGCGGCTATCGGCTACTTGCATGATGTTGACTTTGAAAAATTCCCTGATGAACATTGCCAACACGTCCGTGAACTTTTGGAGCCCGAAGGCATTTCCGAAGACGATATAACTACAATAATTTCTCACGGCTACGGCTTGACGGGCGCGACGATTAAGCCCGAAACGCCCTGTCAAAAATCTCTGTTCGCCGTCGACGAATTAACGGGAATAATTCATGCTTACGCGCTTATGCGCCCCGAAAAAATGGCGGGCATGTCCGTTAAAAGCCTCAAGAAAAAATTTAAGGATAAACGTTTCGCCGCAAAATGCAATCGCGAAGTAATTCAGCGCGGCGCAGATGATTTGGGTATGGATTTAGGCGTTTTAATGGAGCTTTGTATTAAAGGCATGACTGAACGCGCCGATGAGCTTGACCTTTAATTTTGAACATAAAAAATAGAGCGGCTTGAAGAAAACGGCTCAACTTATACGCCCGATTCAAAGCTTTAAAAATTTAATAAGCCTCGAAATGTTTCGGGGCTTATTTTTTATCCGAGTAAGTTAAAATCGATTGTAAATTATCGTCCGCTTTTAAAGATAATCGATCGTCCGTCTGTGCAACAGAATAATTTTCCCTGCCTTCATTAACGAGCCAATCAAGTTGAGCCTCCGAATCATCAAAAAACATATCGTCTTCCGAAGCAAACAGATTATTGGACGCAGAATCTGCATAATAAGTTTCACGGTATCCTTTTTCGCGGTAATCGTCATCGTAGTACGTGACTTCTACAATGTTTGCCGCACCTTTAAGACTGATTTTGCCCTCGCCAACCTTGAGAATAACTGTATTATCTTTTTCTTTGACTTCGACATCGTGAACTCTGCCGGAAGTGATACTGATAACGTCATTCTTACCGTATTTTAGAATCTCATCATTACCGTCGCCGTCCTTGTAAACGTAGACATTTATACCGTCACCGCCGCTGAAAGTATCATTTCCTCTGCCACCGATTAATGTACAGTCGTAGTTACCGACATTTATTGTGTTGTTCTTATCATTGGCGATAATTGTAAGACCGTCACGTTTGAATTTATCGGCATGAATCTCTGCTTTAATTTTAGATTTTGAAATGTCGAAAATGTCTTTCCAATAATTATCGTTAAGTGTAACTGTCGCGCCGTTTATGCTTACCGTTCTTTCGCCGCCTATGTATCCGCATTCAATTCCGTTTTCAATATAGGTAACGCCAATTTCATCTTCATAAGCATTTTTTACTGTTATTTTTCCTTCGCCGACAGTGAGAACTACATCAGCATTATCTAACGTAGGAATAACACTGCCTTTCATAATTTTTATCGTGTCTTGTGTTTCATATTTCTCTATCAGGTCGTTTCCGTTTCCTTCATAGTAAAGGAAAACATCTTTGCCGTTGCCGCCTTGCAAAGTGTCATCGCCTTCATCGCCGCGAATGGTATCATTGCCTTTGCCGCCGATTATCTTGTTTGATTTCTTATTACCGATAATTTTAATTCCCTTTGTAACTGCTGAGGCGTCTATAGTAACCAGTTTACTGTAATCCGTAGCGGTAGCATCAAAAATTGTATCCGCATAGGAACTTGCAATAGTGATTGCCTTGTTGTCAGCACTAATCGTATAAGGCTCATCGGACTTCGCGGAATAAATACTTTCAACGCCGTTATTGGAATAAGAAAATTCTTTATCGGCGGCGTTTTTAACGGTGATTGAACCTTTACCGACAGTGAAAATTACATCATTGCCGCTTGCCTCAACTTTGGCAGTCTCTTTAAGGATTTTAATTTTGTCGGTCGCCGCAAAGTCGGTGATAATGTCGTTGCCGTCGCCGCTGTTATAAATAAAAACATTTCCTCCGTTGTTGTTACCGATAATGGAATCATTTCCTGCGCCGCCCGTGACTGTTGTCGCACTTCCCAAAACTTTGACAGTATCGTTGCCCGCACCGCCTGAAATTGAAAGTTTTGTACCTTGACTCGTTATTAAATCTGCATTTTTACTTCCCGTTATCAATGTCTTTTTGTAATCGCCCTTAGCAAAATTGAATTCATAACCGCTGCCGTCGATTGAAACTTCACCATCAATCGCACTTGCATTCAGGGTGACAATCTTATTCTTAACTGAAAGCCCGTCCGTAGATTTCGCGCCGTTGATCGTCACCAAAGTTTTACTTGATTTCTTCGAGTAAGTAATAGATTTACTGTCGCTTGCAAGGGAATAGCCCGCCGCCGCTGTCTGATTATAAGTCGCCTTTGAATCCTTATAGCTCCAAGAACTTGAAGTTTCTGGGTTTGAAACGTCATCGGCAAGCTTGAGGGTATATCCGTCGCCGCTTATGGTAATTTTTTCTGCATTGACAGACGACTTAGCGACAGTAACGACTTTGCCGCTTACTGAAAGCCCGCCCGTCGATCTTACGCCCTTAACTGTCGCCAATGTGGTTGCTGTCGTCGCTTTGGAATAGGTAATGGATTTGCCGTCGCTTGCGAGAGTGTAACCCGCAGTTTTGTAGGAGCTTTTATAAGTTGCGGTAGTGTCTTTGATAGTCCATGCTGCTTTTTTGGTTGAAGGTTTGGTAACGTCATCGGCAAGCTTGAGAGTATATCCGTCGCTGACAGTAACTTTATCCGTACCGAGTGCCGCTTTAGATACTGTGACAACTTTATTTTTGATTGAAAGCCCGTCTTTAGACTTAACACCTTTAACTGTCAACAAAGTTGAGGCGTCTTTTGCCTTAGAGTAAGTTATGGATTTGGAATCGCTCGCCAAAGTATAACCGGCACTTGTTGACGACGCTTTATAAGCGGCTGTTCCGTCTTTATAAGACCAAGTCGCCGCCTTTGAAGTCGGAATCGTAACATCGGAGCCAAGTTTTAACGTATATCCGCTACCGCTCAGTGTAACTTTAGATTTATTGAGAGCCGAAGCCGCAACCGTTATAACTTTATCTTTAACGGAAAGTCCATCCGCTGACTTAACGCCATTAACTGTCGCCAAAACTGTTGATTTCGTTGCCGCAGTGTAAGAAATAGATTTACTGTCGCTTGAAAGTGAATAGCCCGCAGTTTTATAAGAGCTTTTGTAAGTGGCAGTAGTGTCTTTGATAGTCCACGTCGCTTTTTTGGTTGAAGGCTTAGTTACATCATCGGCAAGTTTAAGGTTATAACCTTCGCCACTGATTGTAATTTTTTCCGCATTGACAGACGATTTAGCGACAGTAACGACTTTGCCGCTTACTGAAAGCCCGCCCGTTGATTTGACGCCCTTAACAGTCGCCAGCGTGGTTGCTGTCGTTGCTTTTGAGTAAGTAATTGATTTTGAATTGCTCGCGAGGGTGTAACCTGCAGTCTTGTACGAGCTTTTATAAGTGGCAGTGGTTCCACTCAGACTAAACGCCGCCTTTTTGGTCGAAGGCTTAGTTACGTCGCTTGCAAGTTTAAGCGTATAACCTTCGCCGCTGATTGTAATTTTCTTGGCATTAACAGAGGATTTAGCAACCGTGACAACTTTATTCTTGATTGAAAGTCCGCTCGTCGATTTAACGCCGCTGACTGTCACCAAAGTTTTGCCGGACGTTCCATATTTAGCCGTTGTACCGCTTATTTTCCAAGAATTGGAAGATTCGGAAGGTTCGTCCGAAGTGCTCTTGTTTTTGATATTGACCTTAGACAAACTCGCCGCGCCTATAAGCGAAATTTTTCCGTCTCCGACCGTGACAATGACATCATTGCCACTTTTTTTGGTTGAGTACGAGCTGCCGCCAATACTTAGTGTCGAAGTTTCATTGAAACCTTCAATTATATCGTTACCGTCACCCGAAATATATTTGAAAACAATATTTGTGCCGTCGATGTTTTTAATGGAATCGTTACCTTTATCACCGCTGATTGTGACGTTGCTACCTTTGGTTCTAATGGAGTCGTTACCTTCGCCTCCGTTAATTGAAGTTTTATTGACGTCGCTGTTTTTAATGGTGTCGTCATCTTTGCCACCGCTGATTGTGACGTTGGAAACTTTGTTATCAATGTAATCGTTGCCTTCATCTCCGCTGATTGTTACGCTTGCGGCACTATTATAAATCGAATCATTGCCTTCGCCTGCTTTGATAGCTGTATTCGAGGCACGATTGTGATTATCAACGTAATCATTACCTTTACCTGCGTCAATTGTCGCGAAGGAACCATTGTTATAATCGTGTGTACCATTGTCAATAGTATCGTTACCTGCACCGCTGTTTATGCTGACTTTATAATTTTCTCCCCAATTTCCAATGAAATCGTCGCCGTCGCCTGTGTCTATTGTGGAAATAGAAGAACCATTGTTGACGAAATCATTACCATCTCCAGTTTTTACGCTAACATTATAACATTCTTCCCATATTTGGATTGTATCATTACCCGTGCCGCTGTCAATTATAGCATTGTCGCTGCCGCAGTTAATAATGGAATCTTTGCCCGCACCGCCGTAGATTGTTAGCGAATTGCCCCAGTAGTTTTCAATGTTATCGTCGCCTTTACCGCCTTTTATTGTTACTGAATCGCCCCGGTGATTAACAATGTAATCGTCGTAACTTGTACCTGTGATTAAAGTATTGGATACATCGTTGTCAATGGTAACGCCGCTTGTATCATACGAAATGGAATTTCCTTTATATGAAATGTTAATCGCCGATAAAGTTGCCGCGCCTATAAGCGAAATTTTTCCGTCGTCGACAGTCACGATAATGTTATCGCCGCTTTTAGTCGTTGAATATGAGCCGCCGCTGATTGAAAGTGTACCATCGCCGTCAAAGCCGTAAATTGTATCGTTACCGTCGCCTGAGTTGTAAATTATCACATTTTTATTCGAGTATGAATTCAAACTGATTAAATCATTACCGTCGCCCGTGTTGATTGTGCAATGACTGCCCTCGTTATAAACGTAATCATTACCGTCGCCCGTGTTGATTGTCACTGGGTCGCCCCAGCCATTCCAAACAGAATCATTGCCCTCGCCCGTGTTGATTGTCACTGACGCGCCCAAGTTATCAACCTCATCATTACCTGCGCCAGTGTTGATTGTGCAATCGTCGCCAAAATAGTTATAAACGGAATCATTTCCTGCGCCAGTGTTTATTGTGCAACTGTCGCCATCATTGTTAGAAACTGAATCATTACCTTCGCCAGTGTTGATTGTGCAATCGGAGCCCCGATAGTTATAAACGGAATCATTTCCTTCGCCAGTGTTGATTGAAACGTCGTATGCACTGTAAATGTCGTTATCATAATCGTTATAATCGTAGTAATATTCGTTTGAAACAGTATCATCGCCGTTTCCGGTGCTAATTGTGACCTTGCCTCCGTTATTGTAGATATAATCAGCCGCGCTCGTGCCGCTAAGTAAGGTATTACCGTTGACATTACCTATATTCACGAAACGCTGAAGGTCAAAAATAAATTCTCCGCCAAACATAGGAAATCACTGCCTTTCCAAATCTTGAATGTTATTATAAATTGTTTTGCTGAAAAGTAAAAGCTGAACTTATCTTTGGCTCGAAAATTTTACATTGAAAATAACTTTTCCAGCCGATATAATTTTTAGCAAAGAAACGAGGTGATTTATTTTGAGATTGACAACCGACGAGGCTTTGAAACTTTTTGAGCAAGGAGATTTGTTGGAACTCGGCAAGCAGGCGGACGCAATTCGCAAAAAAAAATTCGGCAACAGGACGACTTTTATTATCGACAGAAATATCAACTACACCAATATTTGTAAGAACGAATGCAAATTCTGCGCGTTTTGGAGGCGGCAAAATCAAAGCGGCTCCTACCTCCTAAGCCACGAAGAAATTTTAGAAAAGGTTCGCGAAACCTGCGCGGCGAGCGGTACGCAAGTAATGATTCAAGGCGGACTTCATCCATATTTGCCGCTAAGCTACTATGAAGATATGCTTCGCCTTATCAAAAAGAATTTCGATATAACAATTCACTCGTTCACGGCAACCGAAATTCAACACTTCGCAACCTGCGCGG
The DNA here is from genome assembly GCA_017554285.1 of Selenomonadaceae bacterium. Lineage (GTDB taxonomy): Bacteria > Bacillota > Negativicutes > Selenomonadales > Selenomonadaceae > Quinella. The sequence goes on from JAFZIQ010000013.1 coordinate 9,992, forward strand.
GCTTATCGATTTTGGAAACGCTTAAAAGATTGCAAGCAGCAGGACTAGACAGCTTGCCCGGCGGCGGCGCAGAAATTTTGGTTGATGAAGTCAGAAAAAAAATCAGCCCCAAAAAAATTATGACTGATGATTGGCTAAACGTCATGCAACTCGCCCACTCAATCGGCATGGAGTCTACCGCCACTATGGTTATCGGTTTCGGCGAAACTTTAGCTCAACGCCTCGAACATATGGAAAAAATTCGCAACCTTCAAGACGAGACCGGAGGATTCAGAGCTTTTATCACATGGACTTATCAGCCCTACAATACACAGCTCGGCGGCGATAAAGTTTCAGCGCAGGATTATATGAAAACACTCGCCCTTACCAGAATTTTTATGGATAATGTCGAACATATTCAAGGCTCGTGGGTCACGCAGGGCGAAAAAATCGGTCAGCTCACTCAAGCTTTCGGCGCGGACGATTTAGGATCAATCATGCTTGAGGAAAATGTTGTTAGGGCGGCTGGCACGTCGTTTGAAATGTCAACTCAAAAAATGATTGATTTAATTCGGTCAGCAGGAAAAATCCCCGCGCAACGAAATACTAAATATGAGGTGATAGCTGACAGGTAATAGGTGATAGCAAATCATTAGTATAAAGATTTTCATTGACAAAAAAATATTTGTGTGATAAATTTTCAGCGTTGATTAAAGCAACAACTGCAACGAGTACTGCAGGTCGAACATAATATCACCGAACGAATAACCCCCGCGCAGAAGGGTGAACTGCACGGGGGCTTCGTTTTGCCTAACCGCCGGGTGATGCGATTATCTGGGGCAATCAGCGAACATGTTTCTGCCGTTTACTTTTTTTGCTATGGTAGTAGTCGAGCAACACGCCACCGATAAAGGTACCGAGTGCCCCGCCGACCGTAGCTACGCTCAAAGCAACGAGTACTTCGAACATAAATCTCACCTCCCTCCTCAAGCGTTAAGTTACCGCCGTTAGAGGTACGGCATTAATAAAATTATATCAGAAAGTTTTCAGCCGTTCAATAAAAAAAACCTGTAAGAAAACTTTGTCGGGGCAATTTTTTTTGTTATAATCACTCAAGGAAATTTGATAAGAATTGCCTTTCGGAGGTGAGGCGTTGGACGACGATAAAGATAAAAAGCCTTGCGACCTGCAGAAAAATCTTCAACAAATGGTTAAGACGACCAAACAATCTGATTTGGAAAGGGCTTTGCAACGCATGATGCAGACTACCAAATCAACCGATTTGAAAAATGCCTTCAGAAAAATGATTCACGCAACTCATTCCTTCGACAAACAGTTGGAAGAAAAAGAAAAGGAGAGTGAACAAAATATCGCCGACGCTTTCCAGAAAATGATTCGTCTGTCGCGTTCCATAGAAATAGAAAACGAAGAACAAATAGCTCGCGAAGAAGAACGCGCCAAGAAAAACGAGAAAAAAATTGATAAAGTCAAACGTAAAGTCCCGCGCAGAATCAGAAATTTCCCTGCCGCCTTTAAACGCAATCCGAAAGCCGTTATAAAATATTTTCTCGGTATGATTTTCGGGCGGATATTGGCGATTGTACTTTATATCGTCATGGCGTTTATCCCCGCGTTGCCGATACCCGACGCAGTCGCGAATATGAGCAAACCGCCGGCAATTTTCGGTACAGCCTTCAGTTCAATGCGCGGTTTTTTCTCGGACTTAAGCCCGCAAATGATAATCGCAAGCGTCACAAGTATTCCGACGGATATAAACAAACTCTTGCAAAAAGTCGGCGAGTTCTTTACCTATTACGCAAAAAGAGCGGGCGCGTTCCTGATTCGGGCGATTCGACATCCCAGACTTGCCTTTGACGATACAAGAAAATTAATTCGCCGCAAAGCTCCGTTGTTTATCCGTTTATCAAGGGCGACAGTCAGCGTAGCCTTCTCTTTCCTGCTTATAAAACTTGCAATGATTTTCCTGTTGCCGCTGTTCGGCGGTATCGCGCTTACGGTTTTGGGAATTAAAGTTTCGATAATCCTGTTCGTTATCGCGAGAATGATAGCCGACAAAATCGGCGAGCTTATCGGTAAATACGTCTTCAACGGCGGTCTGAGACTAATCAGCATTGCTACGACTATTCGCGAGGCGCAAGTTGTAAAAGCAATCGGCGATTATTTAAAAGAGTGGCTCAACCAAGCGACAAATAAAAAATGACGCGGACGAAAATCCGCGCCTTTTATTTTCAGTCAAATTTCTCTCAAATATCCGCTGACCATAAAGAAACTGACAGTAAGAAAAATAATGCAACCGACAATCATGATGAGCCAATCGGGCGTATATCGCCAAATCAATTCGCCGCTGAGTTTTTCGAGCGGGAGCTTGGAACTTCTGTGCGCGACCGGCATATACAATAATGCGCCGAGCGTTATCCCGAAGATTAAAACGCAAATTAAACCAATAATAACGTCCAAAGGCGGTAATGAAAATAAGTCCGAAAATAAATCACTGAAAGAATAATCCGCCACTTCCATTTTTCAACCCCCGTTTTCAGTCCAAAGCACGATTTTATTTTGCTCGCGAGTTTTGTTAAGGTCGATGATTCGCTGATTGCGCGAGCCGCGAAATTGAAGCTCCAAATCCCTTTGACTTTCGATAAATTCTCCGTCAATCAGAACGTCTATATTTCTAAGCAGAGGCGCGGCGTCGGGCGGGAGGTTTTCAAAAATAAATCCTGTGTAGCACCAGACGTTGAGTCCGAAATTTTTAACTGCGCGGGCGATTTCATTAGCCGAATCGATTTGCAAAAACGGTTCACCGCCCGTCAGCGTTATTCCGTCAAGCAACGTATTTCTTTTAATCGCGGAAATAATTTCAGCAGTATTCATAAGCCGTCCGCCGTCGAGAGCGTGCGTTTCGGGATTGTGACAGCCCTCGCAATTCCGCAGACAACCTTGCATGAAAATAGCAAAACGAATCCCTGCGCCGTCAACATAACTTTCGGGCACAAGCCCCGCAATACGGATTTGCAACTCAATCAACCTCCATTGTAAATTATAATTCTTCAATCCCCAAAACGCAATCAGATTTTAGAAGAAGGCATCAATGCTCGCGTCGATATTTTCCCCTAAAAAATTTTGGGGGATTATTTTTTTACTTGACA
>JAFZIQ010000094.1 GCA_017554285.1 Selenomonadaceae bacterium
AATGCTTGCATAAACATTGCAGATTGCCGACGTGGTCAATCTTTTTATATTTCTGCGGGATTATGTGGTCAATGTCAACGTCAGCCTTCCGAATTTTTTTACCGCACTTCGCGCAGGTGTACCAACCATGATCCGATTTATTTTCCTTAAACCAATCTTCTCTGTAGCCCAAAAAAATTCACCGCCCCATAAAATTTTTATGAATTATATCGGAAATCTTCTGCCGTGTAAAATTTGAACGTCAAAAAATTTGCGGCAGGATATTTTTTCTGCTATCATGAAAAAAATTTTTAAGGGAGTGATGACGTTGTTCGGATTCGGATTCTTGAAAAGATTCTTGGGTGATAATAACGATAAGGAAATCAAACGTCTGCAAAAGACAGTTGATAAAATTAATGCGTTGGAAGCGGACTTGCAAAATTACACCGACGCCAAACTCACCGGTTCGACCGAAAAATTTCGCGAACGCCTTCAAGCGGGCGAGACTATGGAAGATATTTTGCCCGAAGCCTTTGCGGTTTGTCGAGAGGCATCGCGCAGAGTTTTGGGCATGAGGCATTTCGACGTTCAATTAATGGGCGGTATGTGCTTGCACGAAGGCAAAATCGCCGAAATGAAGACCGGTGAAGGTAAAACTCTCGTCGCAACATTGCCCGTCTATCTTAACGCGCTCGGCGGTAAGGGCGTCCATATGGTTACTGTCAATGATTATCTTGCCCGCCGCGACAGCGAATGGATGGGACGACTTTATAATTTTCTCGGCTTGACGGTAGGGCTGATTCTTCACGATATGGATTTCCCCGAAAGAAAATTTGCTTACAGTTGCGACGTGACGTTTGGCACGAATAACGAATTCGGCTTTGATTATCTGCGCGATAATATGGTAGTTCACGAAGAACAAATGGTTCAGCGACCGTTGAATTATGCAATCGTCGACGAGGTTGACTCGATTTTGATTGACGAGGCTAGAACGCCGCTGATTATCTCCGGACCGGGCGCGAAGTCAACGGAAATGTATGCGGTTATGGCTCGTGCGGTTGCGAATCTGCGCGAGGGCGATGATTATAAAGTCGACGAGAAACAAAAGACTGTCGCGCCCAATGATGAAGTCGTTCCCAAGATTGAAAAGTTTTTGGGCATTCAAAATCTTTACGCGCCCGAAAATATCGAGTTGTCGCATTGTTTCACGGCGGCATTGAGGGCTAAGGCTTTAATGAAACGCGACAGGGATTATGTGGTTCGTGACGGCGAAATTGTTATCGTCGATGAATTTACGGGGCGTCTTATGACAGGGCGCAGATATTCGGACGGACTTCATCAAGCAATCGAAGCTAAAGAGGGCGTCAGAATTCGGCGCGAATCTCAAACGCTGGCGACGATAACTTTCCAAAATTATTTCCGCATGTATGACAAACTTGCGGGCATGACGGGTACCGCCAAGACTGAGGAAGACGAATTCTTGAAGATTTACAAATTGCCCGTCGTTGTTATTCCGACAAATAAGCCCGTGCGCCGCGTCGACCATCCCGACGTTGTTTATAAAAATAAACGCGCCAAATATCGCGCAGTCGCCAATATGGTTGAGCAAGTTCATGCTAAAGGGCAACCCGTCCTTATCGGCACGACTTCGATTGAGCAATCGGAAGAATTGAGCGGCTATCTTAAAAAGAGCGGCATACCCCACAGCGTTTTGAATGCAAAGTTTCATGAAAAAGAAGCGCAGATAGTTGCCGACGCGGGACAACGCAACGCCGTTACAATCGCGACGAATATGGCGGGACGCGGAACAGATATTAAACTCGGCGACGGCGTTTCCGAACTCGGCGGGCTTTTCATAATCGGCACTGAACGCCACGAATCACGACGCATAGATAATCAGTTGCGCGGACGTTCGGGGCGTCAAGGAGATCCGGGCGAATCAAGATTTTATATTTCGCTGGAAGATGATTTGATGAGATTGTTCGCGTCGGAGGCAATCGCAAAAGTTATGGATAAGCTCGGCATGGAAGAGGACGAGCCGATTGAGCATACGTTGATAACAAAGTCGATTGAACATGCGCAGAAAAAAGTTGAGGCGCGGAACTTTGATATTCGCAAGCACGTTTTGGAATATGATGACGTTATGAATCAGCAACGCGAAATTATGTACGGCGAGCGGAAAAAAATTCTGCGCGGAGAAAATTTGCGGGAAAATATACGCGGCATGGTGAATCACATAATCAAGTCGGAAATGAATCAATATGCGAACGAAAAGCTTTATCCCGAAGAATGGCAACTTGACGAGCTGATTAAAGACGCCGAAAAAATTTACGCGCCGCCCGGGACTTTGAAGTTATCGGAGCTTGAAAAATTGAGCCGCGACGAACTCAAAGATCATTTGGAGAGATTGGCGGAGAATACTTACAGACAACGCGAAGCGATTTTCAGCGAACCCGTCATGCGCGAATTGGAAAAAGTCGTCATGCTCCGAATCGTCGATAATAAATGGATGGAACACCTCGACCATATGGACATGTTGCGCGAAGGAATCAATTTGAGGGCTTACGGACAACGTGCGCCGTTAGTCGAATACAAAATCGAGGCGTTGGCAATGTTTGAGGAAATGGAAGGCGCAATTCAAGACCAAATCGCAACGACAATGTATCACGTGGCAGTTGTTCAGCAAGCTCCGCCGTCTGAAGAAGATGATGATGAACTTTCTGCCGAGCCGCCGCAAATCGAATCAAAAGAGGCAGAGGCGGCAATCCGTCGCGAACAGGCAAAAGTTGAAGACAGATTACAAACTGCGCGAGCGTCTCACGGCGACGAATCAAGTCCTGCCGAAGTTCAGAAACGCGCCAAGACTGCCGACGGCAAAAAAATAGGGCGCAATGACCCTTGTCCTTGCGGCTCCGGCAAAAAATATAAAAACTGTTGCGGTCGGAATAAGTAATCGGAGGTTACTATTCTTATGGAACAAGAATTTACTTTGCCCGTTAATCATAACGTGGTGACTATAGAAAGTATTCGTACTCCCGTTGCGTATCGTGATATTCACGAAGATAAAGCGGTCATTAATTCGATTTTCAAATGGGAAGAATATCGGTTGCCGACGATTAAAAATTATCAGCCGAAATTGATTTTGGATTGCGGCGGGAATATCGGTTGCGCGGCGGTTTATTATGCCAACAAATATCCTTCCGCGCAGATTTATTCCGTCGAGCCCGAACAAGAAAATTTCCAATTCCTGCAATACAACACGGCTGGTTATGAAAATATTCACCTTATCAAATCCGCACTGTGGGATAAAGAAACTTTTATTCGCGTTGAAGATAAAGGCTACGGGAAATGGGGCTTTATGACGTTCGCGACGACTGCCGACGACCCTGCCGCTTTAAAAACGACGACTGTCGGTAAAATCCTAGCCGATTCGGGCTTTGACGAAATCGATTTGCTTAAGATTGACATTGAAGGCGCAGAAAAGGAAGTTTTCGCCGCGCCCGACGTTGACGAGTGGCTCCCGAAAGTTAAAGTGCTGACTATCGAACTTCACGACCGCATGAAACGCGGTTGCTCCTACGAATTTTTTAAGGCGGTCTCGAAATATAAATGGTTCTTTGCGTTCAGAGGCGAGAATCTGATTTTTATTCGCGAAGATTTAATCTAAAGCTTAATGCCCAAATCCCACGAGGCGGGCCAATAAGTTTCTGCAATGTCGAGAATTGGCGGAACCAGTTCTTCGACATTTTTTATTTTATGAAGTCGCCACTCGTCGCCGAGCCTGTCGAATTCCAATACAAAATTCAATATGCCAATCATTTTGCCGTAATTTGAGCCGTCACCAACCATTTTAACGGCAAGCGTCGCCTTATTGCCCGAAATATTTTCTTCGCCGAATTCTGCGCGGACGGCTCTCAATAAATAATTCAACTCGGAGGCAAGAAATTTAATCGGAGTCTCCGAAAAATTCTTGGCGTCCTTAAAACTGCCGTCGAAATAAGCCGCGATAACTTTTTTAATCAATCCCAGATGAACGCCGCGAAATTTATCATTGTAAATCCGCAGAATCGTCGAACCGAATTTGAAAAATAAATCCTTAGGATAAAGCTTATGGAACTTCGCGCAGTTATCGGCAAGTACTTCAGTCGCCTCGTCGTAGCCGATGTCCATTAAAGATTTCAAATCAACATGCGCAGAAAATTTTTCAATGTCACGGGCATTTATCGCCGCTAAAATATTTTTTAATTCGTCCTGCAGTGTGTTCAAAATTATCATCTCCTGACTGTTTTTCTCTTGACGAAGGGCAGGCGTCATTTTAAAATTGTTTTAAATATGGGAGGCGATTTTATGAATGATGACGATTTAAATAAGACTTCCGAGCCGCCGCGTAACGAGGGCGACGCAAATTTTGACGCGACTTCAATCGATGAAACCAAGATTGAAGAAGGTACCGGATTTTTCCATATGACGACGAAATTTAAATGGATTCTCGCGCTATCCATTCCGATTTTGTTGGCGGCAGGCGTATTGATTTATTCGGTCTACAGAAACGCGCTTGTCGTGGAAATTTGGCAACTCGCAATCTGGTGCGTGTGTGTAATCTTATCATTTTATTCTATCGCGAAAAAATCTCTGGCAACCATGATTTTGAACGTTATCTTATTCTTCGGCGTATCGCTGATTCCCGCGTGGCAATCGGCTCACGAAAATTTTCAATCCGTCTTTGAACTTTTCTTCGGCTGAAAAAAATTTCCCCCTCCAAATCGGAAGGGGATTTTTTTGTGAAATTTTTCAAGGCTGATAGAATTCCTCCGCCTCTGTGACTAAGCGGCGAACTATTTCTTTGACAGGTAAAATCTCTTCAATGCGCGGCATATATTCGCCGGTGAAGACCAAGCCCGTCTCCAAATCGCCTTGTTGAGCCCGCATCAATGCTCTGACGATACAGAAATTGTGTTTGCAAGCTTTCAGGCACGAATCGCAAGTTTTGGGCGGAACTCGACCTTCCATTACGCGTTTTGAAAAAGGAGTTCTTACCGCTCGACCCGGTAAGCCGACAGGACTGCTTATTACTACGACATCTTCCGGCTGAGATTTTAAATAGTATTCCTTTAAACTCGGTGCGCCGTTCGATTCCAAACTTGCCGCAAATCGCGAGCCCATTTGAACTCCGTTTGCTCCCATCTGTAAGACTTCGGCTATATCTTTGCCCGTCAAGACGCCGCCCGCCGCGATTACAGGAATATTTACTGCGGCACAAATCGGCTTGATAAGTTCGCGAACAGAAATATCCGTGCCCAAATGTCCGCCCGCCTCTTTGCCCTCGACGACTATTGCCGATGCTCCAAGCTTTTGTGAAATTTTCGCAAGCTTCACAGAAGAAACTATCGGGACTATCGGCGTACCGGACTCCTTCCCCAGACCAAAAATATCGCGTGAAAATCCCGCGCCCGCGACGATTAAATCAATGCCCGCGTCTATCGCCGTATGGACTATGCCGAAAAAGTCACTCGCCGCGACCATTATATTTATCCCGATTATTCCGTCAGTCAGCGAACGCGCCAATTTTATTTCGTAGCGCAATTCTTCATGAGCCATGCCCGACGCCGCTATTAAGCCGATACCGCCTTCATTTGCCATTGCCGCCGCAAGCCGTGCCGTCGAAAGGCGGATTGCCATGCCGCCTTGCACGATTGGGATTTTTGCTGTCTTATTTCCTATTTTAAGTTCAGGAAGTTTCACGGATAATCCTCTCCTTAGGGAATAGGGAAAAGGGAATAGGGATTAGAAAACTGCTCCCTACTCCCTAATCCTACTCCCTAATTAAGCATTGCTTTGTTCATCTATGTACTTAACGACATCTTCCACAGTCTTAATTTTTTCTGCTTTCTCGTCGGGAATTTCAATATTGAACTCTTCCTCGAAAGCCATAATCAATTCGACTATGTCTAAAGAATCTGCACCCAAGTCGTCGACGAAAGTCGAACTCATTTGAATCTCGTCTTCTTCGACTCCAAGTTGTTCCTTGACGATTTTTTTAACCTGTTCAAACGTTGCCATTTACAGCACCTGCTACTTAAAACATAGACAAACGTCCATGTTAAGATGATTCGGGTGAATCTCGCGATTTCACCTTACTGCTTCAGCGTGTCCGTTTTCGGCGTACCTACTAGCGTTTGTGTAACACTCCACAGTCGTAAATTCCCGGCGAGCCACCGGTACATATCAACAGCGTCTTTCAGGTGACTATCTGTTGATTCATCTTATAGCTTTCTCCTTTCGTAATAATGTGAAACAAAATTTTTGTTAAGTGCCAAGTCCGCTATCTCCCACCAGAGTTCTACCTCATAGTTATCAGGACTATTTCAACCTGCACGGGTCTTCTTCCCGGCGCATAGACTGCTTTGAAGTTAGCACCAACTGGCTCAATGGCTATTTTGGTTTATGAGCTTTCAGCTTTAAGCTACACATTTGTCTACCTGATTAGACGTTCTTACACATTTTGCGCTACCGTTGCTCACCTCCTTTCAAAGCCACGTTCACATGACCATTCCACCGTCGACCGACAAGACTTGACCCGTGATATACGCCGCTTGATCCGATACCAAGAACGCCACTGCATTTGCAACGTCTTCGGGAGTTCCCATTCTCCCCGCAGGTATCTCTTGCATCATTACTTCTTTGACTTTCTCGGAAAGCGCGGCTGTCATATCGGTATTAATCAGACCGGGCGCAACCGCGTTGACCGTCACGCCTCGTGAAGCAAGCTCTCGCGCCGCCGATTTCGTAAAACCGATTATGCCCGCCTTTGCCGCCGCGTAATTCGTTTGGCTGATATTGCCTTTAAGTGCGACGACACTCGACATATTAACAATCCGTCCGCCGCGTTGTTTCATCATAAGTTTCGTAACTGCCTTTGTACAGTTGAAGACGCCCTTTAAATTCGTGTTGATAACTTTGTCAAAATCTTCCTCGCTCATTTTCAGCAAAAGATTATCGCGGGTTATGCCGGCATTGTTTATCAAAATGTCCACACGTCCCCATTTGTCGACAACTTCTTTAATCAGCTCAGTTACGATTTCAAACTTTGAAACATCGCCTTGCAAAAGTATTGCCTCGCCGCCCGCCGCCTCAATTTCAGTTTTAACTTCTTCAGCCTTCGCGCTGTTGCTTGCGAAATTTAAAGCGACTTTTGCGCCGTCCGACGCCAACCGCAGAGCTATTGCCCGTCCTATTCCGCGCGAGGCACCCGTTACGAACGCAACCTTGCCGGATAAATTTTTCTCCGTCGCACTCATTACAATTATCGCCTCCCGTTTGCAGAATATAACACAAAGATTTTCGCTTGTCTACAACTTTTGCCCCATATCGAAGGCGTAACTGATTTTTTAGTTCAATATCCCATTGCACGCCGGCACAAATCGCGATTATAACGACTGTCAGAGTCATTAGGATTGAGTTTGAGAGCCGCGTCAAAATCTTCAGCCGCCGCCCGATAATTATTCAACTTAATATAAGCCAGTCCGCGATTGTAGAAATTTTTATAATCAGACGAGTTTAACTGAATTGCTCGGTTGAAATCGGAAAGTGCGCCGTTGAAATCCTTTTGATAATAAAAAATCACGCCGCGAATCGAATAGGCAATCGCATTTGAAGGATTTAATTCAATCGCCTGTGTGCAAAGTGAAAATGTGCCGTTGAAATCTCGCGCATAATAAAATTTCATTGCCTCTTCCAACTTTTGATTCGACAGGAAATTTTTATCTTCACTGTTAAACTGCGCGGAAATTTTTTCTTTATCCTGCTTGGATTCGGCGGCGGCGAGTTTACTTTTCAGCTCGGCAATTTGTTTATCCTGTTCTTCAATCGCCTTTTGAAGTTCCAAATTTTTATCGACAAGCTCGGAGCGTTCCTGCGGCGGACGATTCAACCAGCCGTTTATTTCGTCGGTATCAACGTCGGCTTTAACCGTCGCTTTAACGACTAAGCTTTTGCCATCTTCAAGCGGCGTCAACTGATATTGCACGTCGACAATTTTTAAAATGCCGCAAGTCATTGTTCGCACTTCGTCCTTAGTAACCATCATGTTGATAACTTCGGTATTCGATTCGACAAAAACGCCGGCTTGTTCCTGCGCAACCCGTTCAGCCTTTTGCTTGGCGCGTTGTTTGGCAATATCAATCGTCTCAAACTCGCTCATTATGTATTCGTCCGTGCCCGTGCAGGTTTTAATCTCGGCATTGACTTCGGGCATTAAAAATAAACTTCCCGCCGCGAGCACTGCCGTCAAAAATTTTTTCATGACAATATCCCCCTTAGAAATTTTTTCAATGATAACAAAAAAAATCCCTCGCCGCAATTTAGGCAAGGGTTAATTTTTGTTAAGAATTCCTTAGAACGTCCAAAGTTTTATTTAAGCTGTCCATATCCTCGACGTTGAGACTGCGAATTTTTTTATCAATGCGCCTGTTAAATCCGCAAAGAGTTTTGCCTACGCCGCATTCAATGAAAGTTTCCGCGCCGAAATTTTTCATTGCCTCCACGCAAGCTATCCATTTGACGGGATTATCCGCCTGCGCGACCAAATTATTTTTTATCTCTGCCGCCGAAGTCTCAAGTTTGCCGTTGACATTCGCCGCAACGGGAAATGCCGCGTCTTTAAGCTCGACCTTGTCCAATTCGATTGCCAATTTTTTTGCGGCGGGAGCCATTAACGTACTGTGAAAAGGAGCACTCACGGGCAAGATAACCGCTTTTTTCGCGCCTGCAGATTTTAATTTCTCGACTGCCGCCTCAACGCCCGCAGTTTTGCCCGCTATAACCGTTTGACCGGGACAATTAAAATTAACCGCTTGAACTTCACCAAGCTCCGACGCCTCCGCGCAGATTTTTATAATCGTCGCGTCGTCAAGCCCGATTATCGCCGCCATTGAGCCTTCACCGACCGGAACAGCCTCTTGCATGAATTGCCCGCGCTTATGTACCAAAACAACCGCGTCCGAAAATTTCATCGTGCCCGCCGAGACCAACGCCGAATATTCGCCCAAACTGTGTCCGCCCGAAATGTCAGCCGTTATCCCTTCCGATTTTAAAATCTCGTCAACTATCACGCTGACAACCAAAATCGCCGGTTGAGTGTTCGCAGTCAATTTTAAATCGTCTTCCGAACCTTCAAAGCACATTTTCTTTATCGAATAGCCCAGCGCGTCGTCGGCTTCTTCAAAGAGTTTTTTCGCCACGTCGAAATTCTCATAAAAATCTTTGCCCATGCCGACCGATTGCGCACCTTGTCCGGGAAAAATAAAAGCCTTTTTCATAATATCAGCTCCACTTACTCTGAACATTTTCAACTACGCCGCCTATGCCGTTTACTATGTCGTCGATAATTTCTTTTACGGTTTTAATATCGTCAAGCATACCGGAAATTTGCCCGATCATAACAGAGCCGTTTTCAACGTCGCCGCCGTGAGTCGCTTTATGCAACGCGCCCGCTCCAAGTTTTTCAAGTTCTTCAACCGACGCGCCCGCCGCTTCCATTTCAAGATAAGTCCGAGTCAATTTGTTGCCCAAAACTCTGACGGGATGCCCCGTTGTCCTGCCCGTAACGACCGTCGACCTGTCTTTAGCCTTAAGCACAAGATTTTTATAATTCGGGTGAGCAATGCACTCTTTGCTTAGGACGAAACGTGTACCCATTTGAATCGCGCTGGCTCCGAGTGCAAACGCCGCCACTATTCCGCGCGAATCGGCAAAACCGCCCGCCGCTATTACAGGAACGTCTACGGCATCAACGACTTGCGGCACAAGCGGCATTGTAGAAATTTCTCCAATATGACCGCCCGATTCGCAACCTTCCGCAATAACTGCGTCCGCGCCGCCTTTGACGAGCCTTTTAGCCAATGCGACACTCGCCACGACGGGAATAACTTTCGAGCCGATTTCCTTAAGTGCGGGAACATATTCGCCGGGATTGCCCGCGCCCGTCGTTACGACCGGAACTCTTTCTTCAACCATCAGTTGCATTACTTCTTTGACGAACGGCGACATTAACATTACGTTTACGCCGAACGGTTTATCCGTCCACGCTTTGCACTTTTGAATTTCTTTGTGCAAAACGTCGGGAGGCATGTGTCCCGCGCCGATAAGTCCGAGCCCGCCCGCGTTCGATACCGCTGAGGCTAGCTCCGCTGTCCCTATCCACGCCATGCCGCCTTGAAATATCGGATACTTGATTTTCAGCAACTTACAGATGGCGTTATTTTCAAACATCTATTTTCTCCTCCTCAACGGCTTTCTCGGCAGCCTTTAAATACGCCTAAATTATACGAATCCCTTTCATTTGTCAATGATTAGGAATTAGGAATTAGGAATTAGGGACTGGGGACTAGGGACTAATTACTTCTATTCCCTAATCCCTGTTCCCTAATCCCTACAGAGCGGCTTTTATATGTTCAAAAATTTTACTGTCGACATAGTTTTTGGTAACGCCGATAGCCGAGCAAATCGCCTTAGCATCCGACGAACCGTGACTTATCACGCAACAACCGTTTACGCCCAAAAGCGGAGCACCGCCGTTTTCCGAAACGTCAAGCCGCTTGGATAAATTTCTGAACGTCTGAGTAATGAGTTGCCCGCCCAAAAGTTTCGCGCCGCCGTTGGCAGTCAATTCTTCCATTAAAAGATTCATTATCGTCAACGCAAGCCCTTCGCCGAATTTCAAAACGATATTACCGACAAAGCCGTCGCAAATCACAACGTCGAATTTCCCGCGAGAAATATCTCTACCTTCCGCATTGCCCACAAAATTTATCGTCCGCAAATTCTTAAGCAGTTGATAAGTTTCCTTAGCCTGTTCGTTGCCCTTAGTTTCTTCCTCGCCGATATTCAACAGCGCGACACTCGGATTTTTTATTTTCAAAACGTGTTCGGCATAAAGCGAACCCATTATCCCGCTTTGAATTAAATGTTCGGGCTTGCTGTCGACATTCGCGCCGCTGTCGAGTAAAAGCGTCGTGCCTCGCGGCGTAGGAATCGGCGTTGCTATGGCAGGACGTCCGATGCCGTGAATTCTTCTGAGAATCAGTTGAGCCGCCGCTACTGCCGCGCCCGTCGAACCTGCCGAAAGTACTGCGTCGCATTCGCCGTCTTTAACCATCTTTGTCGCAACGACTATCGACGAATTTTTTTTACTGCGAACGGCGTCGGCAGGGTGTTCGCCCATGTTTATAACTTCGTCCGCATGTCTTATCGTTACGGGCAAATTTTCTCCGCCTGCCGTTTGGAGTTCGCCGCGAATTTTTTCTGCGTCGCCAACCAAAATTATTTCACACGAATATTTTTGAACCGCTTGCACTGCTCCCTTTATGATTTCCGCCGGAGCGTTGTCGCCGCCCATAGCGTCAACTGCTATTTTCACAAGTTTCCGCTCCCTCAAAGTTTTTATCAAAAAAAATAAGCAGGGTTTAAATGCCTGCCCAAAAAGTTTCCGTTATCTTTAAGCCGTCTCGATGACTTCCCGCCCGTCATAATAACCACATTCCAGGCACACATGGTGTGGGAGTTTAGGTTCATGGCATTTCGGACATTTTACGTAGTTCGGAGTTTCCAACTTCCAATTTGCACGCCGCCTGTCGCGTCTGCTTTTGCTCAATTTTCTTTTAGGTGCCGCCAAAAGTCACACCTCCTTATTCCATTTTCAAATCTTCTAACGTTGCAAGTCGCGGGTCGATTATCAATTTATCGCAACCGCAATCGCCTTCGTTTAAATTCGCGCCGCATTCGGGACATAAGCCCTTACAATCTGCTTTGCAAAGATTTTTCATCGGCTGTCCGGCAATCAGAACGTCTCGTAACAGTTCAGTCACGTCGATTAAATCTTCCTCTGCCTCCGACTTGTCAAACTCGTCCTCGAATTCATGTACTTGATTTTCCGTTGCTTGAGTCAAACATCTGTCGCAAGTAAAAGATTTTCGGCACTCAATGCGCCCTCTTACGACGAAACATCTTCCGACATCTTCGACTTCGCCAAAAATTTTAACGTCGCCTGTAATTCCTTCCTCCGAAAAATCTTCGCCGAATAATTTTTCTGTCGCCGCGCTGAACTCGAAAGGAGCCTTTTCGCCCCTTGCCGTTTGCACTTTCGGCATTTTACAACACCGCCTTTTTCATGTCAAGGCAACTTTATTTTCAAAACCAATTACACCAAATCATTTTCAATCATGTATTCGGCGATTTGCAGGGCATTGAGAGCCGCGCCCTTGCGAATTTGGTCGCCGCAGACCCAGAGATTGATTCCGTGTTCGACAGAAAAATCTTTTCTGATTCGCCCGACTTCAACGGCGTCTTTGCCCGAAGTTTCAAGCGGTTGCGGATAAATCATTTCTGCAGGATTGTCGCGAACGATGACGCCCGGGAATTTCTCAAGAGCAGCGCGAGCATCTTCAACCGAAACTTCGCCTTCAAATTCAATGTTGACTGACTCGGCATGACTGCGATATACGGGCACACGAACGGTTGTAGCCGTGACTTTCAACGCGTCGTCCTCCATAATTTTTTTGGTCTCGTCAACCATTTTCATTTCCTCTTTGGTGTAAAGATTATCCATGAAAATATCGATTTGCGGCAGGAGATTCGACGCGATTTGATAATGCTTGTCCAATTTCGCGACGGGCAAAACTTTTGCTTGAATTTCTTCGCCGCGAGCCAATGCTTCAAGTTGCGATTTTAATTCGTCCATGCCCTCGCGCCCCGCGCCCGATACCGCTTGATACGTCGATACGACTACGCGCTTGATTCGCGACAGATTATAAAGCGGCTTGAGTGCCATAACCATAATTATCGTTGAGCAATTCGGGTTGGCGATTATTCCCTTGTGCCGAGAAATTGCCTGCGGATTGACTTCCGGCACGACCAGCGGAACATTTTTATCCATTCTGAAATTCGACGAATTGTCTATGACGACCGCGCCCGCTTTGACTGCCGCAGGGGCAAATAATTTACTCGCCGCGCCGCCCGCGAACAATGCAAATTGCACGCCGTCAAAAGATTTTTCCGTAGTCTCTTCAACCGTGTATTCTTTGCCCATGAAATTTATTTTCTTGCCTGCCGAACGCGACGACGCCAACATTTTTAATTCGCCGAACGGAAAATTGCGTTCCTCTATGAGTTTCAAAAATTCCTGTCCGACCGCGCCCGTTGCGCCGATTATTGCCGTGTTAAATTTCTTCATCAACATTTCCTCCTTTTGAATTCGCGCCGATTATTTTAGCAAGTTAATTTTTCAAGGTCAATCTGCGCGGTGTTGAAAAAATTATCCTTTTGATATAAAATTTCTCTCAAAAAGGAGGAAAAAATTTTATGATAAGCAAAGGAATAATATTGGCGGGCGGTTCGGGAACGCGCCTTTATCCGCTGACTGAAGTTGTCTCGAAACAATTAATGCCGGTTTTCGATAAGCCGATGATTTATTATCCGCTGTCAGCTTTAATGCTCGCGGGCATTCGCGAAATTTTAATCATCACGACGCCGCAGGACAGTCATTTATTTCAAGCACTGTTAAAAGACGGCTCGCAACTCGGCTTGCAAATTTCCTATGCCGTTCAGCCAAAGCCCGAAGGTCTCGCGCAAGCATTTTTAATCGGCGAAGAATTTATTGACGGCGAAGGTTGCGCATTGGTTTTGGGCGATAATATTTTTTACGGCTCGGATTTCGCAAAGCTTGTGCAACGTGCGGCGGCTCACGATGAAGGCGCGACGGTTTTCGCTTACTACGTCAACGACCCGCAAAATTACGGAGTTGTCGAATTCAATCGCGAAACGGGGCAAGCCGTCAGCCTCGAAGAAAAGCCCAAAGAGCCGCGCTCGAATTATGCAGTCACGGGACTTTATTTCTACGATAAAAATATTGTCGACGTTGCAAAATCAATTAAGCCGTCGGCTCGCGGCGAACTCGAAATTACAGACGTGAATAAAATTTATTTGGAGCAAGGGACTTTGCGTGTTGAAAAAATGCGTCGCGGTTATGCTTGGCTAGATACCGGAACGCATGAATCACTTTTACAGGCGGGAGCTTTCGTCCATACGATTCAAACGCGGCAGGGCTTGAAAATTTCCTGCATTGAGGAGATTTCTTATCGCATGGGCTACATTGACGAGGAGCAACTTTTGAAACTCGCCGCGCCGCTTGCCAAAAATGAATACGGAAAATATTTGCAACGTCTCGCCAAACGCGGCAGATAGGGATAAGGGGCAAGAGATAAGGGGCAAGAGATAAGGGGCAAGAGATAAGGGGTCAGAGATAAGGGATAAGGGGTCAGAAAAAGCTTTTCCCTAACCCCTAACCCCTGTTCCCTGTCCCCTGACCACTTATCACTGACACCTAATTTTAGCTTGAATGTAAATCGCGCACTCCAAACGCTTTTTTTGAATCTCGCAACCGATTTCATATGGCTCGCGAATGTCGCCGTGAAATAAATCCGCGTTCGCATGACAACCGCCGCTACAGAAAAATTTCGCCCAACAATTTTTACACTTAGGCTTATTCAAAACGTGCGACTCACGAAAATATTTCAGCCAATGCCGCGCAGATTTATCAACGCCGTCATAAATATTTCCCAAACGATATTTTTCACGCCCGACGAATTGATGACACGGATATAAATCGCCGTTCTCCGACACTGCAAAATATTCATGCCCCGCGCCGCAACCCGCCAGTCTTTTTGCCACGCAAGGACCGTTCGATAAATCAATGTTGAAATGGAAAAAGAAAAATCCGCGCCCTTCGCGCCGACGTTCCAAATAAGCCGCAGTTAATCGGTCGTATTCTTCGCGAATTCTAGGCAAATCTTCTTCCGTCAAGGCAAGCAGCGAATCTTTCAAAACAACAGGCTCGACCGATAAAATATCAAAGCCCGCGTCGTGAATACTCAATACGTCCGTCGTGAAGTCCAGATTTTTTTTCGTGTAAGTCCCGCGCAGATAATAATTTTCTCCGCCGCGACTCTCGATAAATCGCTTGAAATTTTTCAAGACGCGCTCATAACTGCCGCGCCCCGAAATGTCGGGTCTCATGGCGTCATGAATCTCCTTGCGCCCGTCCAAACTCAACACAACTGAAATATTATTTTCATTCAGCCACGCAGAAATTTTATCGTCAAGCAACATGCCGTTCGTCGTCAACGTCAGCTTAAAAATTTTGCCCGTCTCCTGCTCGCGCTTACGAACATATTCCGTAACCGCCTTGACTGTTCGGAAATTTATCAACGGCTCGCCGCCGAAAAAATCTATCTCACAATGCTTGCGTATGCCCGAATTTTTAATGATAAAATCGACAGCCGCCCGCCCTACTTCTTCCGTCATAACTGCGCGGTGACCGAAAGTGCCGCCGTCTCCGAAACAATATTTGCAACGTAAATTGCAATCCTGCGCGACCATAAGGCAAAGACTTTTAACAATGCCGCGAGCCGCAAAAGTCGGCGGAACATCAATATCGGGCGCAAAAAGTTCGCCCGCGTCAATCAGCTCGTGAAGTTCATTTAAAATCTCGGCTGTATCGCTGTCGGGATATTTTTCTAAAATCTGCGCGTCGTTTGTGCCGTCGAAGTCGTCAAGGATTTTAAAAGTCGCCTCGTCGATAAGATGAACCGCGCCGCTGTTCACGTCCAGCAAAATATAATCGTCGCCCTGCTTGAATTTATGAATGCCATTAAAAATTTTCAAGTCGCCTCTTTCTAACTGCCGTTATCTGCCATACGCAAAAGTTTCAATTCCAACGGATCATCGGGTTTGGGCGGCGCGTGATGTTTCGCAATTATTTTAGCCTCTTTGAACAACCCGATTCGTTGAATTTTCTGCGCTCCAAGTTCCGCATGATGATGATAAACGTAAAGTTTGCTGTTGCCGTTAAGTTCCAAACGCTCGGCAAATCGCGGCGCGAACGTTGTAATCAATACAACAAAAATTTTTCCTCTAATCGTCAAGTCGCCGGCTTTTCTGCCCACGTCATGAAGGAGCGCACACCGAATCAAAAATTCCTTGTCGACGCCGCGTTTATCCTCGATTACCAGACGTTCAATCTTGTATGCCGTCCGCAAGCTGTGCGCTTGGTCGGCGATACTCATTGCGAAAAAAAGTTTCTGTTCTTCGGCGTTGAGATGCGCAGAAATATATTTCCCGTCATCAACCGTAACTCGCGCCGTTACTGCACGAATAAATTGTAAAATTCTTCTGAAACAACTCATTCGACGTACATTAACTCCTTACAATTTTTTTCCGCGCAGGATTTTTCAGCATCCGATTTATTTTGCGGTATCAAAGAGACTTCAACGATTTTTCCGGCCGCCCGAAGTTCTGCCGCCTTTTTAATCGCCGCTTCTTCCTTGCCCGCTTCGTAACTCAGATAAAAATCTTTCGCCCGTAAATTTTCCGCGACGCCCTGAATTTTCCGCGCAGATAAGATTCTCTCAATACCCAAAGCAAATCCCGTTGCGGGACATGCCGCGCCGAAATCTTTAAGCATATTATCATAACGACCGCCGCCCGCCAATGAATAGCCGACGCCCGCCGCATATGCCTCAAAAACCATGCCCGTATAATATTCAAAGTCGCGAATCAAACCCAAATCGAACGTAATTTTATCAGCGACGCCGTAAATTTCAAGCAGTCGATAAATTTCCGTCAAGTTATCAAGGGCTTTGCGCGAACGTTCATTATTGGCGATTGATTCAGCAGCAGATAAAATTTCTCGTCCGCCTTGAAGTTTTGGAACTTTTTTAATCGAATCGGCAACGGGCAAATTTTCAAGCGCAACTATATCATG
>JAFZIQ010000095.1 GCA_017554285.1 Selenomonadaceae bacterium
CCCCTGACCACTGACCACTTTTTAAAAGTAGGGCTTGCAAAATTTAAAAATGTGTGGTAAACTGCGCGGGTAATCGGGACGTAGCTCAGTTTGGGAGAGCGCTTCCTTGGGGTGGAAGAGGTCGTGAGTTCAAGTCTCGTCGTTCCGACCAATAAAAGAAAATTTCAGGCGGAGGTGTAAAAGCTTCCGCCTTTAGCGTTCACGGGGGGCAATCATGGAAAAATATTTAACTGCAATAATCTTTTTTACGATTATATTTTCAAGGACAATCTGCGCGGCGGCAACCGAACCTAAAATTTTAGCCGACTCGGCAATCTTGGTTGAGGCGTCGACAGGTCGAATAATCTGGGAAAAAAATCCCGACGTCGAACACGAACCCGCAAGTATGACCAAAATGCTGACGTGTATTCTTGCCTTAGAAGAATTCGACCCGAATAGAGAAATTATAATGAGTCCGGAAGCCGTCATGACGGAAGATAATACGCTAAGTTGGTCAGCGGGCGATTCCGTCGCAACTAAAGACATGATAACTGCAGTTATGCTTGTTTCCGAAAACGGCGGCGCATTGGCTCTTGCTCAAGCTATCGGCGGAAATGTTTCGCGATTCGCCGATATGATGAACAATAAGGCTAAGGAAATCGGTTGCACTCATTCCAATTTTGAAAATCCCAACGGATTGCCTGCCTCGCGTCACTATTCCACTGCAAAGGATATGGCGCGGATTGCCGTTTACTGCATGAAAAATCAAGCCTTCAGAGAAATTGTCGATACAAAACGCACCTCGATTCGCTGGATTTATCCCAAAGATAAATGGTCGGAGCTTAACAATACCAATGAACTTTTAAGCAAATACAAAGGCGCGAACGGAATCAAAACCGGTTGGACACGTTCGGCGGGCGGTTGCTTAACGGCGTCTGCCAAACGCGGCGAAGTTGAATTGATTGCGGTCATAATGCATTCGCCCGACCATGATACTCGCTTTGAGGACGCGACCAATCTTTTCAATTACGGCTTCGAGCGCGTCAGAATGGTTGACGGCATTAACAAAGACCGCATTGAGAAAAATATTTTTGTCAGCGGCGGCAAACAAGCGACAGTTACCGTCGGAGCACAAGACGATTTGGACTTTCCGCTCATGGCGGGCGAAGACCCGAAATATTTACAAGTTACCTACGACTTGCCGAAGATTGTAGACGCGGGCAACGGTATCGAAATCGGACAAGTTTTGGGCGAAGTTATTTTGAATTACAACGGCAAGCCTGTCGCAAGAGTTCCCCTCGTTGCTCGCGAAAACGTCAAAAGCGGCTTCAGTTTAAGCTCCTTTCTCGTCTCAATTTTTGCCCCGCTCATTTGAAAAATTTCTGGAAAATTTTAAGGAAAAATTTCTTGACAATGATTGTTCTATCAATAAAATAATGGAACGAGTCGAACAAAAGTCGAGTTTCTAAGGAGGCTGATATAAAAACTTCTCGAACAGTCGCGGTTGTCACAAGGGCAAAGGTGCGACTAAAATTATAATTACGCCGATTCGGTAATGAGGAAAAATCTTTTTTATATTCAGCGTCCCCCAACAATGAATGTGAAATTAATTTTTTTGAATAACTGCTTGGCAATGGGAAAAAGAGAAAAGGAGAATAAATTATCATGGATGGAAACAATTTTTTAAGGTCAGATTTCAGATCAAACGAATTATCGGTTCTCTCCAATGATTTTATTTTTGACCTTCAACGTTTTGCGACAACATGGACATTAACATACGAAACAGGTAGTTATAAACTCACTGACGGAACAACGACAATAACAAAAACGACCCTGCAAGAGATTTTTAACGATGTAAGCCTTGCCGCAGGCGATACCGTAAAGCTTGGTAGTACCATTAACACCGAAGAAAATATTGTCATTTCAAAAAGTTTGACGCTCAGTGTTGATTGCGCTTGGAATTACGAGGGCAACGCGGGAACCGCCATAACAATCAACAACAACGCAACTCTTACGAGAAACGGCAGCAAAGCAATTTCAGCAACTAAAACAGGAGTAACTCTTTTTGACGTTGCAGACGGTGCCACTTTGAGAATAGAAAAAAGTTCAAACACTGTTAAGGGTGCAAATTCTACTGTCATTAAATCGGCAGGTACCGTTTACCTCGCAAACGGAACATTAAGTGCCAACAACACAAACTGCATAGGCATTCATCAAACAGGTGGCAATGTGACTGTCGCCGGCGGTACTATAAACGCCAATGGCTCGGGTGGTGTCAATGTCAAAGTTGATAAAGGTACATATACGCAAACGAGCGGCACATTTAAATCCCAGTCCGTTTCTAAAGCTACTCTGGAAATTAACGGCGCAGGTGTTAATGCCACAATAAGCGGAGGTACATTCGGCATCTCCGGCACCTCCGGCACTCCCTCCAATTATGCCAATACTCCCATACTCATTACCGACAATGCAGATACTTCCGACGAAAATAAGAGCCGGATTATCATTAAAGAAGGAAAAAACTCACAGAATAAACCCACGCGTCTCACAGCTTACAGTTCGGGAGTTGTCCTTAAAAACGAAGACAATGAGGCAACAGTTGAAATAATCGGCGGCGAATTTTACGGCACGTATGAAGGTAAAAACATTAATGCTCCTTATTCGATTTTTTTGAGCGGCAGAATCAAGTTTTATGCCACAGAAGAAGAATATCTCCAAGCTACCGATAATCAAATTAAAATCACCCACAGTGACGGAACAACTTCTTATTATTATGAATTATATGAGGCAGTCGATGCCGCTCAATCGGGTGAAACAATTGTCTTGCTGAAAAATTACACCGCACCCGGCGACCCGATTGAAATAACCAAGCAACTGACCCTTGATTTAAACGGCAAAACTCTCGATAAGAACGATGAAAATCTTAAATCTCTCTTTTGCATTAAAGGAAATACCGGCGACCTCACCATAAAAGATTCGGGTACGGGCGGCGCGATAAATATTAACAGTGTTGCCATTTTAGTCGGTGATGCCAGCGACCGCAGTTCTCGCGGCAAATTTACACTGGAGAGCGGCACCATCACTTCAAAAGCGAGAAGTACCGTTTGCGTCTACGCAGGCTCAACTTTCGACATGAAAGGCGGCACAATTAATAAGACGGGAACAGGCGGCAACGGTGTTTATCTCGGCAACGGAACGGCAGATGTATATGCCTCCTTTAACAT
This sequence comes from Selenomonadaceae bacterium, assembly GCA_017554285.1. Classification (GTDB taxonomy): domain Bacteria; phylum Bacillota; class Negativicutes; order Selenomonadales; family Selenomonadaceae; genus Quinella. The sequence continues at coordinate 3,204 of JAFZIQ010000095.1, forward strand.
GACGGGAGGCACAATCAACAATAGCAGCAATCCGACTGAAGGTGAAAACGATGCTTTCGGCGTCAATGCAGACAAATACGCAAGATTTACAATGGGCTCTGCCGATAGCACAGGTACCGATGAACCTTCCATTACTGCTTCCAACGGTGTGGCTCTCTTTGGGCATTCGACTTTTGAGATGAACAGCGGTACCGTTACGGGTACGACGAATTTTGGTATATCAAGCAACGGTACAGATGACGACAGCTACAGTAACGTTACAATGAATATCAACGGCGGTACTGTAATCTCCGAAAATACGACGGCGATTTATGCACCGGCGATTGAAGGCGTTACGAATATCAAAGGCGGAACGCTTACAGGCACGACGGGTATCGAAATCCGCGCAGGTTCGTTGAACGTTGAAGGCGGCAAAATCACGGCAAACGCAAACAGTTATTCTTGCAATCCTAACGGTAACGGCAACACGACAACAGGCGCAGGTATCGCTGTTTCACAGCACACGACCAGAAAAAGTATTAACGTTAATATCAGCGGCGGCGAAATTTCGGGATATACGGCACTTTCGGTTTCAAATCCTCAACAAAATCCTACCGGCGATAAAAGTTTGAAAGTCGACATAACGGGCGGCAAATTTATAAGCTCAAACGGCAAACTTATTGCAAGTGCGAATGCTGACGAACGAATCACTGTCGGAATTTCGGGCGGCGAATTTAACGGCAAATTATGCACTGCGAGCGGTGCGACACTTACAAGTGATTCGTTAGTTGAGACTGTAAGAAATGGTGCATATCTCGTTAAAGGCGGCGTATTCAACAGCAGACCTGCCGACGCTTATATTGACACCGGTTATTTCAGTGCACAAGTGACCGAAGAAAACTTTGTTATAACGAATAAAGCGGGCTGGATTCCTTCAAGTGATAATAAATGGAATTATTTCGAGGCACCTGCCGACAGCTCAAGTAAGGAAGGCACAAACATTGCGAGCTTGACGGGCGCAGATACAACTTTGACGCTCTTGACGGCGGAAGGAACTTCATCGATTGCGCTCAATGTCAACGAACTGATTGCGGAAAATACTTCTTACACGACGCTGGACGCCGGCTCTGCAAAATTATCTTTAAATATTATCGGCGACGAAGTTATTAAATTAATCAACAGTGGTTCCGGCAACGACACTCTTATAGCGGGGGCAAACGGAGTAAGTCTCAATGGCGGCGCAGGTGACGATTCACTTGTCGGCGGCGACGGAGCCGATACTTTTGTTTACGGCGCGGGCAATGACGTAATCACAAATTACGGCACAGGCGACGCGATAAGCTTGAGCGGTATTGAAGCGATTACGGACGGAAGTAAAATCGCTGTTAAAGACGGAAATCTCATTCTCGGTTTCAGTGAAAATAACAGTTTGACATTCGCAAACGGAGCCGATTCGATTTTCACAGTCAAAGACGGCACGGATACTTTCATTTATACAAAAAATTCAATCGCTAAAAATAAGAGCCTCACCTTTACAGCCGCTTATGATTCCAATATTTTTGACGGTTCTTTGACGGAATATTCTTAGCTTGAAACGATAAATGCTTCTGCAGTTTCGCACGAACTTTTAATCAAAGGCAACGATAAAGATAACTGTATAATCGGAAGTAATGGATTCGCAACGACAATCGAAGGCAATGCGGGTAACGATTCACTTATATCCGGCTCAAAAGGCGCAAGTCTCGACGGCGGCGCAGGTGATGATTCACTTATCGGCGGCGACGGAGCCGATACTTTTGTTTACAGCGCAGGCAACGATTTTATCAGCGGTTACGATATTGAAAAAGACAGTATCAGTTTGTCAGGTATCTCTGCCGTCACAGATGTTAATAATGTTTCAAACAACGGTTCCAAACTTGTTCTCAAATTCTCAGAAGCCGATACACTGACATTTAACAAAAATGCTGTTTCGATAAAGAGTGGCGAAGATACTTATTACTATACGCCGAAAGCGATTATGCTTAACGGTACAAGTGTTTCACTTGGCGCGGATTACGGCTCATCCTTCGACGCAACCAAAGCCGAATATGATTTGGTGGCAACGATTGATGCCTCGAAAGTCCTAAAAGAAATTAAAATTACAGGCAATGATAATCCGAATTATATAATCGGCAGTAACAATGCTTTTGTAACACTCAACGGCGGCGCAAACGCGGATTCAATTATCGCAGGTACGGCGGGCGCAATTCTTGACGGTGGTGCAGGAAATGATTCACTCGTTGGCGCGACCGATAAAGCTGATACTTTTGTATTCAACAGCGGCTCGGATTCAATCATCGGTTATGAATACGGCAAAGATTTGGTCAGTGTGCCGGAATCTCTCAGACCCGAATCGGCTGTTGTATCGGTAGACAGCAATAAAAACTTGGTTCTTGATTTTGACGGCGGCGATAAAATTACCTTTGTGAAGGCAGGAGAGCAGACAGAAAATCTGACAGTTTCATTAACCGGCGGCAGTGATACTTATATTTTCAACAAAGAATATGTCGCACAGAATAACAGCATAACTCTTACATCTGCTTATAGTGCCGGTGCTTTTACTCAACCTTTCCAAGAAAAGTATTATGACGTTATTGACACTTCACAGGTTCCCAATGCAATTTCAATCGCCGGTAATGACAATGCGAATACAATCGTCGGCAGTACGGTCGAGGGAGGCACGATTAACAGCGGTGCGGGCAGTGATAAAATTGACGTGTCCGAAAGAAAAACCGGCAAATCCTTTACCTTTGTTTACACTTCGGGTAAAGATACCGTTGAAGGCTTTGAGGGACTCGACTTTATATCAATCGCCGAGAACAGTATAAGCAACGTAAATGTCGGCGGTAACAGATTTACTCTCGTTATAGATAAAAATAAAAATGCACTCACTTTGGATGGCGAAGACGTTGATAAAGTTTATATGCCGGGCAAAACCAAATATTTCACTGCAGACGGAATCGCAGATCTCAGCGGAACTTCCCATAGTCTTAAGCTCTTCGCCGGTGCAAAGGGTAAAATTGACCTTACCGATGAGATTTACGGCGCGGATAACATCACGTCGGTTAATGCGGAGAATGTTAAAGATCAAAGTGTGGATTTGGAAGCCTCTTCGTTGGGCGGCTCGTTCAAATTTGCCGATAAAAATAAGACAAAAGATGTCTTCAACTATAATGGCGGCAACGTTACAATAGAAGGCTGTGAAGCAAACAAAGACAAAATAAATCTCGGTGACTACGGCGAAATCAGCGGTTTCACGGTTGAAGGCAAAGACGTTGCGATTTCGGTAAGCGGTTACGGCAATACGGACGGAGTTATTTCGATAATCGGCGCGGCGGGGCAAGAAATCCTTATTCATGATTCGCAAATGAGAAGTAATGCTTATGAGAAAAAGATATTCTTTAAAGGCAATGTTCTTCTTGATAAAGGAAATAATCCGGTTTCCGTGACGATACCCGCCGACGCAGGTGATTATACGGTTCCTAAAGACTCTACGATTAAGAAGATAACAGTTGAAAGCGGCGTTAAGGACATAAAGATAACGGCAGGCGACAAGAATAACACTACTGTAGATGCGAGCGCGGCAAGCGGCGTAACTCTTATCGGCGGCGCGAAAAATGACAAGTTCATAGGCAGTGAAGATAATGCTGATGTCTTCGTTTATGGCAAAACGAGCGGCAAGACGGGCAAAGACGTTATTCAGAATTACGGCGACGGCGACAAGGTTTCATTGCAAGGTACTAACTATTCGATTGACAAGGTTAAGAAAATAACCGCAAGCGATACTTCCGTTAAATTCATGTTCGATGACGCCGAAGCTTTGACGATTAAGGGTAAGAAAGGCGATTTGGATACAATTTCAGTCAACGGAACGGATTACAGTTTCAAGAAGAACGCCGTAATAAACGACGGGAAAGCCTCTTTGACGAGCGCGGCAAGCGGCACTTTCAAGTTGGATAAACTCGGTGTGAATTACATTAACGCTACCGGAACAACGGATAAGAATTTGACGTTGACGGGCACAAACGAGGACGATACCATTATGAGCGGCGGCAAGAAAGCCGTTCTCAAGGGCAATGGCGGCAATGACTCTTTAGTCGGCGGTTCCGGTGCGGATACATTCTTCTACGCAAAAGGCAACGAGGGCAACGTTACCATTGAGAAATTCGATTTCGGTAAGGACAGTCTCAAAATTGCCAACGGCACGATTACCGAGATTAAAAAAGATAACACCGACAAAACCATTACCTTTTCCATGAACAACGGCAGGAAAAACGGTGATGTTATCGGCACTTTCAAACTTACTACTAAAGGTAACGGCAAGACATTCGACCCAAACAAAGTAATCATCAAGGCGAACAATGTTTCTTACTGGTTTGCTACAGGCAACGAAACACCATATAGCGATAGCGACGAAGTAAAAATCGGAAGATTAATTACGAGGGGCAGTAAAGAAGCTGTTCCGACCGGTTGGAATGTAATTGATTTGGGTTATTCGACGAACTTGGTTAAGACGAATGTCGCGATTAAAGTTAAAGATGCCAAACCCGGAACAAATTAATCGGTGAATCCAACGTAAATAAAATTTTTGGAGCTTGTGAGAAATCATAAGCTCTTTTTTTCTTCATAAAAATTTCCTGCGTTAAAAGGGAAAATCTTCATTGCGTCGAAGTTTTCAAGCATGAAACAGGTACTAGGCATTTTTGCCCAAAATTGGAAAATCTTCTTGGCAGTAGCGGCAGTTTTATCTTTGCAACTTATTTCGGCAGGACAGTTCCGATTATGCGGAGCGGTTTTGATTGGTGCGCTGTTAAATTTTTTTTATTTTTTATCGACAGCCGCCCGATTGGAAGCCTCCGCGAATGCTCCCGTTGCGCAAGCCAAAAAAATTATGTTAATCGGATTGCTCCTGCGGCTCGGAATGGTTTTTGCGATTTTGGCGGTTGCCGTCCACATTTCAACCGAATTATTTTTGGCGACTGCGGTCTGTTTCGGCGTGTTTTATCTCGCCTCGCTCTTTGTCTTGGCTCGCTCCGAACTTAAACGAAAATTTTAGTCGGAGGTTGCAGAAAAGCAATCGGGAATTTAATTTCACATTCCTGATTGATAGAAAGGAGGTGAAAACTTTATGCATGAAATTGGTGTCCGCGAGACGGTAAACTTTCTCGGCTTGACGTTCAATATAGAAACGCTCAAGATGACGTGGCTGGCAATGGGCATAGTGATATTGGTTGCATGCCTCGCCACAAGGAATTTAAAAGTTGTGCCGCAAGGCTGGCAAAATTTCGTTGAGATGATAATTTTATGGCTCCACGACCAAATTGATGCAATGATGGGCAGACGCGGCAGAATGCTTGCGCCGCTGATAGTCGGACTGTTCATGTTTTTACTGGCGAGCAATTTAATCGGACTTGTACCGCTCATGGCGTCGCCGACCAACGACTTAAATACGACGCTCGGACTTGCGCTTATGGTTGTGGTAATCGTCCACGTTCTCGGATTGTATTTCAAAGGCGGTCATTATATCGCGCACTTTTTCCAGCCCACGCCGGTTTTCGTTATCATCAATATGATTGAAGAAATTGCAAAGCCGATAACGCTTGCTTTCCGTCTGTTCGGAAATATTCTCGCGGGCGAAATTTTGATTATCGTTTTGCTGAAACTTATGCCGATTTGGATGCCGATACCTTCCGTTTGCTGGCTGGCGTTCAGTATCTTTATAAGTTGCGTGCAGGCGGTTATTTTCACGATGCTCAGCATGGCTTATCTTTCCAATGCGGTTAAGGAAGATCATGCTGAATGAGGATTCAGGGATTAGGATTCAGGATTCAGGGTTCAGGGATTAGGATTCAGGGAAAAAGCCCTTTACCCCCCGACCCCTTTACACCTATCACCTAAAATTAAGGAGGAAATTTTAAAATGGAACATGCGATTATGGTAGCAGCAGCACTTTTGGGCGCAGGAATTACAATGGGACTCGCGGCAATCGGCGCGGGCGTCGGCGACGGTCTTGTCACCAGCAAATTCATTGACGGTATCACCCGCCAACCCGAAGCGAAGAATACGCTCTTCACGAATACGCTTATCTCCGTCGGCTTGATTGAGGCTATGGCGATTATCGCAACGGTCGTCGCGCTCATCATGCTCTATGCCAATCCGCTTCTTTAATGCGTAATGCGAAATGCGCAATGCGTAATTAAAGGGGTGATTTGTTTTGATTGAAATTAACGCAACGATTATCGCGCAGATACTTAACTTTTTAATCTTGGTCGTATTTTTGCGTGCGGTTGCCTATAAACCTGTCGCCCGACTCTTACAACAACGCTCTGACAAAATCCGCAACGACTTGGAAAAGGCAGAGGCTGATCGTAAGGCGGCAGAACAAGCTTTGGAGCAATACAAAGTTCAACTCTCCGACGCGCATAAAAAGGCGCAAGAAATTATCGACAAGGCGGCTTTGACGGCTCGTCAGGAACATGACGCCGCTGTTGAGGAAACTCGCAAGGAAATTGAACGCATGAAAATTTCCGCGCAGGCTGAAATCGAAAACGAACGCAATCGCGCCTTTGAGGAAATGAAATCGCAAATCGTCACATTGAGCTTGGCGGCGGCGAGCAAAGTCGTTTCCAAAAATATCGACACCAAAGAAAATGACAAACTCGTTAATGAATTCATTTCCGGTCTGAATAAAGACATGTTCGCAGATTTAAAGTGAGGTAGTCGCGATGCTTAATATCCAACTTGCCTCCAAATATGCGGCGGCGATTTTCGAGATTGCCAAAGAGGAAAAAAATCTTGACGGCTACGATAAAGATTTGGCAAGAGTCCGCACAGATGTTTTTTCCATTCCCGACGCGGTTAAATTTTTCCAAAATCCGCTTATCCCTCAGCAGGCCAAAAAAGATTTGCTCAAACGCGCTCTCGATAAAGAAATTTCCGCAACCGTCATGAATTTTCTTATGCTCCTTGTCGATAAAAAAAGAATCGGCGTCTTCAACGAGATTTATGATATTTTTACTTCGCTGAAGAATAAGGAACAGGGCGTTTTAATCGCAGACGTGACAAGCGCATTTCCTCTTTCCAAAAAACAACAGGACGCGCTTATCAAAAAGCTTGCCTCCTTGACGGGGCGTAAAGCTGACAAAGTAAAAATTCGTATTCACAAGGACACTTCGATTTTGGGTGGACTCATTTTAAAAATTGGCGATAAACGAATTGACGGCTCGGCGGCGGGTCGTTTACGTGCTTTGCAAACTGCAATGCGTAATTAGGAATCAGTTATTAGGAACTAGGAACTACTAATTCCTAACTCCCAATTCCTAATTCCTTTTAAGAGGTGAAGTCTAGAACATGAAGATAAATCCTGATGAAATTACTGCCATAATCAAGGATCAGATTAAGAATTACAACGTCGATTTGAATGTTGACGAAGTCGGCACAGTCATTGAGATTGGTGACGGTATCGCGCACATTCACGGGCTGGATAAAGCTATGTCGGGCGAGTTGCTTGACTTCGGCGACGATATTTTTGGTCTCGTCCTTAACCTTGAGCAGGATAACGTCGGTGCGGTTATTCTCGGTCGCGACAACGAAATCAAAGAAGGCGCGACTGTCAAACGCACGGGCAGAATTATGCAGGTTCCTGTCGGCGAAAATATGATTGGGCGCGTAGTTGACGCTCTCGGTCGTCCGATTGTCGGCAAAGGAC
>JAFZIQ010000096.1 GCA_017554285.1 Selenomonadaceae bacterium
CCGAAGTAAATTCCGCCGACTAATTCGCGAACGATAAGCAAATCGCAACCCGCAACGAGTTCAGATTTCAGCGGCGACGAATTTATCAATTCGGGATAAACTTTTGTCGGGCGCAAATTAGCAAAAAGCCCCAAACCTTTACGCAAACCGAAGATAGCTTTTTCGGGACGCAGATGAACGGGCAAATTATCCCATTTTTTACCGCCGACCGCGCCAAATAATACGCCGTCAGCCTTTTTGCAAGCGTCGAGAGCCTCATCAGTTAGCGGAGTGCCGAATTTCTCGTAAGACGTGCCGCCTGCGTCGCGATAATCAAATTCAAGCCCGATATTGAACTTTTCATCGACTTTTTTAAGGACTTTGACGGCGGAGGCGGTAATTTCCTGTCCAATGCCGTCGCCGGGTATGACAACTATTTTTTTCATGTACAAATCTCCTTTATCGAAAGAAATGCTAACCATTTCGATTCAGCAAGATAAATTCCTGCCGAATTAATCTACTTTAATATCGAAACTGCGGCAAATACTATCGCGCCGAATCCTACGACTGCCGCGATAACCATATTTTGAATTTTATCGCCGAGTCTGTCTATCTTATCTTCAAGTGCTTTTCTGTCAGCGTCTTGCCTCTGGCGCAATTCAACAATTTCAGCCACGCGCTGATTATCACGGTCGCGCATTTCTTCTGCTCGCATTTGATTTTGTTGACGCATTTCATTTTTAAAGTCGCGCATTTCGCCAATAAAAGTATCAATCTTTGCTGTAACTGCGCTTACTCGCTGTTCGAGCGTCAAGAATCGCGTTTCGAGCTTATCAACTCGTTCATCTGTGGTTGCCATGTCAATCATCACCTTTCGACGCAAATTATATCATGCAAAGGAAAAATGTACAAAAAAAATGGCTGACGCTGTAATAAACGTCAACCATTTTGATATTACGTGCTGATTTACTAAAAATTTATTTGCCCGCAAGGATTTTATAGCCCGCAATGCGTTCTTCGGCGTCGTGTTGAGTTTTTTCAAACAAAGCCTGCGCGGCGTCGGGGAAATTCCTCTTCAACGACGAATAACGAACCTCACCCATTAAGAATTCTTGGAACTTGGAGAAATCCGGCTCCTTAGAATCAAGCATGAACGGATTTTTGCCCTGTTCGATAAGCTGAGGATTGTACCGCCAATTCGCCCAGTAACCGCATTGAACAGCAAGCTTGCCTTCCAACTGACTGGAACCCATGCCTTTTCTGATGCCGTGATTAATGCAGGGCGAATAAGCGATAATCAGCGAAGGCCCCGGATAAGATTCAGCCTCCGTAATGGCTTTGAGCAACTGATTTTGATCTGCGCCCATAGAAACCTGCGCGACGTAAACATAGCCGTAACTCATAGCCATTTTGCCCAAATCTTTTTTCTTGGTCTTCTTGCCCGTAGCGGCAAATTGAGCGATAGCCGCCGCAGGAGTCGCCTTGCTCGCCTGTCCGCCCGTGTTCGAGTAAACTTCGGTATCAAAGACGAAAATATTAATATCCTCGCCGCTAGCCAAAACGTGGTCGACACCGCCGTAGCCAATATCATAAGCCCAGCCGTCGCCGCCAAGTATCCATTGCGAACGCTTAACAAAGAAATCGCGGTTGTTATAAATCTTGTTGAGTAAAGCGTCGTCGCCCTTCTGCGCGGCAAGAAGTTCAGTCAATTTATCTGCGCGTTCGCGAGTATTTTCGCTGACGTTAAGATTGTCTTTCCAATCGGCAAGAGCCGCTTTGAGTTCATCGGAAATATTCAATTCGAGAGCTTTGGCAACGTCGCTTGCAAGTGATTCACGAACAGCCTTGACGCCCAAGAACATTCCCAAGCCGTATTCGGCGTTATCTTCAAAAAGCGAATTGCCCCAAGCGGGACCTCTGCCGAATTGATTCTTAGTGTAGGGCATTGCAGGTGCAGACGCGCCCCAAATCGACGAACAACCCGTTGCATTTGCAATCATCATTCTGTCGCCGAAAAGTTGCGTCAAAAGTTTTGCGTAGGGAGTTTCGCCGCAACCCGCGCAGGCTCCGCTGAATTCAAATAACGGTTTTTCAAATTGACTGCCGATAACCGTAGTTTTCTTTGTCGGATTAATTTTCGGCGCAACCTTCAATCCGTAATCGAAAATTTTCTGACGAGACTTAGCCGCGTCGTTGAAGGGTACCATTTCAAGAGCTTGTTTCGGACAAACTTGAACACAGTTTCCGCAACCCAAGCAGTCATAAGTTGAAACGGAAATGGTAAGATTATAAGCACCGCGAGAAATTTTGGACGGAATCGACTCCATGCCTTCGGGCGCGTTTTTGAGTTCGTCATTGGTCGTCAAAATCGGACGAATCGCCGCGTGCGGGCATACGAACGAACATTGATTGCAACCGATACATTTATCCTTATTCCACGCAGGAACTTTAATCGCCGTGCCGCGTTTTTCGTAAGCAGTGCCGCCGACAGGGAAAGTCCCGTCCGCAAGCTCAACAAATTTGCTGACTGCGAGATTGTCGCCCTCTTGACGGTTCATGACGTTTTGCAATTCGCTGATAAATGCGGGCGGATTAACCTGTTGCGATTTGTGATTCATGCTGGTATCTTCAACGTCCCAAGTGCTTGTATCAACCTTATGCAAAGCCTCAATGCCCTTGTCAATCGCGCCGCAGTTCATATCGACAATATTTTGTCCTTTGGAGCCGTAAGATTTTTCAACGGCGTCCTTGAGATATTTGACAGCCTCATCAATCGGAATGATATTCGCAAGTTTGAAGAAGGCGGCTTGCATAACCATATTGAAACGCCCGCCAAGTCCGAGTTCGCCCGCGATTTTAACGGCGTTGACGGTGTAGACGTTGATATTATTTTCCTTAATGTAACGTTTCATATAAGGCTGAAGTTTTTTACCGAGTTTTTCGTCGCTCCAATCGGTATTCAAAAGGAAAGTGCCGTTGGGCTTAAGTCCCGCAATCAGATTGTAATGATGAACGTAACTTTTCTGCGAACAAGATACAAAGTCGGGCTTGGTGATAAGATAAGGCGAAGTTATCGGGAGCTTGCCGAAACGCAAATGGCTCATCGTAATTCCGCCTGATTTTTTGCTGTCGTAAGCGAAATAAGCCTGCGCGTAAAGGTCGGTGTTGTCGCCGATAATTTTTATGGCAGATTTATTCGCACCGACAGTGCCGTCCGAACCTAATCCCCAGAATTTGCAAGCGGTAGTTCCTTCAGGCGTCAAGTCAACGTCATGATGAGCAGTCGCAAGCGATTTATTTGACACGTCGTCATTAATACCGATAGTGAATCCGTTCATGGGATAATCTTGTTTGAGTTCTTCAAAGACGGCTAAAAGTTGGTCGGGAGTGGTATCTTTGCCGCCGATTCCGAAGCGTCCGCCGACAATGACAGGTTTATCTTCAACGTCATAATAAGCGGCTTTAACGTCAAGATAAAGCGGTTCGCCGGGAGCACCGCTTTCCTTAGTGCGGTCGAGGACAGCAATTTTCTTAACAGTCTTAGGAATCGCGTTAAGGAAATGTTTGACGCTGAACGGGCGATATAAATGCACGCTTACGACACCGACTTTTTCGCCGCGCTCGTTGAGATAAGCCGCCGCCTCATTTGCAGTTTGACAGCCCGAACCGATAGCGATAACAACACGTTCGGCGTCGGGCGCACCGTAGTAATCGAATATATGATGCTCGCGTCCCGTAATCTTGGCAACGTCCGCCATAATTTCTTCGACAATATCGGGAAGTCTGTCGTAATTGTTATTGACGGTCTCGCGAATTTGGAAATAAACGTCGGGATTGGTCGCTGTGCCGCGCATGACGGGATGATCGGGATTAAGCGCATTGCGACGGAATTTATCAACCGCGTCGAAGTCTAAAATTTTGGCAAGGTCGGCATAGTCAATCAGCTCGATTTTTTGTATCTCATGCGACGTGCGGAATCCGTCAAAGAAATTTATAAAGGGAATTCTGCCCTTAATCGCGGCGAGGTGAGCGACTGCCGATAAGTCCATAACTTCTTGAACGCTGCTTTCGGCGAACATTGCGCAACCGGTTTGACGCGCCGCCATAACGTCTTGATGATCGCCGAAAATGCTGAGCGTCGAAGTTGCCAATGCCCGCGCAGATACATGAAAGACGCCCGGTAACATTTCGCCCGCGATTTTATACAGATTTGGAATCATCAGCAAGAAACCTTGCGACGCCGTGTAAGTTGTAGTCAATGCGCCTGCTTGGAGCGAGCCGTGAACGGTACCTGCCGCGCCGCCTTCAGATTGCATTTCCACCAAACGAACTTTTTGCCCGAAAATATTTTTAACGCCTTTCGCTGCCATAACGTCAACATCTTCAGCCATAGGCGAGGACGGAGTTATCGGATAAATCGCGGCAACGTCCGTAAATGCGTAGGAAATATACGCCGCCGCTTGGTTGCCGTCCATCGTCTTCATTTTTTTTGCCATAAGCTATCAAAGTTCTCCTCTCAAAATTAAATTGCGGGAAATTATATCATGCCGCTATAAAAAAGTAAACTGCGACGCCTGTGTTGAAAATTTTCTTGCAAAGCACTAACTTAAATTTTATAATGAACAAAATTTTTTATGGAGATGAGATTTGATGCAAGCAAGCGTTCTCAGGATTGATGAATTTATTTCGGACAAGCGAACGCTAGTTATTCCCGTTTACCAACGAAATTACGATTGGAAAACGGCAAATTGCGAGCGGTTATTTGATGACATAGAATTTATCGCCGAGAATAATAACGAACATTTTATCGGAACGTTTGTTTATCAACATAATCCTGCCGCCGGCATTTTTCAAGAATTTATAATCATAGACGGGCAACAGCGAATTACCAGCATTATTTTGTTCGTCAAAGCCATTTACGACTTAACGGATAATTCGGACTTGAAAGAAGATATTCATTCAACTTTTATCAAGCACAGCAAAGGCGAGTTGAAAAATAAATGCAAGTTGCGTCCGACATATGACTGCAACGTTTTTGAAAAACTTATGCGCGATAAAACTTTTGATGAAAATGATTTTGACGTTGACGAAAAATCTTCCGCCATGTACAAAAATTATTTATTCTTCTGCGAAAAAATTTCCAAGTCATCTCTCGACGCTCAGAAACTTTACAATGCGATATACAAGCTTAAGGTCGTCAGCATTCTGCTTCAAGATGAAAATCCGCAAGAAATTTTCGAGTCGCTGAACTCGACGGGGCTTGACCTTTCAAAAGCGGACTTGATACGAAATTTTTTGCTTATGCCTTTGAGTTACGATTTGCAGGAGGAACTTTACAAAAATTATTGGCTGGAGATTGAAAAGCTGCTTCGCCCGTCGGGCAACGTGGAAAATTTTTTGATACAATACTTAATCACCAAACGCAGAAGCGATACCGTAATGGAAACGAAAAAGCAACGCTTAAGCCCACGAAATTTATACGACATGTTCAAGAAATTTTTTAATGCCAATTTCACCGACGCCGAATCCTGTTTAAAAGATATGTATCGTTATGCAAAATTTTTCCGCCGATTTATCTTCAATGAAGATACCAACTGCGATAAGTTGCCCGCGCTCGATAAGAAATTTTATGAATTGATTTATCGGCTCGACGCCGCGAACGCTCCGATTATTTTAATGTACTTGCTTGAACAAAATGATAAAAAGCCTTTCGACGAAGAAACTTTCATAAATTTTATCGACGCTCTGATCTCGTTGACCTTTCGCGCCAAAGTTTGCGGTAACACCGGAATAACGGCGCAATTCGCAGGTAATGTGATTGCTCGTCTCGATAAAGAAAATTTTTTAGACACAAAGACCTTTTGGCGAGTCGTCACCTTCGGCAAAGGGCGATATGCTTTTCCGAACGACAACGATTTTCAAGCCGCTCTTGTCAATAACAATTTGTATGAAACGATAAAAAGCAACGGTTGTAAATATTTGTTGTATTCTTTGGAGCGTAAATCTCATGCGAAGGAATTGCCGTCTTATTCGGAGGCGACACTTGAACATATTCTGCCGCAAAAACTCAATGCCGGTTGGAAAAATTATTTGGCAACGCACAATGATTCATCGGCTCATGAAATTTTGCTCCACACTTTGGGCAATTTAGCACTCACGGCTTACAACTCCGAGCTTGGCAACTCTGACTTCGAGCACAAGAAAAAAATTTATGCGCAGTCGAATTATTTTTACACGCAAGTCTTGAGCGAATATAACGAATGGACTTCAACGCAAATTCTGACGCGAGCAAAAAAATTGGCGGATGTAGCGATAAAAATTTGGACTTTGCCCGAAGAATTCAAAACAAAGTTTGCGAATCGCGACGTTCCTTTTGATTTAGATTCGGACTTTGAAGCTTTTAAGGGAACCAAGCCCGCCGCTCTTTTCATAGCCGACACAGAAGTAAAAATGCAACATTGGAGCCATCTGTTGCGAGAGATTGTGCGGCAACTGTACGCTCTCGACAAAGATACTTTTCGTCAAGCAACTCAGTTGAAAAATGTCCGCCAAAGTTTATTTTCAACCGATCCAACTGATTTTAAAATTGACGACGATTTTTATATGGCTACGGGTTTCGACACAGAATCTTGTTTGAAAATTTTAAAGACGTTGGTAGAAAATTTTGACCGGCTCGGAGGAACAAGTCTTAAGGAAGATATTTGCTTTACACTCAGTCAGAAATAAATTTTTATGCAGATATTCACAGAACGTCTGCAAAATGCGGACGCAACTTTTTAAAACACCACGCGCCGATAATCATAATCACCGCCGTCACCGACCAAAAATAAATCGTCAAATATAAATGTTCCCAAAACCATTCTTTGTAAATGAAACTCTGTCGATAACCTTCGACCAAATAATATGCGGGGTTAAGTTGTAAAATGAATTGAAATTGCTCCGGTATCGTCTTCAAACTCCAAAATATCGGCGTGCCCCAGAATCCGAATTGTAACATCATGGCGACGAATTGCCCAACATCGCGCAGAAAAACCGTCAGCGAACTCGTCAGCCAACTCAAGCCCAGCGATAAGCAAATCATCGCGAACAGATAATAAATTATTTGCAGATTGTAAATCGAGACCGAATAGCCGTAAGCCGCGAACATTGCAAACAATACGGCGATAAAAAAGCTGTGGACGACAAGCGCGGACATAATTTTAACAATCGGCAGAAGCTCCACGCGGAAGACAATTTTCTTGACAAGGAATGAACTTTCAATGATTGAATGCGACGCGCTTAAAATACTTTCGCTGAGAAAAAACCAAGGAAACATTCCGCAGATAAGCCATAATATGAACGGAAAATTATCTACGGGCGTCGATTTGAAGCCGACTTGGAAGACAAACCAAAAAATAAAAATCGTAACCGTCGGTTGAATAAAAGCCCATAAAATCCCCAAATAGGAGCTGATATATCGCTGTTTGAAGTCACGTCGCGTCATCTGCCATAAAAGATTTCGATTAATAATGATGTCGCGAATCAAGCCGAGCAAACTTTTTAAAATTCTTATCATTCGCCGAGTTCCTTTCGAGCGCGTTGTTGCAATTCGTAAAGTTTACCCATTGCCTCAATCGGCGTCAAGCTCGGCACGTCCAACGCAAGCAATTCTTTTAATCCCTGCGCCATGAATAATCCCGGCGATTGAGGGGAATTTTTTTTGCTTACTACGGGGCGAACAGGCTCCGCATTTTCCATTGACTTTAAAATTTCTTCGGCGCGTTTCATAACCGATTTGGGCAAACCCGCAAGCTTTGCAACTTGTATTCCGTATGATTTATCGGCTCCGCCTTGCTTGATTCGCCGTAAAAAAATTACTTCGCTCCCGCGCTCCTTGACTGCCACACTAAAATTTTCTATCCGCGCAGATGTCTCGGCTAAATCCGTCAATTCGTGATAATGTGTCGCGAAAAGAGTTTTGGCACGAATTTTTTTGTCAATGTATTCAATTACTGCGCGGGCAATGCTCATGCCGTCGAAAGTCGAAGTGCCGCGCCCGACTTCATCCAAAACAATCAAGCTTCCTGCCGTTGCGAATTTCAAAATCTGCGCGACCTCATTCATCTCAACCATAAAAGTAGATTGCCCGCTGACCAAATCATCACTCGCGCCGATTCGCGTAAAAATCCTGTCAACCGGAGAAATATTCGCGCTCGACGCCGGAATAAAACTCCCCGCTTGCGTCATCAAAGTTAAAAGCGCAACTTGCCGCATGTAAGTTGATTTGCCCGCCATATTCGGTCCGGTAATTATCATCATCGCGCAACGATTCGGCGCAAGGCTCGTGTCATTCGGAACGAATAAAGAACTTGTCAAAATCCTCTCAACCAAAGGGTGTCGCCCGTCGCGAATGTCAATGTTGCCGTCAATATTCAAATCGGGGCGCGTGTAATTGTGAACCTGCGCGGCTTCAGCAAAACTCGCGATAACGTCAATCAATGCAATTCGCTTGGCGGTGTCTTGAATCTGCAAAAGACGTTGTTTAATTCGGTCGCGGACTTCGCAGAAAAGACTGTATTCGAGATTGGTCGCCTTATCCTGCGCACCAAGAATTTTAATTTCAAAATCTTTCAATTCGGGCGTGATATATCGTTCGGCATTAACCAACGTTTGCTTGCGAATGTAATTGTCGGGAACTTTGCCCGCGCCGCTCTTGCCGATTTCGATATAGTAGCCGAAAACGCGATTGAATCCTACCTTAAGCGCACGTATGCCCGTCCGCATTTTTTCCTTAGTCTCAAAATCCTGCAAAAAACTTTGATTATCGGAAGACAGGCGGCGAAGTTCATCAAGTTCTTCATTATAGCCGGCGTTAATGATTCCGCCGTCGCGCACGGACAACGAGGCATTTTCACTTATGGCTTTATCGATAAGCTCGGCTTCTGCAGAGAAATCGCTCAGCCCGTCGCGACAAGCCCTTAAAATATCGCTCGTAACGTCTTTAAGAATTTCGGAAATCGTCGGCAAGGCGAACATGGAAATTTTCAACGCAGTTAAATCGCGGGCATTGGCGGAGCCGACTTCAATTTTAGTCATAAGCCGTTCAAAGTCTCGAATATTTTTCAAAGCCTCGCGCAGATTTTTACGGGTCGTGAAATTTTTAAAAAGCTCCTCCACAGCGTCGAGGCGTCGATTAATCGCGGCAACATCGATTAACGGACTTTCAAGCCAGCGTCGCAATAATCTGTTGCCGAGCGGCGTTTTGGTGAAGTCAAGCACGTCAAAGAGCGTATTTTTTTTTGAGCCGTCGCGCAGATTTCTGATAACTTCAAGATTTTTTAAGGCAGTGGCATCAAGGATTAAATGATTGCCCGAATCAAGGCGTGTGAGCTTAGACAAATGCTTTAAATCCGTTCTGACTGTCGCGTGAATGTATTGCAAAAGATTTTCTACGGCAACGGCGGCACTTTCGGCGGCAGGCAATTCATCTTCGTCAAAATGTTCTGCGGAAAAATTCTTATCGGAAAAATTTTCGGTGTCAAGCTTTGTGAAGGAGCAATTCTCCAACTTAAGCTCGGCAAAACTTTTAAGACGCTTTAAAAAAGTCGGCTCGCCCGCGATTAAAATTTCATGCGGATTAAGGCGATAAAGTTCATCAAAAAGATTTTGTTCGCGAATGTCGCCGTCATAAAGCGCGTAAAAAATTTCGCCCGTCGAAATATCCGCGCCCGACAAAGCAATTTCTTCGCCGCTCTCCATAATCAGCACAAGATAATTGTTATTGGCGTCGGTTAAAGAATCGTCCGTTAAAATCGTGCCGGGCGTAACGATTTTAGTTAATGCGCGTTCAGTTAAACCTTTAGCCTTCGGGTCGCCGATTTGGTCGACGATTGCCACGCGATAATTTTTGGCAACCAACTTTTGTAAATAGCCGTCGACAGCGTGAGCAGGTACTCCGCACATGGGAACTTGTTGACGATGAGTTAAAGTCAAACCCAGCTCCTGCGATGCCGTTACCGCATCATCATTGAACATTTCAAAGAAATCGCCGAGCCTGAAGAATAAAAGTTCGTTCGGGTGTTGTGATTTCTGCGCGTGATATTGCTCCATCATTGGCGTTAAATTTTTGTCGTTCAAGTCCTCACCTCAAAAAATTGTTTAATCGAAGTTTATCAATCGATTTTGTTTCCGTCAATCGTAATTTGTCGCCAGCAAAGTGACAACATGCCCCGATTATTTTAAGAGCCGCAAGAAAAATCACAAATAACTCCGCCGCTTAGAAAAAAAAATTCCCTCCACAGCGGAGGGCTTTTTAATTTTTGCGAATCATTTTGGCTGAAAAAAATCCGTCGGTATGTGTGACGTGCGGCAGGAACGTTTTCATTTCGACAAGCTCAAAATTTTCGTGAGTCGCCAAGAATTTTTCCACAACGTCCCGATTTTCGCGGCGAATGATTGTGCACGTGCTGTAAAGTAACGTGCCGCCGATTTTAAGGGTTTCAGCCGCGCTTGAAAGAATTTTTTCTTGAAGGTCGGGCAATGCCTTAAGTTCATCGGGATTTTTTTTCCAACGAAGGTCAGCCTTTCTGCGAATAACGCCCAAGCCCGAACACGGCGCATCAACTAAAACTTTATCGGCTTGTTCGGGGAATTTTTCTCCGAGTTTTCTTGCGTCTAGTTTAACGGGTTCGATAATTTTTATTCCGAGCCGTTCGGCATTTTGCTTAATGTGTTTGATTTTGGTTTCGTAAATATCGGTCGCGATTATTCGCCCGCGATTGTTCATAAGTTCGGCGAGATGAGTGGCTTTGCCGCCGGGAGCCGCGCAGGCGTCAATAACGAATTCGCCCGCTTGAGGATTCAAAAGTCGTGCCGCTGTCATTGAACTTTCGTCTTGAACTTGGCAGAGACCTGCGCGGAGTGTTTGAAATTCGTCAAGGGCACTGTGTTTGCGGCAAATAATCCCTTCGGGCGCGAGCGTTGACGGTTCGGCTTTGATTCCGAAAGTTTTAAGCGCGTCCAAAACATTTTCGCGAGTGGTTTTTAAAAAGTTCACGCGCAAACACAAAGGAGGGTCGGTGTTGTCGAAGTACAAAAGTTTTTTGGTAGCGTCAAGCCCGAATTCTTCTATAAAGAGTTTAACTATCCATTCGGGATGAAAAGTCCTCAACGCCAATGATTCAACGTCGTCGCCGGTCGGGAATTCCGATTTATGCGGGGCGCGTATTGCCGAGCGTAAAACTCCGTTGACGAATTTTGATTCACCGATTCCGCAAAATTTTTTCGACAGCTCAACCGATTCATTGACTGCCGCTGAATTAGGCACTCTGTCCAAAAAAAATATCTGATACATGGCGACGCGCAGGACAGCCAAAACTTTATCATCAACTTTCGACAAGGGACGCTTGAGATACTTTGAAATTTTCCAATCGAGCGATTTGCCCGCTTTAGTTGTGCCGTAAACCAATTCCGTACAAAATCTTCTGTCGCGGTCGTCGAATTTTCCCTGCCGTAAAACCTGCGCGAGTTCAACGTTAGCCCATGCCCCATTAGTCACTACATTATAAAGAATTTTCGTCGCTGCCAATCTTATTTCGTCCAAAGAATTTCCTCCCACATGAAAACAAGTTGTAATTTTTTTAGACTGTGTTATAATGACTGCGTTTTAATTTTTGAATCACTTGGCTCGTTGCCAAACGGCAGGCGGTCTAATCCAAAGCCCCCGGAAAGGGGGTGGAGCTAATGCTTAAGATTATCATTCGAGTTATAATCTTGGTACCGATAATCCTCTTAATATTAACGAAAACAGCCGCCTAAGCTCCGGAAAAGCTAGCGACTGAAATTTGTACCTACTATCTAAATACACACTGGGGGCAGACCGTTAATCCGAGCATCGTCCTGTTAGCAGCAGGGCGATTTTTTTCTGCCCGATAATTCTCTTAGCACTTTCAGGAACAGCCGCCTAAGCTCCGACAAGCCAGTGACTGAATTCCATTCAAGACATTTAGACACATACTGGGGGCAGACCGTTAATCCGAACACCGTCCTGTTAGCAACAGGGCGATTTTTTCTGCCCAAATCTTATCCGTAACTAACAACAATCAAATTATAGTATTCGCATTCGGAAATGTCAAATGAAAAGCTCCGTGATAAAGACAACCGAACAACATAACAACGCAACTTTAAAAAGACTCGCGCTGAACCACGCCGCCAAAATTCCGGCTGTCAACGCAAGCCCGCCTGATATTTGCGATTGCGTGGCGTAAATTATCGCGGGGAATGTCATAACCGCCAGCGTCACATAGGGCACGTAGTAAAGGAACGACCGAATTGTCCGATTTTTTATCTCGCCGCGTATCAACGTCAGCGGCAAAATTTTTATCGCCAAAGTTACCGCGCTTGCAATTAATATGTAAACGTTAATGTCGTGTGTCATTTGTCGTCCTCTTCATGAACGGGAAACAGAATTGCCGCCGCTCCCGCAATTAATATCGTCAATATAATCGTCCGATTGCCCGCCGAGACTTCGGGGAAAAATTCTGAGGCTAAAAAGCTCATAAAAAAACTTACGACGACAGCGACGCCGATAATCTTATCCTTCCGCGCAGGCGGAATTATCACCGCGAGAAACATTCCGTAAAGTGCAACGCTTAAAGCACTTACTGCCGACATTGGCAAAATATTTCCCGCAACAATGCCGAGTGCCGTTCCGATTGACCAACCGGGCAGTGCCGTCAACATCGCTCCATAATTGTAAAAAGGATTCAGCCATCGTCCGCCGCGTGCTACCGATATTCCAAATATTTCGTCCGTCACGTCAAACCCGACAAAAATTCTGTGATAAAACGGCGTCTCAGGCGAAAATTTCTGACTCAATACCGTACTCATCAAAACATAACGGGCATTGGCGACGAGCGTCATTAATGCAATTTCAAAATAGGGCGCGTCCGTGCCGATAACCATAAATGCCGCGTATTCGCCCGCCGATGCATTGTTCAGCAAACTGATTATAAAGCCTTGCAACGGATTAAGTCCGACATTTTTAGCCGCTATGCCCAACGTAAATCCCACTACAAAATATCCCAAACCAATCGGCGTACCGTCTCTGAATCCCTCCATTAACGCCTGCCGATTTTCATTCGTCATAGAAAATCAAACCGTCACTTTCCAACTGTGTTCTTAAGCCCCGCATGAACTTCGCGCCGGGATCTGTCTTTATTGCGTAATAATCTTCAACCAGCTCAATATACAATCCGCTCGCCCGTGCCGCGTCCTGCTGATAATGCCCGAACACATATTTTATAGTCGGATATTTTTCATGCAGATATTTTATCAATCGAACATTCGCCGCAAGTTGTTCTTCCGTTAAATCTTCGCGCCCGTCGTAGCCGCCGACATTCTCAATCCCTATTGCGCAGTGATTGTAGCCGATTATGTGCCGTGCAAAATTTGTTTCGGGCATGAGCCGCCAAATCGTTCCGTCTCGGTCAACTATAAATTGTGACGCAACATTAAGCCTGCCCTCGTCATCGTCCATTTCTTCCGCATAAAAAAATTTCCAAGTCGATTCGAGCGTCCCTACCGCCGTCCAATGCACCACGACCGCTTGAGGAATTATTTCGCGATAAATTTTCCCGTAATGTTTAAGCGTGTATTCGTCAATCAATTCGTCGCGGTGAGCCGTCCATAAAATAAAATTGTCGGTAAAAATTTCTTCAGCAAAGGCAGAAGAATTCATCATTAAAACAGCCGCGCAGATTAATAAAAATTTTTTCATCTGTACATGTCCATAACTCGCCCGACGTAATTTTTAGTCTCGGAATAGGGCGGAATGCCTCCGTAACGTTTGACTGCGCCCGGTCCGGCATTGTAAGCCGCCACTGCCAAAGGAACATTGCCGTCAAAGGTATCAAGCATTTGCTTAATATATTTCGTGCCGCCCGCAATGTTTTCGTTGGTATCGTAAGGATTTACGCCGAGTCCTTCCGCAGTTTCGGGCATAAGTTGCATTACGCCGATTGCGCCGACCGAAGAAATTTCATCTTGATTCATATCCGATTCGGCAATCGCTATGGCTTTAACGAGTTGCGGGTCTACGCCGTATTCGGTGGCAGTTCGCGTAATCAAATCTTCAACGGAAAGATTATCGGTGTTCAAATTTTCAACAGGTTTAATCTGCGCGGGCGTCGGTTGCTGATTGATATATTCAAAAATGCCCTTGACAACTTGCGGATCAACGCCGTATTCGTTAGCCGCTTGCATGATTAAATCTTCAACGGGCGTAACCTCAACACTTTTGCCGCTGTAGTTATCCTCAAAATTTTTTTCTTCACGATTCGGAATTATAAGTTCGGTGTCGGGAGTCTCGACAGGTTTAATCTGCACGGGAGCCTGTTGCGGTTGATTAATTCTGTTTGGTAAAGCCTCTTCGCCGGGTAAAGTATTTTTCCCCTTATCCCTTATCCCTGAACCCTGACCACTTTTCTCCGCTTCGCGAAGAGCTTGCGCAACTTTAGCCGAATTAGCCGCTTCATTTTCATTGACGGGTTTGGTTACTGCGGGCGACTTTTGAGCGTCTGTAATCGCTTGAGTCGGTTCATTAGGCAATTTTACTTGTTTGGCAATTTCCCGCTCCAACGTGGTTTGAAAATCGCCGTCTACGCCTATCATGCCGATTTTATCTTCAATCTCGGCAATGCGCCTCCGAATTTGATCTATCCTCTGCGTCATCTCGACGCGCTCAATACCCTGTATCTCAATCAAAATCATTCATCCCCTTAACCTTTACGCATATGTAATTGCAAGCCGATTTCGTCAAGCGTCTTTTGCTCCTCGAAAAGCATTGCCGCATTGTATTCGTTCAATCGCTTTTCCTTGAGCTGTTCGATACTCTTTAAGTACGTCATAATCTGCATCAGAATTTTTAATTTCTCTTGCTTATCCTGCGTCGCCTTCAAAATTAATTGCTGTTGTTGCTCGATTTGCTCCCTCTTCCAATTAAAAAATCTGTTGTAAATCATGATTTTACCGATTGTAATTTTTTTCCCTTCGCTCGTCAATGCCGCAAATTCTTCCTGACATTCTTTTAATTCGCGCAGTAATACTTGAAGTTGCGCACGACATTCTTCAAGGTATCTCGACGCCTCAGCAAATTTCATCTCGGCATCGTCTTTTTTGCGCTTGGTGACTTTCAACAGCGTTTCCAGTTGGAATTTAAATTTTTTCATATCACTTGCCCGAAATCTTCATGAGCTTTTTCTTGGTATCGTCGTAAGTATCGACTTCAAAAATCCCTTGACAAAGGAATTCGTTAATCGAATCAATCTTGTTAATCGCCTCGTCAATGCGCTTGCTTGAGCCTTTGACGTAGGCTCCAATGTGAATCAAATCTTCAGCGTCCTTGTAAACCGCCATTAACGCACGCATTTTCTGCGCGGCTTGCAAATGTTCCGGCGAAACAACTTCATTCATGACGCGGCTGACACTGCCCAAAATATCAATCGCGGGAAAATGATTCTGCGCGGCGATACTTCTACTTAAAACAATATGCCCGTCCAAAATCGAACGAACGGCATCGGCAATAGGTTCGTTCATATCGTCGCCGTCAACCAGTACCGTATAAATCCCCGTGATTGAGCCTTTATCGGAAGTCCCTGCACGTTCCAAAAGCTTAGGCAACAATGCAAAGACTGACGGCGTATAACCTCTGGTTGCGAGCGGCTCGCCGATTGTCAATCCGACTTCACGTTGAGCCATTGCAAAGCGCGTAACCGAATCCATCATCAAAATAACTTTGTGCCCTTGATCTCCGAAATATTCCGCAATAGCCGTTGCCGTCATGGCTCCTTTGATTCTGACAAGCGCAGGTTGGTCACTTGTGGCAACGACTACAACCGAGCGTTTCAAGCCCGCTTCGCCCAAATCTCGTTCGATAAAATCTCTGACTTCACGCCCGCGTTCGCCGACCAATCCGATAACACTTATATCAGCCTCAGTATTTCTCGCAATCATCGACAGCAACGTTGATTTGCCGACGCCCGACCCTGCCATTATTCCAATACGTTGCCCGTCGCCCATTGTAATTAATCCGTCGACTGCGCGAACTCCGACATAAAGATTTTGCTTAATGCGCGGTCTTGTCAAAGGATGCGGCGGCGGTGCTTGCAAAGGATATTCCGTCGTCGAAAGTATCGGTCCCAGTCCGTCCATCGGATTTCCCAAGCCGTCAAGCACTCGCCCCAAAAGTTCTTCACCGACTTTGACTTGTAAAACTTTCTGCGCGGCTACCACTTCGCAACCGGGTCCGACGCCGTTCATTTCGCCGATAGGCATAAGCATTACAAAACCTTCGCGAAATCCGACGACCTCAGCGGGAATGGGCGGCACGTTCGGAAACTTCGACGAAATATAACACAGCTCTCCTACGCTGACTGCAGGACCTTTAGTTTCGATAACCAACCCGACGACTTGCGTAACTTTGCCCGTCAATTTTATCGTGTTGCATTCGTTGATTGCGTTCCTGAGTTTCTGCAGGTTAATATCGTTCTTAATCATTCGCCTCTCCAATTAACAAAGTCCAAACACAACTTTTTAAATCCAAACAATAATTAGCCATAAATTGCCGCCTTTCTTGCCTCTTCTTCCTCCATATATTTACCGAGAGCATCTTTTTCGTCGTCATTGAGCAAATTCGCCATTGCCATAAAAACATCGTATTGTTCTTGAGCCGTGAGTTTTCTTTTTTTCGGTTGTGAGTTTCCGTTTTCCGGTTCAATAACACGCTGTTTAATGTCCGCAACGTCACTTTGCAAATTTGTTAGCATGGATAAAATTTTTTCTTCATTAGACATGATAAATCGCCTCCTATTTGTTCAGTACACTTTGAATGGCATTTTTCATAAGCCCGATTTGCGTTGAAAGTCTTGCGTCGACTCCGCCATTTGGAGTTTCGATTACGCAATCGCCGGGTTTGAGTGCCTCGTCCGAAATAATTTCGATTATCGCCGTCCCGTCGCTCAGCATTGATTGAAATTCACTTCGCGCCATTAATACCAAATCATAACTGTAAGGCTCGACGTGAACTTTAATTTGCTTCTGGTCGCGGACGTGTTCAATCGCCTCACGCACTACCGGCAATATAACTTGCGGCACGTCAAGAAAATGTTGCGGCAAAATTTTTTCTATCGCCATCATCAAAACCTTAGCAATATCATCTTCCGCACGAATGAAATATTCCGAAGTCTGCTCTTTGGCGTCTTGAATCGTTTTCTGCGCCTTAGCATTTGCCTGTTTTACTTCGTCATCAAGGTCTTGTTTAATTTTTTCTTTGCCGTCCTTAATGCCCTGTTCTTTGCCTTCCGAATAGCCCGCGTCGTAGCCGTCCTTGTGAACTTGTTCCAAAAGTTTCTCTGCCTCTTGCCGAGTATCTTCGACGATTTTATCAGCCTCTTTATGCGCCGCGTCAAGAGTTTCCTGCGCTTGTTTTTTTATTTCTTCAGCCTGTTGTTTAAGCTCGTCGGCTTGACGTTTTATTTCTTCGGCTTGTTGCTTAAGCTCGTCGGCTTGTGCTGTTATTTCTTCGGCTTCTTTCTTGGCAATCTTTTTAATTTTTTCGGCGCGTTCCCTGTTTTCTTGAGCCTCCTGTAAAGTTTTTTCCGTGAGTTTTTCTTTGCGTTCGATTTCTTCTATCTCGGCGAAAACTTTATCCAATATTTCTTGCGGGATACCGCGTTCGGGTTCCGGCTCCGTTTCGGGTTTCGATTCTGATTCTGATTCCGATTCCGGTTCGTCTTCGGTGATTTCTTCTTCGATTTGTTCTTCCGGCGGTTTTTCTTCGGGCTTTTCTTCCAAAGGTCTGGCTCCGATTATTACAGGCTGTCCGACTACGTGATAACGAACAATATTTTTGTACAATAATCACACCTCCGAAAATCACACAAACATTCCTTCGCCTTGACCGCGTACTATGACAATTTCGCCTCTGTCTTCAAGTGTCCTGATGACATTAACAATCTTCGTCTGCGCCTCTTCAACGTCGCGAATCTTAACGGGTCCCATATAAGAAATTTCTTCCTTCAACATATCGGCGGCACGTTTCGACATATTCTTATAAATCTTCGCCGTGACATCTTCATTGGTCGCCTTCATTGCCAACGCAAGGTCTTTGGTATCGACTTCGCGAACAACCAACTGCACCGAGCGGTCGTCAAGCAAAATAATATCCTCGAAGACGAACATGAGTTGCTTGATTTCTTCGGCGAGTTCGGGATTGTCGACTTCCAAAGATTCGATAATTGCGCGTTCCGTCGAACGGTCGACGCGGTTCAAAATCTCGACAACCGTAGGAACACCGCCCGCAATCGTAAAGTCTTGCGTCGACAACGATGATATTTTTTTCTCCAAAACTTTTTCCACTTCGCGGATAACGTCCGGTGAAGTTCTGTCCATAAGCGCGATTCTCTTTGCAACGTCGGCTTGCGCATCTACCGATAAGCCGCTCATGATGATACCCGCTTGGTCGGGCGATAAGTAAGCCATAACCAATGCGATTGTTTGAGGGTGTTCGTTTTGTAGGAATTGCAAAAGTTGCGACGGGTCTGTCTTGCGTAAAAACTCGAACGGACGAACTTGCAAACTCGTCGTCAATTTCTTGAGGATTTCGCCTGCCTTGTCCGCGCCCAAAGCTTTTTCCAACGCACTTTGAGCAAATTCGACGCCGCCCGTTGAAATATAATCATTCGCCTGCATAAGCTGATAAAATTCGCTGATAATCTGATTCTTTTTCGCAATGCTGACTTGTCGGTTATTGGCAATGTCCAATGTGATAGTTTCGATTTCGTCCTCGTCCATGTGCGGGAAAACTTTCGCCGCGCAGTCACTGCCCAAAGCGATAAACAAAATCGCGGCTTTTTCGTGAGCCGTCATAGCTTTCGGCTCGGTATACATTGTGTCATATGATAAATCAGGTGCAGATGCCATTTAATCTCCTCCATTCACAATAAAAAAGGGAATAGGGACAGGGAACAGGGAACAGATTTTTCTAA
>JAFZIQ010000097.1 GCA_017554285.1 Selenomonadaceae bacterium
ATCGAAAAACTTTCTCCGACCGCCAATAAATATAAGCCGATTATCGCAAGCAATGCGCCTGTCCAATTTTCGCGCCGAATTATTTTCCCCAAAAATTTTGCTCCGAGCGGCACGAAGACGATATAAAGACACGTGATAAACGCCGCTTTGCCCGCCGTCGAATATTGCAGGGCGACTTGTTGCATTGAACTTGCAATGAATAACACTACGCCGATTAGCAAGCCGATTAAAAAGCCGCGCCGATAATTTTTTTGCCGACGTTCTTCAGCGCGACTTTTGCGCGTGTAAATCAAAACCGCGACCAACGATAAAAATCCGATTAAATATCTCGCCGCCGCGTATGAAAACGGCTCCAGCTCGTCCATGCCCGTCAACTGTGCTACAAACGTCGTGCCCCAAAAAAATGACGCCGCCAATAACATCAGCGTCCCGCGAAGTTGCATTAAAAATTTTCCTCCGGATTTGTTTTGAATATAACCCGATTGCGTCCCGTTTCTTTGGCACGATAAAGACGCTCGTCCGCAATTTTTATATTTTCCTCAACAGACAACGCAGAATTAATCTCCGTACAGCCGAAACTCATCGTTACGCGAATTTCTTTATCCTCAAACTTGCAAACCGAATCCATAACCGCAAGCCTTACGCGCTCCGCTATATTCGCCGCCTCGTCGACTGTCGCGCCTTTAAGGACAATTATAAATTCTTCGCCGCCCCAACGATAAACATTATCGCAACCGCGAATCTTCGACGCCAAAATTTTTGAAACGTGAATCAAAACCGCGTCGCCCGCATTGTGTCCGTAAGTGTCATTAACCTTTTTGAAAAAATCAATATCGCAAATGATGATTGACATCGGAACATCAACTTGCCGATAATGCTTTTGATAATCGCTGTGGAATCCGAAACGATTTTTCAACTCGGTTAAGTTGTCGCGTTGAGAATCCGCCATAAATATATCGGACTCAAGAGCCATGCCGCAAATAAACGCCGCTATAGAAAGTCGTTTAATGTCCTCTGTTTCGTTAAAGCCCGCGTCATTGCCCAGCTTGTTTATGACTTGAAAAGCTCCGATAATCTCTCCCCGACAATTCGAGACCGGCATAACAAGTACAGATTTCGTAACGTAGCCCGTCTTTTTGTCGACTTCGGAATTAAAATTCGGGTGGTTATACGGGTCGTTAGTCAAAACGGTGCGATTTTCCGCAAGTGCCTGACCGACAAGCCCCGTCTTATCACTTATCACAATTTGATTTGTTCCCGTCGCGGCTGTCGTAATCAGTAAATGAGTCCGCTTATCCCAACGCCAAAAGCTCGCTCTGTCCGCCTCAACCAACGTCCGACCCAGCTCCGCAAAAATTTCAAAAACCTTGAGATGGTCGCCGTGATGATTTTCATTCGAGCGCATTTCGTTATAAAGACGTTGCATTATGCCGAAAATATCATTCAACATTTGCTCCGCAGAAATTTTTTCTCCCATAAGCATTCCTCAATCACAATAAAAATTCGTCGCCGACTTTTGCAAACGATACCCCAAAGGTACTTTCCAATTTTGCAAGCTCTTCATCATTACGCAAAGGCGCATGATGTACAAAGACAAGTTTCTTGACTCCGGCGGCATCGGCAACTTTGATTCCTTCTTGCGGAATCGAATGCCCGTAGCCGCGATAACGTTCATATTCTTCCGCCGTATATTGCGCGTCGTAAAGCAGTAAGTCGCAACCTTTTGAAAAAGCCGCCAATGACTCGCAAGCCGCAGGATTATGTTCAAAGTCCGTTGCATAGACGAGCGATTTCCCTTGACGTGTCAACTTATAAATCGTCGAGCCTTCGGGGTGCGAACCTTCCAATGTATCAATCTCCACGTCTCCGATAAAAAATTTCTCAGGTAACAAATGGAAACTGACCTTCGCAGGATAATTTTCAATCTTGCAGGGCCAGAACGGATTTGAAATCAATCTGTCAATCGCCTCTTTGGGCATAAGCCCCGAACGTTTGTTTGAATAAATATCAATCGGTCTGTCCTTTTCCGTCAACGCAATGAAAAACGGCAACCCGACCAAATGATCCAAATGCATATGCGTCAACAAAATTGTTATGTTGGTGTCCCGCGCAGGTAATGCGCTGACTATGCCGGAGCCGGCGTCCAAATAAATTTCTTCCTTGCCCGCCGAAACTTTGTAGCAGGAAGTCGCGCCGCCGTAACGTGAAAAATTCTTCCCTTCAACAGGCACCGAGCCGCGTGTTCCCAAAACGGTAAATTTGAGAGCCGTCATTTCGTTTTCCATAAATTTCTTATTCGTCCTCCGTTTCCACTAAAGAATTCAACGTTAAAACTTCAAAGCCTCTCGCCTTGCCCTTGAGCTTAACACTGTCGCCAAGTGACGTAACATCTGCGCGATTGCCCAAAATATCAGCCACCGCACGAGAAATATAAATCTTGCCGCCGGGCGCATTAGCCTCAAGTCGAGCCGCCGTATTAACCGTGTCGCCAATCGCCGTATAATCCATTCTGAAAGGACTGCCGATATTGCCGACGACAGCCCGCCCCCAATGAACTCCGACGCCAAAAGAAATTTCGCGCCCGTAACGTTCCTTGAGTTCGGCACGTAACTTTTCAGACCCCTTAATCATGTCAAGCGCGGCTCGGCAGGCAAGCAATACGGGTTGTTTCTGCGTAATCGGCGCATTCCAAAAAGCCATTGTGCAATCGCCGACGAATTTATCCAAAGTGCCGTGATGTCGTCTGATACAATCGGTTGTCAGCGTCAAATATTGGTTGAGTATCTCAACGACAACGGACGGCGCAAGTTGTTCACTCATCGTCGTAAAGCCGCGAATATCTACGAATAACACGGCGATATTACGCATCGTTCCGCCCAAATCAAGTGCATCGGCTCCGCCGTTCAGCAGTTGGCTCATAATAGTAGGATCAACGTAGCGTTCAAAAGTCGCAGTCAATTTATCACTTTCTGCGCGGGCGCGAACATAATTAATCGTGACGGAGCCGACAAATAAAACACTGACGGCAAGCGGCACCCATAAGGCATGAAGAATAATTCCGCCGTAATAAAAAATTTTACACAGAATCAGCCAGCCTGAAGAAATAATCAGCCATAAAGCCAAAACGTTTTTAACTTTCCATACTCGGAAAAATAATCCCGTCGCAAAACAGATTAGGAAAAGTATAATCAACTGCAGAGACTTCGCCGCCTCACGCGGGAAAAATCCGTTTTGAAAAGCTTGTATCGCATTGGCATGAATATCGACACCGTAAACAAACGAAGACTTATCCAAAACAGTCGTAAATTCGTCGCCCATACCAAGCGCATAGTGACCGATTAAAATAACCTTGTCGCGATAAAAATCCGAATCAATTTTTCCCTCCAATAAATCAATGAAATTAACGCCTTGACTGTAACTTTTGGCGGTAAACGGCAGATAAAAAATCCCGTTGCGCTCGGTTATCGGCGACTGATTCGGAGTAATGCCTTTTGCCTTACAAAATTTTTCGTAGATAACTCTTGCGAACGAATAACGCTGTCCGTGCTCCGCAACGTTCATGTAAAGCAGTTGATGACGTAAAAGCCCGTCCGAATCAATCGGCTCGCATATGTGACCGACATCGGCAACTTCAGCCAATGCCTGAAAAGGTAATTCCTCTTGCCAAGTTTTATTCCACATCGCAAAAGGGTCGCGGTCGTTTGAATCTTCTTTGGCATTCGATAATGAGGTAAGTACAACGTTATCATATTTTGCAATCGTCTCGACAAGTTGCCTGTCAGCTTCAGGGTCTTGAGAATTTTCGCCAGTAAAAATTAAATCGATACCGATAACGGCAGGACGCGCCGTTGGGTCGTTTTCATTAAGATAAGTTATGACCTTCGCAATATCACGGCGAATCCATGACGATAACACACCCAGCTTATTCAACGTGATTGAATCAATGCCGACAACGACAATATCAGAATTTGCCTCGCTCGTCTTTTGATAAAGCCAATCGGAAATTCTGTAATCCAAATCGTCCAATGTTTCCGTCGCCGCAATCGCAGTGATAAGCGCGGCAATCAATAACGCCTCAATATTTTTCATGGCTTGTTAAGCTCTTACGCCGCCGACTCTGTAGCCCGTAAATATTACTGCACCGTCGTCCAGAAAATGTGAGATTTGATTTTCAGCCAAAATCCTGTCCGAATCC
Source organism: Selenomonadaceae bacterium (assembly GCA_017554285.1). Taxonomy (GTDB): domain Bacteria; phylum Bacillota; class Negativicutes; order Selenomonadales; family Selenomonadaceae; genus Quinella. Next base: position 4,196 of record JAFZIQ010000097.1, read on the forward strand.
TCCGCAGATATTATCGGGCAACTGTTATCGTCCGACATACCCGTTGCCTTTATAATCAGCGGATTATTGCCGGCTCGCGACGCATTATTATTAACATTCGCAGAAGTCACGAGCAACAATTTATTCTCAATTATTTTGGTGTAACTGAGGGGCATATATTTTCCTGTCTTATTCGGAATCAGCAAAGGATTGTTGGCAACAGATTCTTTTTTGACGTAGCCGACCATGCCTCTCGATAAAACTTTTTCATAATCAAGGTTGCTGTAGCTGTAAACGAATTGATTATTTTCGTTGCGAATAACAGGCGATAATACGGGCTTTAAATCCGAGTCGCCGCAATCAATAATTAACCCCGTGTAATTCCCCGTCGAGATTTTGTAACGGTTGGGGAGCGGGAAATTTTTTTTACCTTCGGGCTTGAAAACCACTTTTGAAAGCGAATCCTTCACGCCGTAAATCGGAACACTTACAATAACGGTGCAAGTATTATCCTCGCCGTATTCTACAGATAAAAGTTCCGCGCCTTTAATTACGGCGTCAATTTTGCCCTTTTTAATACTGCCCGCTTCAATTTCGGAGCCGATTGTCTTTGTCGCCGTAATATGAATTTCTTTGGCTTGTTCGGCTAATAGGCGGTAAGCGTCCATCAAAGCGGCGCGGCGAGCCATAAGCTTTGCTTGGTACGGATTATCAATAAATTTCTCAGGCGGAAGTCCGAAACCTTTGGCAGTGAGTCTGTTATTGTCCCACCAATTTGCAGTAAATCCGGCTTGAGCATTGGAAACGCAAGGTAAACAAATGCAAATAACAAAACAAATAATCCGCGCTATTCGCAGAAAAAAATTGTCGGTTTTCATCGTCGCCGACCTCCTAAAGCCGCGTATTCCACATAATCAAAGCGTCCTCGTTGTTGTCGAGATAATAATTTTTCCGCCGCCCGACACTTTTTAAGCCGAAACTCTCATACAGTTTAATCGCCGCAATATTGCTCGGTCGAACCTCCAAAGTTATCGAAGTCGCTCCGCGTTTTTTAACTGCCTCAATCAACTCGCCAAATAAAATCGTCCCGATACCTTGCCCGCGAAGTGTCGGATCAACCGCTACATGCATAACTTCCGCTTGTTCAAACGATACCCACGCGCCCGCATATGCCACAATTTTTTTATCAAGCTCGCCGACAATATACTCAGCCAACTCATTGTTATTTTCACGCAAAAAATCTGCGCGGCTCCAAGGCATTGCAAAACATTTCAATTCAAGCTCGGCAACCGCGTCCGCGTCATCGGGAATCATTTTCCTGAAAGTAATCATGAAAAATCTCGCGCCATTATCCAAGCGTCCTCGTCCAAATAATAATTTTCTTCCCGTTCGACAATCTGAAATCCGAAGCCCTTGTAAAGTTCAATCGCCGCCTTATTGCTCGGTCTCACTTCCAAAAGTATAAAAGTTGCGCCGCGTTCTTTGACTGCG
>JAFZIQ010000098.1 GCA_017554285.1 Selenomonadaceae bacterium
ATTGCTATTGGTCGGGCGACGAAATTTATCGAGTACCTTGCCGATTGCAATAAAGCTTACCGCGCAGAAATTTTATTCGGCATTGCGACTGACAGCGGCGATTTGGAAGGCGAAATTATTTCCCGCGCAGATGATTTTGAAATGCCGACGATTGACGAGCTGAACGCGGTTTTAAAAAATTTTATCGGCGAAATCGAACAGACTCCGCCAAAATTTTCTGCGATAAAGATTCACGGGCGCAAGGCTTACGAATTGGCAAGGAAGGATTTGGATTTTGAAATGCCTAGCCGCCTCGTGAAAATTTTTAACATTAAACTCGTCTCTGTCGAAGAAAATTCTGCAGTTATTGAAATTGAATGCGGCAAGGGAACTTACATAAGGAGTTTGGCGATAGATTTGGGCGAACGACTCCATTTGCCCGCGACGTTGAAGAATTTGATTCGGCTGAGAGTCGGCGACTTCGATTTAAAAAATGCTTTGACGCTTGACGAACTCGGCACGGAAAATATTTTGCCGATAGAAAATTGTTTGAATCATCTGCCGCGCTTTGAACTTAATCCGAATCGAATACGCGCCTTTATGAACGGCTTGCCGACGACTGTTCACGCGGCGGACGTAAAATCTTTGCGAATCTGCGCGGACGGAAAATTTTTGGGCGTCGGCAGAATAGAAAACGGCGAACTTCGCTCTGCAAAAATGATTTAATATGGAATGGCGAAAGGTCTCGACAAATTCTGTCGGGATTTTTTTGTTTTCCTAAAGTATACTTGAATACAATAGCTAATTTGATTGACAAGATTTTTTGTTATAGATATAATCGCCGTATCAGCTGATAAAGATTCGCAAGGAAGTGATTACATGATAAACAGTGGAGATACAGCTTGGGTGCTGATAAGCGCGGCGTTGGTTTTCATAATGACGCCGGCACTTGCTCTTTTTTACGGAGGAATGGTTCGTAGCAAAAATGTCCTCTCGACGATAATGCAGTCGATGTTTATTCTCGGCATGGTCAGTGTTGAATTCATCTTGATTGGTTACACGCTCGCTTTCGGTACAGACGTGAACGGTTTAATCGGAGATTTATCTAAAATCGGATTGTCGGGCGTTGGCTATAATATTATCGAAGGCGGCACGATTCCTGAATTGGCGTTCGTGGCGTTTCAATGCATGTTTGCGGCATTAACTCCCGCGTTGATAACGGGCGCATTTGCCGAACGCATGAAGTTCAAAGGATTCGTATTGCTTATGTTGCTTTGGGCGATTTTCATATATAATCCTATGGCGCATTGGGTCTGGGGCGGCGGATTTCTCGCACAACTCGGCGCATTAGACTTTGCGGGCGGATTGGTTATTCACATACTCAGCGGAGTAAGCGGTTTAACGATTTGTATACTGCTTGGCAAGCGTCATGGCTATGGAAAACGGGCGATTGTTCCGCACAATATCCCTATGACAGTTCTCGGCGCGACGGGGCTTTATGTCGGGTGGTTCGGATTTAATGCAGGCTCGGCTCTCGGCGCGAATGAACTCGCGGCAAATGCGTTTCTCGTGACACATACGGCGGCGGCTTCGGGACTTCTCGGTTGGACTTTGATTGAATGGATTCGTCACGGCAAGCCTACTATTATCGGCGCAGTATCCGGTTGCGTTGCAGGTCTTGTAGCTATAACTCCTGCGGCGGGCTACGTTACAATCCTGCCAAGCGTCGCAATCGGTTTAATCGGCGGTATTATATGCTATACTGCGGTTGCGATTGTTAAGGCAAAACTCGGTTATGATGATTCGCTTGACGCATTTGGTGTTCACGGCGTCGGCGGAATGTGGGGCGCGATTGCTACGGGGCTTTGGGCTACAACTTCCGTTAATCCGGACGGCGCAAACGGTCTTTTCTACGGAGAAACGGATTTGTTCTTCGCGCAGATTATTTCAATCGGCGTCGCTGTAATTTTCGCGGTTGTAGGCTCGACTGTGCTTTATAAAGTCGTCAGCGCGATTGTTTCACTGCGTGCGGACGAATCTGAAGAAATTTCCGGTCTCGATTTGGTCGAACACGGCGAACGCGGCTATAATACCGGCGTTTATTCCGGAACTTCTAATATTTTCGGCGAATCGGAGCCTTACACCTTAAATTTATTCCCCAGCGTTAAAAGTTCGCAAGGTTGAGGTGCTTATGAGTAGAAAAATTACCAAAATCGATATAATAACCCGACCCGCAAAGCTTGAGGAGCTTAAAGACGCTCTAAACGCTATCGGCGTGCTCGGTATGACTGTTTCTCAAGTTTACGGCTGCGGTTTGCAACGCGGGCATAAAGAATTCTTTCGCGGGCATGAGTACGAAGTCAATTTAGTCCCAAAAATTAAAGTTGAAACCGTCGTTTGCGAAATTCCAGTCGAAAAAGTCCTTGAAGTCGCTCAAAATGTCTTGCGCACCGGTAAATTCGGCGACGGAAAGATTTTTGTCTATGAATTAAGCGACGCCGTAAGAATTCGTACTGGTCATCGCGGTGCCGCTGCTATTATGGATATTCCGGGCGAAAAACCCGAATAGGAGGGCAACGTGACGTTGCATCCAGTGGACGCGCCAATTTTTTTCGATAAAGAAAAGTTACTCGCCGCGCCAATACACTTTCAAGGAGGTTATCAGAATGAAAAATTTGCTTTACAAAATCAAGGCTAACACGCCTAAGGAAGAAATTATTCAGCAGTTAAACGATCACCCAGAAATTAAATTCGTCTCGCTCGTCGGAATTGACCTCGCGGGTAATGATACCGACGAAAAAATCCCCGTTCGCCTCTTCCTTAAGGATATTGACGAATTTTACGCCGGTCGCGCTGTCCAAACTGACGGTTCAAGCGTCGTTTTGCCAGGTATCGCCACGCTCAACAATGCTAAAGTCGATATGCCCGTCGATTCTAACGTTAATTGGTTCGTCGATTATAATTACGAGTATTTTGACGATGAAACGGGCTGTCCAGTCGGTACATTGCGCATTCCCAGCTTTTTGATTCACGAAGGCAAACGCGTCGACTCTCGCGCTATCCTTACCGATACTTTAGCTTTCGTTAAGAAAGAATTGCTCGATTTGTTCCATAAACAGCCCGAAATTGACGGTCTCGAAGTCAGCGGCAACGATATTACCGATATTGTCTTCACTTCCGCTACTGAACTCGAATTTTGGGTAAAAACGCCGCTCGAAGAAGCCGCTATCGAAGAAATGAGCGCGTCGCAAGTCATGCAGGAGCAATATTGGCAAAGAACTCATGGCGCGGTTCGCTGTGCACTCGAAAAATGCGTTATCGAACTCGATAAATACGGTTTCGGCGTCGAAATGGGGCATAAAGAAGTTGGCGGGCTTAAAGCTCAGATTAACGAGTCCGGTCACCTTACTCACGTCTGCGAACAGCTCGAAATCGATTGGAAATTCGCCGATGCCGTTCAAGCCGCCGATAATGAAATGTTCGTCCGCACTATCGTTAAAGAAGTCTTCCGCGCTGAAGGTCTCGAAGTCAGTTTTAAGGCTAAACCAATGATCGGGCTTGCAGGTAACGGCGAACATAC
>JAFZIQ010000099.1 GCA_017554285.1 Selenomonadaceae bacterium
CTCTTTTTTCTGTTCGTAAGGGAGAACGGGCGGCGGCGGCGGATTATCGAGAATTTTTGCCCAGTATTCGCGGATTGCTTCATAATTTTTCGGCGGTAAATTGACGGGAATTTTTTTCGGCTTAAATTCAATGGGAAGGTCGAAAAGGTGGCAAAGAAATTCTTCAACGTCGAAGGTCTCGGAAATTATGCGCGGCATCGTAACCAACAACGCAAATTCATCTTCACTCGTCTTGTAAACGGCAAAACGAATCAACGGGTCGTGAACAAGGTCGATTCCGCGACGAGTATCCGCCTCAAAAATTTTTGTGAATTCCTCATCGAGGTCTTCTTTCTTTACGTTTGTCATATTGCGGAAGATAACTTCGGGTTTCACGGAAATTGCCGGACGAATAACTTTAACCGTTCGCGTGCCGAGATTGCAGAAATTGGAGCGCAGATTTTCATTGCCGATTATCAAACGATTGACTATGGTATTAAATTTAATCGGGCTGACGGTTCCGCGCACTTTGTACAGCGTTTGAATGAAAAAATGTGACGATACAAAATTCTTGCCCTCAAAAAATTTCTTCTCCTGCGCATTCAATTCCCTAATCGATTCAAGCCCGTGAGGATTGTAGCTGATGCCTCCAAACTGTCGCCCGTAAGTATTTTCCAAAACAGTTTTTTCCTCATTGGTAAACTGCAACTTTGTATTCATAGCGCACCGCCTTTTACAATTTTCCCATATGATAACAAAAAAAATGCCCCGCGAAAAGTTTTCGTGAGGCAAAATCTTTAAGGCAATTATTTTTACTTCGACCTATAGAACAGCCAAATTATCAAAATCCAAATCGGCATGACGATTACCGCCAATCTCATATCGTCCATCATCGCCATTGTTATCAACACGCCCGCCAAAAATGCCAAACATAAATAATCGGCAAACGGATAGAATAACGATTTAAATTTCGGAACTATGCCCGCCGCCGCGCAGTACTTGCGGAATTTTAAATGCGTCAAGACGATTAAACCCCAGCTCGTCACAATCGCGCCCGTTACGACTGCAAAAACGTAATTGAACACTTCGCCGGGCAAAAGGTAATTCATGACGACGACCAAAAGAGTTATCCCCGATGAAACTAAAATTCCGTTGACGGGGACGCCGCGCCTTGAAAGTTTTTTAAAAAATCTCGGAGCATTGCCGCTCACAGCCAAGCCGTAAAGCATTCGCGAATTGGAGTAAATCGCCGAATTGTAAACGCTTACCGCCGCCGTCAGCACGACGAAATTTAAAATGTTCGCCGCCGCAGGAATTCCCACGTTGTCAAAAATTTGTACGAATGGGCTTGCGTCTTTGCCGACTTCGTTCCATTGCCAAAGCGTCATCAAAACAATCATCGTTCCGACGTAGAAAATCAAAATCCTGTAGATAACTTGATTGATAGCTTTTGGAATTGTCTTATCGGGATTTTCAGCCTCGCCCGCCGTTATGCCCAAAAGTTCAATACCGCCGAAACTGAACAGCACAGGCGCAATCGACATAATCATTCCGCTTAAACCGTTCGGGAAAAATCCTCCGTGCGCCCAGAGATTTGAAAAATTTTCGGGAAAAGGTCTTGCGTCCGCGAAAATCAAATACGAGCCGAACAGAATCATTAAGACTATCGCGGAAATTTTTATCAATGCCATCCAAAATTCTATTTCGCCGTACGCGCCGACCGTCACAAGATTTATCACGGTTATAAATATCAGACAGATTAACGCGCTTATCCACGCCGGCAAATCGGGGAACCAATAAGCGACATAAATTGATACCGCCGTCAATTCCGCCATGCTGACGATTATATAAAGGAACCAATAGTTCCAGCCCGCCAAAAATCCCGGAAAGTCGCCCCAATATTTTGAGGCATAATAACTGAAGGAACCGCTTACAGGTTCTTCAACCGACATTTCGCCGAGCATTCTGACGATAAAAAAAATAATTATCCCGCCGATTAAGTAGCTCAGCGAGACAGCGGGACCTGCAAGCGCGATTGTCGCCGTCGAGCCGTAGAATAAGCCCGTGCCGACCGCCGTTCCCAATGCTATCATCTGCAAATGGCGATTCTTCAGACCGCGTTGCATTTCATTTTCTGACATAGTACTTGCTCCGAAAATTTATTGAATTAAAATGTCTTTGAACATGGATAAAATTTCTTGTCCGTAATATCTGCCCGGTACTGCCCAGCGACCGTTCAAATCTTGCCACGTGCCCAGAGTCCGCGAGCCGTAAGCTTGACGAACCAAACTGTATCGCGGGTCTACTACGGGCATTGTCGGGCGTCTTGTCGAAGAATAGGCGAGTAAATGTTGAATATGCGCCCTTACTCCGAGTTGAGGAGTAGCGAAAAATTCTCCTTTGACTCCGCCGCCCGTCGTGCCTAAACCGCAATAATTATTTTGTTCGGGAATGACATCGCCGCCGTAACGGAAAAATCCCGTCTCCTTGAGAGCCTGCGCGAACGCCACATCGGGACGAATACCCTCGCGACTGCCTTCTTCGTAGTAATAAGCTACAATTTCTTCTGCCGAAACGTTTAAATTCGGGTTCGGATTATTCCGAAGTAAATATCGAACGCATTGTTGTTGAGTTGCTATCGGCGTTCCTATTATCGAAGTGTCGGAAATTGAAATCGTCTGCGGTACTTGAAAATATTGCGGTTCACTGTCAACAATCTCAAAGGCTTCCTCTTCATATTTCGTTGATTTGAACATTTCCATAGTTTCGGAGACTCGCTCGCGCAAAGTCGGTAAAGATTTTCTTTCAACGGATTTGGTTTCGATTTTCGGGTCGTGAATTCTGGCGTCTGCCGTCATGGGAGTTGAAATTACAAATGCGCCGAACATAGCCGCCGCGATTAATTTTTTAGCTTTTAAAAGTTGCAAAGCATTCACCTCGTGATACATATTTTTTTCAGTTTATTTATCTGTCGACGCGAAGTATATAACAATAAATATTTTATTGCAAGGTTTTTAAAGGGGTTTTCTTTATGGCTGTCGGTATCATCGCGGAATATAATCCGTTTCATGCGGGGCACGCTTACCAAATTTCGCAGATAAAAAAATCCTGTGATGAAGAGATAATCGCCGTAATGAGCGGGAGTTTTACTCAAAGAGGCTCGCCGGCGATTTTGGATAAGTGGACGCGGGCGCGACTTGCGATTTTAAACGGTTGCGATTTGGTTTTGGAATTGCCGTTTGTCAAGGCGGTACGAAGTGCTCAGGACTTTGCACGCGGCGGAATAAAATTGCTTGAGAGTTTGGGCGTTGTCGATAAATTGGCGTTCGGAGCCGAGACTGACGACTTGGAAAAATTAAAATCAGCCGCCGATTCTTTCGAGCAAAAATTTTTTACAGAAAATCTTCATATGCTTATGTCGCAGGGAATTTCATATGCGGCGGCAGTCACGAAAATTTTATCGGAAGTCACGACGCTTGACGAAAAAATTTTACGTCAGCCCAATACGATTTTAGCCGTTGAATATCTGCGGGCTTTGCCGAAAACAATTTCGCCGCTGTTAATAAAGCGAATCGGTTCCGCTTACGGCGATTTGACTTTGCAGGAAAAATTTTCAAGCGCGTCTGCCATAAGAGCCGCCGTCCGTGAGCAATCGCCCGATTGGGAAAAAATTTCTGCGCAGATCGACACTGAAACTTTAAAATCTCTCCGCGCAGAAAAAAATTTGGTCAATGAAAATCTTTTATTCCGCCCGATAATCGCCAAACTTTTAACTTCCCGCGCAGATGATTTGAAAAAAATTTACGGCATGACGGAGGGACTTGAATTCAGATTATTAAACGCGGCATCGGCTAAAAATTTTTCGGAGCTTATAAAAATTTTGGTTGGTCGAAGATACACCGCAAGCCGAATCCGACGTTTGCTTTTACATTTCTTATTGGACGTGACGGCAGATGAAATTGCGACACTCGACGCTGCAACTTGCGCGAGAGTTTTGGCTTTCAACCTGCGCGGTCGAGCCTTATTAAAAAAAATCTCCGTGCCGACAATCACGAAAGTCACAAAGCATTTGAATCGCCGCGACCTTTGCGAGCAAAAGAGATTTTTGGAGCCTTACCAAAAAATTTTATTGTTCGACGTGTCGGCAACGAATCTGCGCGGACTTTTATTCGAGCCGCCGCAAAATTTTTATAAAGATTTCACGACGCCGCCGATGATTGTAATATAAAGCCGCTTGACAGTAAATTTCGGCGCGGCTATAATCTATACGTTTATCCAAAATAAGCGAGAATACTCCCGCCTCTACAGGCGGTGGGAGGTTCAACTTTGAACATTTTGTAAGGAGGCGACAGGCTTGAAAAGAACTTTCCAGCCCAATTCCCATTGGCGTAAAAAAACGCATGGCTTTCGCGAACGCATGAAAACTAAAGGCGGGCGGCTTGTTATTAAAAGACGCCGTCAGCGTGGCAGAAAAGTGCTTACAGCTTGAGAGTGCGGCAGGTCACTAATCGGAGTGGCCTTTTTTTTCGTTTTATCGGCGGGTGGAGGATAATAAGTGTTTCGATTGAGTAAAAGTGAAATATTTCGCGGCAAACACGATTTCAACGCAGTACATTCCAGAGGGCGTTCGTTTTCAAATCATGCACTGGTTTTGCTGATCGTCAATAATGAACGTTATAACGGCAAAGTCGGATTCGCAGCCGGTAAAAAACTCGGCGGCGCGGTCGTTCGTAACCGTGTCAAAAGACTGATGCGCGAGGCTTATCGACTCAATAAAAATTCTCTCCGCCGCGACTGCGGAATAATTCTTATCGGCAGAAAATTTCTCGTCAATGCCAAATTCCAAGATGCGCAACAGGCTTTTCTTGACGTTTGCAGGAGGGCGAAAATTTTTAAGCCGTGACAAGATTTTTAATATCGCTAGTAAAATTCTATCAAAAATGGTTGTCGCCGCTGAAGCCGTCGTGTTGTCGATTTGTGCCGACGTGTTCAAATTACGCAATCGACGCACTTAAAAAATATGGCTGGGCACACGGAGGCTTGTTGACGCTCAAAAGAATTTTGCGTTGCAATCCGTTTTGCAAAGGCGGCTATGATCCGGTTGATTAACTAGGAACTAAAATTTCTGTTCCCTAATCCCTAATCCCTAATCCCTGTTCCCTGTTCCCTAAAAGGATGTGATTTTTTGGAAGAGCCCGGACTCTTTAGCGGCATTTTCGAGCCGATAGAACACTTAATGACTGTCGTACTGAACGCGCTTTATTCGCTGACAGAATTACTCGGCGTCCCAAACTACGGCTTGGCAATAATTATCTTAACCATACTGATAAAAATTTTGGTTTACCCGCTGACTAAAAAACAACTCCAATCAATGAAGGCTATGCAGAGGATTCAGCCGCAGATGAAAAAATTACAGGAAAAGTACAAGGACAATCCTCAAGTCATGCAACAAAAATTAATGGAGTTGTATCAAAAAGAGGGCGCAAATCCGATGTCGGGTTGTTTGCCCATGCTTATTCAAATGCCGATTCTGATGGGCATGTATTATACGCTGTACAGTTTTGATTACGGCGGCGCGGCTCCGTCCTTTTTATGGTTGCCGAGTTTATCGGAAGCGGATCCGACTTATGCATTGCCGTTTTTATCGGCGGCAACGACTTTCCTTCAGCAAAAGATGATGTCCAATACAAGCGAAGCCAATCAGCAAATGCGAATAATGATGATAATAATGCCGTTGTTTATCGGCTGGATAAGTTTGCAATTCCCCGCAGGGCTGGTGCTCTATTGGGTAACGATGAACATTGTCCAGATTATTCAACAATGGTGGACAAATAGAGAAGACGGCAAGGAGGTTGCTTAAATGGCGAAAGTGATTGAAAAGACCGGCAAGACGATTGAAGAGGCGATTCAAGCGGCGGCGGCAGAACTCGGCGTCAAGGAAAGTGACATTGAGATTGAGATTTTGGAGACGCCGGCGAAAAAGCTTTTCGGATTATTCGGAGCGACGCCCGCCAAAATTCGTGCCACGTTAAAGGAAATCGAGCCGCCGAAGATTAAGGAAATTTTTCCGATTAAATCGATTCCAATCGAAGAACCTGCGCGGGAAGAAGAACCTGTTGAGCCGGAGCCGACGCCCGCGATTGAGCCGGTATTGGCACCGTCGCCTGTCGAACCTTCGGAGCCGGAAATTATTACTCGCGAACAGGTTGTAAATTCGGCAGAGAATTTTTTACGGGACGTATTCGAGGCGATGAACCTTGAAGTCACAATCGAAACTGAGGCATTGGACGACGGTTATATTTTCAATCTGAGCGGAAAAGGCTTGGGAGTTTTAATCGGCAAACACGGACAAGCCCTTGATTCTTTGCAATATCTTTTGAATCTGTCGGTCAATCGCAAGCTTACCGATAAAATTTATTTCACACTGGACGTTGAAGATTACCGCCGTCGCCGCGCAGAGACTGTGATTAAATTGGCAAAGAGTGTTGCGGAGCGGGCTGTCAAAACTCACAAGGAAGTTAAACTTGAACCCATGAGCCGTCACGAACGCAAAATTATTCATACGACGTTGCAAGATAACAATCGCGTCGAAACTCACAGCGCGGGCGAGGAGCCTTATCGTTATGTTATCGTTTCGCCCAAACGCGGCAGGAGGTAAATTAAAAACTGTATGAAATAAATATTTGCCCGTCAAAGCGTCGGGCTTTTTTTATGAGGTGATAGCGTGGAAGAAACAATCAGCGCGATAGCGACGGCGGCAGGAGTTGCGGGCGTCGGGATTATTCGTTTGAGCGGCGAGGATTCGATTGCCATTGCACAGAGAATTTTTGATAAACCGCTTATCGGAGACAGAAAAATAATTTTCGGGCACGTAAAAAATTTTTCGGGCGAAGTCGTTGACGAGGCGATAGCATTAGTCATGCGTGCTCCGAAATCTTACACCAAAGAAAATGTTGTTGAATTGCAATGTCACGGCGGGAGCGTTGTCCTGCGCGAAGTTTTAAAGTTGACGTTTGAAGCGGGGGCGCGTCCTGCCGAGCGCGGCGAATTTACAAAGCGAGCCTTTCTTAACGGGCGAATAGATTTGACTCAAGCGCAAGCCGTGTTAGACGTAATACAAGCCAAAACTTCAACCGCGTTAAGTGTTGCTCAAAATCGGTTGGCGGGCAAGACTTCAAAGGAAATATGCGAAATTCGGCAAGCGATTTTAAATTCAACGGCGCATATTGAGGCGACGATTGATTTTCCGGAAGATGATTTGGACGACGTGACTTTAGCCGAAGTTGATAAAAATATTTCCGCGCAGATTGATAGGCTTAATAAATTTTTGGCAAATAGAATGACGGGGAAAATTTTGCGTGAAGGTTTGGAGACGGCAATAATAGGCAAGCCGAATGTCGGCAAGTCGAGCCTGTTAAATTTTTTCGCCAAGACGGAGCGAGCCATTGTAACCGACATTCCCGGCACGACACGTGACAGCATTGAAGAATTCGTAAACGTCGGAGGCATTCCGCTTAAAATTATTGATACGGCGGGCATACGCAATTCGAGTGACGCGGTTGAGAAAATCGGCATTGAACGCGCCAAAAATTGTGCTCAAAAAGCGGAGTTAATCCTTGCATTATTCGACGGCTCGCGACCGATTGACGACGAAGACGAAGAAATTTTTAAACTCCTAACCGACCGCGAGGCAATTATTTTGCTGACTAAAATTGATTTGCCGCAAGTTACGACTGCCGCGCAGATTGCAAAAAAAATTCCCGCCGCGCAGGTGATTGAAATTTCTCTTAAGAGCGGGGCGGGTACCGATAAACTTTTATCTGCAATAACCGAGCGCGTCGGCAAGATTGATTTTGAAATGAGTTTTGTCCGTGATGAGCGCGAAGCGGATCTTATTCGTCGAGCCGTAAAACATCTGCGTGAGGCTCAAGATACCATTCGATTGAAATACGGAATTGATTTTATTTCGATAGACTTGCGTACCGCGCTTGAATGTCTCAGCGAATTGACGGGCGAATCAGTCAGCGAAGACGTTATCAACGAAATTTTTTCCAAGTTCTGTATCGGAAAATAAAAAAATAGGGGCGTCGCTCTCAATCGGAGTTTAGCCCATTTTTTTATGCCAACATTGCGTTGCCCGATTCAATATTTTGTTCCTAAAACACTTGACAGAATGATTGTTTAAAGATAAAATTCATTGTTACTGATTGACAGTAATATGGAGAACTATGCGCGTCGTGTCTGCCGGGTATTTCTTAGAGGTTGCGCCGCGCATTTAAATTAAGGTGAGGAGTGACGTTAATGTTTAATCCCGTTAGAGTGGGTAAGCGAACTCGATACAGTTACGCCAGAATCAAAGAAGTTATGGAGATGCCTCATCTCCTCGATATTCAGCGTAATTCTTACGATTGGTTCAAAAATGAGGGTCTTCAGGAAATTTTTAAAGACATCTCGCCCATCTCCGACTTCACCGGTAATCTCGAACTTTTCTTCGATTCTTTCACCTTCGGCGAGTCTAAATACTCCCTCGATGAATGTAAAAAACGCGACGGCACATATGCCGCCCCTGTTCGTGTTAAAGTCAAACTTCTTAATAAAGCTAAAGGCGAAGTTAAAGAACAGGAAGTTTTCATGGGTGATTTTCCCATAATGACTTCCACCGGAACATTTATTATTAATGGGGCGGAAAGAGTTATCGTGTCACAGCTCGTAAGGTCGCCCGGGGCTTACTACGATAAAGCTATTGATCTAAGCGGTAAAAATGTCTTCACCGCTACTGTTATCCCTAACCGCGGGGC
>JAFZIQ010000100.1 GCA_017554285.1 Selenomonadaceae bacterium
AAGGGCGCGTCCGAAAATCATAGCTCGTTAAAAAATCCTCATCAAAATCAATGAACTCCTCGTTAAATGCAGTCTCGACGCAAATAAAATATCCGTTCTTGGATGCAACCATGAACGACGAAAAATAACTTTGGTATCGGTCTCCGAAGGGAATAAGATATGAGGAAATGTTGCAGGCGCGATTTATTTCCTCTGCAAGGGCGGCGTCTATGGCGCGTTCCCTAAGTTCCGGCGTGTAAAAAATGTAAGCCTCACCTGAATGTATCGGCTGATAATTTGCCACTGCCAAATTTCGCGCCAAAAATCCTGTCGTCGGGGTTTTCAGCTCAAGATTCATTGCGTCCGACAAATATTTGGCGTCCCAACTTTGTTTCGTCAGTTCCTTGTCTATATATTGAGCCTTTGCCTTTGCAAGTTCTTGAAGTCCGATTTTTCTGCGCTCCGTAACTGTTTCTTGAATATAATTTGCCGAATATTCGCTGAGTGCCGCGCTTCTTTCGTCGAGTGTATAGCGAATTGAGAACATACCAATTAACGCCACGCCGACCAAAACAAGAAACGTCAGCACGCTTGCCGACAATACCAAACGAAACACGCGCTGACGAATATTAGATTTCATTTTGTCACCGACTTAACTAATTTATTTTCCTGTAGTTCCATAAGGATCTTCATCATGACGACCGAAAGGATCATACATTTTTCCGCCTACACCGCCCGCTAACTGTTCAAGTTCGTCATCGGTCATGACTTCATCGGCGAATCTGTCCTGCTCCGCAGTTGCGTTGATATTTTTTTCCTTTGTCATGCTTATCACTCCTAAAAATTTTTCTTGCTCATTGTACGTCGAAAATCCTTTTTTGTTACACGTTGGGAACAATCGCCCCTCGACCGCAACAAATTTTACCACAAGAAAATTTTACATGCGGTAAATATTTCTTTATGCAATCGCTACAAATTAAATTTGACAGCAAGCATGTAATATCATAGGACTGCGCCGCCGTTCCGACGTGTTCATTTAAATCATCTTTCACACGCTCCAAAAGTTTTGACAAGTCGCAAGAATTATCCGCGCCGTTCAAACATTTAAGCAATCGTTCTTCGCCGTATTTTTTGGCGTATCGTCGCAGTTTTTTTCATCAGCGTATTCTCCTTAAATAATGCTTATATGATTTTATCAGATTTTCTTTTCGGCAAACGTAAACTTTTCTTTACCGTCGAAAACAATCGTAAAACCTTAAACGGGAGTATATCGCCCGTTGCTTTTAAAATTTCGGTATGCTAAAATAATTATTGTTGACAACAATATTTTTTGTGAGGAGCTGACCGTAATGAAAGCTAAAAATTTTTTAAAAGTTATCCTCCTCGTTTGTATGACAATTTTTCTCGGCGGCTGTTCGACAAATCCGGATATTATTGTAATCGAAGATTCCGACCGCGCAGAAAAATCGCTTGATAAAAAAAATGATTACAAGATTTATCTTATAACAATGGATTTGGCGGACGATTTTTGGAAGTCGATAGATTCGGGGTGTCGTAAGGCAGTTTCCGAACTCGGCGGTATCGATTACAAATGGATTGCTCCCGATGTCAATGAAGATTTGCCTCAGAGACATTGCATTGAACAGGCAATCGATGAAGGAGCCAATGCCATTTTACTTGCGGCAAGTTCCCCGCGAGGCGTCAATGAAAGTATCGAAAAAGCCGCCAAAGCAGGAGTTAAAATTATTTATGTCGACAATGCCGCAGAATTCGACTGCGTGGCATTTTTGGCTACGGATAATGAATTGGCGGGAATGATAGCGGGCGAAACAATGAAAACCGCTTTGATTGAATCAAGAATTACTTCCGGCACAATCGGCTTGATGGTGAACAAAAGTAACGTCACAAGTACCTCGTTGAGAGTTAAAGGCTTTCGCAAAGTATTTGAAGACACGGATTTTAATCTGGACGATACTTTTTTTATGGAAGATGACCCGCAACGCATAAAAAATTTCGTGAGCGAGCATCCCGAATACGTGGCATTTTTCGGCTCGAATGAAAGAACAGCCCTTGCATTGGGCGAACAAATCAGAGACTCGAATTCAAAACAAATCATAGTCGGCTTCGATACCTCAGACGCGGTTTTAACTTTACTTTATGACGGTGCCCTTTACGCTACTTTACAACAGAAACCGCAGGTTATGGGCTATGACGGAATTAAAATTGCAGTTGAAGCTTTGAAAGGCAATTACAACGGTAAAAATACTTTAATCGACACGGGCGTTAAAGTCATTTACAAAGACTCAATATGATTTAGGAGCAACCGCCATGAAGTACAGTACAAAACTTTTAA
Source organism: Selenomonadaceae bacterium (assembly GCA_017554285.1). Classification (GTDB taxonomy): domain Bacteria; phylum Bacillota; class Negativicutes; order Selenomonadales; family Selenomonadaceae; genus Quinella. The sequence continues at coordinate 2,333 of JAFZIQ010000100.1, forward strand.
TCGCGAATTGCATTCCGATTTTGGTTTTCGCGACAATCGCGCTGACAATCGGCTTTATGCAATTTCGTTCCGGTCTTTATGACGAAAAGCAAGGAAACTTGAAGTCAACGGCACTTGCAGCTTTGGCATTGTATTCAAGTCACGGTTATGGCGATTACGGCAGGAAAGCGGACGGCAATGTTTGGCGCGGTATGAATTTTAATGTTTCAGCCGCGACCGAGATTGTCGACGAGCTGAAAAAACAAACCAATGTCGACGTAACTTTTTTCTTTTGGGATACTTCGGAAATGACTTCGATAATGAATAAGGAAGATATTCGTACCGTCGAAACAAACGCGATAGATCACATTAGAAATTATACGTTGGCTCACGGCTCCCAGCTTTGGTGTCGAAGTATTAAAATCAACGGACGAACTTGTCAAGCATATGTTATCCCGATCAGGCAAGACAGCAATAACAGCGTCGTCGGTGCGCTGATGACTTCTCAATCGACCGACGGTTTCAATCAAATTATCGAGCGTTATATTTTGACTACGACGATAACCGCTTTGGTTATTCTGTTCGTGGCATTTTTATTTATCCGCTGGTATGTTGCCCGCTTTTCACAGGAATTCTACGACGCAACGAATAAAAGCAAGCACGACCTGTTGACGGGCTTATTTAACAAGCGTTCGTTTGAAGACGAGGTTAAGGCAGCCATTAAAAACAAAAAGCCGAATGATGTCTCCGTCTTGTTAATTTTGGATTTCGACAATTTTAAGCATGTCAACGATAACTACGGACACCAAATCGGCGATGAAGTTTTAAAAGCCTTCGGACTGATTTTGGGGCGAGCCTTCCGAACTAAAGATATTATCGGGCGAGTCGGCGGCGATGAATTTATGGTTTTTATGCCCGATATGTCCAAAGAATACTTGGGACGTTCGGAAGAAATTTCACAGGAAATTTTACATGAACTCGCAATCTTAAAAGTCGGCGATGCGGAACATTTTTCTTGCAGTATCGGAATAGGAACCGACGCCGGCAATTACGACTTCAAGAAATTATATTTGTTGGCAGATAAAGCACTTTACGAATCGAAGGAACGCGGCAAAGCTTGCTACGTCAGATTTTCTTCCGATGAAGTTCATGATTAACGAAAGTCTTTAACGATACCGATATTTTCAATGTCTACAATCATGGGAATGCAAAGGTAAGAGGGAATAGTCATAACGTCATTTCGGATATTGGTAACGTCATTAATGGCGGGCTGACTGCCTTCGGTAACGGCTTTAACCATACGAACAATTTTAGCGCAAAGAATTGCAGGGTCTTTATAAATCGTCATTGATTGCTTGCCCGCTTTTATATTCGCAACTCCATTGGCTCCGGCGTCTTGTCCCGTCAAGATTGTCGGAGCTCCGTTATATCCGACACTTTGCTCCGCTTTAATCAAAGCCTCTGCCAAATCATCATTGGCGGCAATAACGACGTTCAAAGATTTTCCGTCCGAATAATACTTGCGAAGAATTTCAGTCATGCGGGCTTGGGCATTATCGGGTTTCCAACCGTCAGTCGCAACCGCTCTGAAATCCGTTTGTCCCGAAGGAACGACGAGTTGCCCTTTGGTAATGTAAGGTTTCAAATAATCATAAGCTCCGTTGAAAAATAGTGTGGAGTTGCTGTCGTCGGGCGAACCGGCTATGAATTCTATCGTGAAAGGACCTGCGCCGCTTTTGAGATTAAGTTTTTCTTCGACGTAGCGGGCTTGAAATTCGCCGACAGAATTATTTTCAAAGGACGCATAGTAAGAGACGGCATCGGTATGCATAATCAATCTGTCGTAAGCAATAACGGGAATGCCTTTTTCTTTGGCAAGAGCCAACGGCTCGGCGAGGGCACCCGTATCCTGCGCACCGATTACTATTGCGGCAGGATTTTTTTCGATTGCCTCTTTAAGCTGTTCAATTTGAGTCGCCGCGTCTGTGCAATACTGCAAATCGACTTCGTAATTTGCCTCGCGCATAAGTTGAGCGCACAATTCACCTACATATTTCCAAATGCCGCTGTTGGGATTGGGAAATAAAAGCTCGACAGTATTTTTTTGTCCGACTTCATTTCCACAGCCCGTTAGAACCGTGCAAACAGCCAAACATAAAATCAAAAAAATTTTCCGCACGTTAAACACCTCACAACTGGAATTGGGAAGTCGAATCTTGCAATTTCTGCGCCATATCGGACATATTCTTACTGGCAATGGCGATTTCATCCATAGAGGCGGAAAGTTGCTCGGTAGCGGCAGAGACAGACTCGGCTTCTTGCGAAACGGCATTGCTGGTTTTATTCAACTCGTCCATAACTGCGACAAGCTTATTTATTTTAACGGACGAAGATTGAGCGGCTTTCAAAATAATTTCGGCGTTCTTGGTAAGCCCGATAACGGCTTGAACAATCGTGCTGAAAGAATTGCCCGCATTATCTACGACGCTTTTACCGCTTTGAACGTCGCGAGTTCCCTGTTCCATGCGTTCAACGGCTTTGGTTGTATCATCTTGAATAACTTTAATCAATTCGGCAATCTTGGAGGCGGCAAGGGCTGAGCCTTCGGCAAGCTTGCGAACTTCGCCGGCAACGACAGCAAAACCTTTACCGTGTTCACCTGCGCGGGCAGCCTCAATAGCCGCATTCAACGCAAGCAAATTTGTTTGCTCGGCTATGGCACTGATTGTATCGGAAATGTGGCTGATTTCTTCGGAACGCTCCGCGAGTTGGCGAATAACTTCGGCGGATTCGGTGACGGAAACGGCTATGGTTTCCATTTGAGAAATTGCTCCCGAAACTGCCTCGCGACCGGATTTAGCGATTTCGGCAACGTCATTGGCGGCTTTTGAAGATTGCTCCGAGAGTTTTTCAAAGGCGGCTATATCTTCGGTCATGTTATTTATTTCCACGACGGAAGAATTGACTTCCTCGCCTTGCTTGGTCATATTGAAAGCAACGTTGCTGATAGAATTTGCAACTTGTTGCGTTGCCTGTGCAGACTGGTCGGCATTGGCGGTAAGTTGATCCGAGAAAGAAACCAGATTTTCTGCGGTAGAAGTAATTCCCTTGATAAGACTTTTAAGTTGCTTAACGGTCTCGCCAAAAGCATTTGTAAGCATACCGAATTCATCATTGGTTTTGGCAGACACGTCGCCTTTCAAATTACCTTGCGCAATGCGGTTGGCAATTTCGATAAGATATTGAATGGAAGTATTTATCGAGCGGCTTAAGTAAAATGCCATAGAGACAGAAATTACAATGACGAAAATAACCGACGCAATCAAGATAAATTTGGTTCGTTCGTATTCGGCAGAGGCAATGCGCGTTTCGGCGTTGATAAAGTCCTTGCGGGCGTCAATGACTTTAAGGAGCAAATCCGACAGATATTCAAACTTGTTTAAAGAGTTGTCGAGAATCTGCGCGGCTTGAACGGCTTGATTGTTATTGGAAAGAGTAATGATATTGTCGAGGTGTTTTCTGTACTCCGTCCATTCCTGTCGTAAGGAATGAAGATTATCATCGCGATTTCCTTCCATACTGCTTTCGAGCACATTAAAAGTAATGTCGATTTGGTCGGCGAGTTTGCCGGCTTTTTTTTCGGCGTAAGAGCGACTGACCAAATTAGGCGCGGTAACAATGGAATATTCCAGTTGTCGGTATTGCTCCATAGCCTTACCGTTGTCGGTGGCAACCAGCACGCTGAGCAAATGGGTTGTGGCAATTCGCATGGCACCTTCATTAATTTTGTTAAGGGCGTAAGCGGAATAAACACTGACTGCGACAAAAACCAGAATCAGAACAACGAAAATCAGATTAAGTTTTTGACGGATAGTTAAAGCACTCAAAAAAATCGCCTCCTTTTATTCTTTACAAGCAATTATTGCATTGTTTTTCATTAAAAGCAAGTTGCAAACTTTCTTCATGCCGAATATTTTTGTCGCAAAAAATTTTTCTTTAAAGTGTCCCTTGACAATTAACGGGGCGAAGACTATACATTAAAGCTGATTTACGGTTGCGATTTTAAGATAAAGGGGGCACATCATGCAAAGCTTGCCGATTGTTGGATTTTCTATTATTGCATTCATTATCGCTTATCTGTTTTACGGCAAATGGCTTGTCAAAACGTGGGGCATAGATGAAAAGGCGGTTACTCCGGCGCACAGATTCGAGGACGGAGAGGATTACGAGCCGGCGTCGCGCTTTACGGTATTTTCTCATCAATTTTCGTCGATAACGGGCGCGGGACCTGTAACCGGACCGATAATCGCCGCAATGTTCGGTTGGTTTCCGGCTCTTATGTGGCTTATTGTCGGCGGAATTTTTTTCGGCGCGGTACAGGATTTTGCAACGCTTTATGCCTCAGTCAAAAACGAAGGCAAATCAATGGGAATGTTAATCGACCGCTATGTCGGCAAGACGGGTCGTATATTATTCCTGATATTCTGTTGGCTGTTCACGTTGTTATTGCTGGCGGCGTTCGCGGATATTCTCGCCAATACTTTCGACGGCGTTACGAATGTCAATGACGCAACCAATTTGCCGAGTGCTCAAGCCGCGTCGATTTCCATGCTGTATATCTTCGTCGCAATGGGTTTCGGATATTTCATTCGCAAAAATAATCCTACAGAGACAGAAAAATTTTGCGTCGCGGTCGTGCTGGTTATCACCATGCTTTTTGTAGGAATGAACTTGCCGATTTACCTTAGCACGCAAAATTGGCTTTACGTAATCTTTGCTTACTGCTTTATCGCGTCGATTTTCCCGATGTGGTTGCTTATGGAGCCTCGCGATTATCTCAGCTCATTTCTTTTGCTCGGTATGGTATTCAGCGGCGTTATCGGCATTCTCGTTGTTAATCCCGTTATGAATATGCCTGCCTTTGTCGGCTTTGAAGTCAACGGCAAAAGTTTATTCCCGTTCCTGTTCGTCATGGTAGCTTGCGGCGCGGTATCGGGATTTCATACTCTGGTTTCGGCGGGCACTTCCTCCAAAACCGTCGACAACGAAAAAGATATGTTGAGTATCGGCTATGGCGCAATGCTTATTGAGTCGTTGCTCGGTGTGGTAGCGTTAATCACAGCCTGCGCGGCGGCGTCAAACGGTTCATTGCCCGAAGGAACGCCGTTTCAAATTTTCGCCGGCTCAATCAGCAGCTTCCTTGAAATTTTCGGATTACCCGCTGCAATGTCGGCGTGCGTCGTAACAATGTGCGTTTCGGCATTGGCAATGACAACCGTTGACTCGGTAGCTCGAATAGGTCGAATGAGTTTTCAAGAACTTTTCTCGCCGGGCGAAGGCGAAAAAGCAGGACCCGTAACAAAATTTTTCATGAACAAATACGTCGCGACAGTGATAACGTTGATTATGGCTTACCTTCTGTGCTTGGCGGGCTATATGAAAATTTGGCCGTTATTCGGCTCGGCAAATCAGTTGCTGTCGTCGCTGGTTCTAATATCTTTAACAGTTTTCTTGCGGACGACGGGGCGTAAAGGGTGGATGCTTTATGTGCCGATGACTTTTATGTTTGTCGCAACAATGCTTGCGCTGATTATGAGTGCTTACGGACTTGCAACAAAAATCGGCACGGAAGATTTTGTCTTCATGATTGACGGCTTGCAATTAATTGTTGCCGTCGCCTTAATGATTCTAGCCGTACTGATAATCAGACAATGCAGCAAAGAATTGGTTTTGCAAGCAATGATAGCCGGCAGTGTCGTTACGATTTTTATAGTCGGTACAGTTATCGGCTACTACAACATTATTCATGACGAAATGCACAATAACATTGTCGCTGAAGGAAGAATCGCCGCGTGGCAATCCGCCGACCTCTTCGACGAATATATTTCTGCCAATATCGATTCGGTTTTGCTTGCCGCTTATACTATCGACGAAATGATTCGCGATAAGAATTCCGACGAAGAGATTCAAAATTTTTTGGTCAAGCAATCGACCGCCATAAAGCATGTTTTTTCCGAGAATGAGACGGGACTTTACGGCTACATAAACAGGAAATTTTTCAGCGGAATTAATTGGAAACCGCCCAAAGGCTACATAGTAACAAAACGCCCTTGGTATACAAAGGCTTTAGAACGGCGTACCCCTTCAATCGTAATGGAACCTTATGACGATTTGCAGACGAACAGAAAAATGCTTGCGTTAGCCAAAACTCTTTGTGACGGCTACAGCGTGCTTGTTATTGACGTTTCATTGGATTTGATTCAGAAAATGATTGAGGAGACTGTCGCCTCCAGTAAATCCGATATGCAAATGATTATCAGCGATTACGGCGTTGTCGTTGCCCATTCCAATAAAAGCGAAATCGGCAAGAATTACTATAAGGAAAAAAGCGCGCTGGTCTCCAAGATTGCCTCGAAATTAAGCAATGAAACCAAAGAAGATTACTTTGAATTCGACCACGACGGATCACATTATATTGTTTACTCCGTCAAGTTCCTTAATAATTGGCATTGCGTTTCTGTCAAGAATACCACAAAGGTATTCGGTTCACTCAATAAGATTTTCGGCATAACGATTGCGGTCGGGTTGGCTATCGTGGCGATTATCGTAACCATTATGATTAATTACAATCGTCGACGCACGGCGGCTGAAAAACTCGGTACTCAACTTTCGGCGGCATCAAGTATTTATGTAACGATGCACGAAATAGATTTTATCAACGATACTTTTACGGAGATTCAGAATCATCAACAGGCACTGCGAGTAGTTATCGGCAAGCGCGGAGGTAATTGTCATCAAGTAATTCGTTTGGTAATGGAGAATTTCTCGGCTCCCGAATCGCGAGATGAAATTATGGATTTCGTCGACTTCGACAAGGCGAACGAACGCCTTAAGAATCGAAATACGATTACGCTGGAATTTTTGAACGCGGCTAAGAAATGGCGTTGTGCCCGCTTTATCGTTTCGGAGCGATTGGCTGACGGCAGAGTATCAAAAGCAGTTTATCTTATTGAAGATATTGATGAGGACAAACGCGAACGCGAAAAACTCAATGCGCAAGTCGAATCGAATACCAACCGCATTTGGACGATTTCCAAAGTTTATGTGTCGGCTTACGAGGTCAATCTTGTCGACGATACCTTTATTCGGATAAAAGAGAACGTTAAAGAGGCGATAGAACATTCCGGTGACGACGGAACGAGCGCACAGTTTATAATCCGAACTTTTATTGAGAAAGTCGTCGACGAGGAATTTTTGGACGAAGTGTTACAGTTTTGCGATTTGGCGACTCTGGAAGAACGTCTGCGCGATACCGATAATATCATGCTTGAATATATGTTCAAAAATAAGCGTTGGATACGAAGTCGGGTATTGGTTTCGCGTCGTTCGGCTACCGGTGAAATCACGCATATTATCTTGCTCAGTCAAGACATAACCAAAGAAATTAAGGAACGCACCAGACTTCTTAACATTTCGGAACGCGCTCTTGCCGCAAGTCAAGCAAAGTCGGCTTTCTTATCGAATATGTCGCATGAAATAAGGACGCCGATTAATGCGGTTTTGGGCTTGAATGAAATGATTCTGCGCGAGAGTGAAGACAATAATATCACTGCCTACGCCGAGAGTGTAAGGGCGGCGGGTACCACGTTGCTCGGACTTGTCAACGATATTCTGGACTTCAGCAAGATTGAGGCGGGCAAAATGGAAATTATCCCCGTCAACTACGATATATCTTCGCTGCTTAACGACCTTGTAAATATGATTCGGATTAAGGCGGATAACAAAGGGCTTGCGCTTTTGCTTAACTTCGACAAGGAAATTCCGAAACTTCTTCACGGCGACGAAATCAGAATCAAGCAGGTTATCACGAACATTTTAACGAATGCGGTTAAGTACACGGAAAAGGGCAGTGTAACTTTCGGCGTCACCTACGAAAAAATTTCCGACGAACCCGATAGTATTATGCTTAAAGTGTCGATTAAAGATACGGGCATAGGCATTAAGCCCGAAGATATTAAAAAACTTTTCTCCGAGTTTGAACGCATTGAGGAGGAACGCAATCGCAATATCGAAGGCACGGGGCTTGGCATGAACATTACGAAACGACTGCTTGAGATGATGAACAGTCATTTAGATGTTTCGAGTATTTACGGCGAAGGTTCGACGTTTTCATTTGCAATCAAGCAGACTGTTGTTAAATGGGAGCAACTCGGCGATTATGAAACTGCCTATAAGAAATCGCTTGAAGGTCGCGGCAAATATAGGGAGAAATTTAAAGCTCCGAATGCAAAAGTGTTGGTAGTCGACGATAACCAAATGAATCTTGTTGTATTTACGAGCTTGCTCAAGCACACGAAAGTTAAAATTGATACGGCAATGAGCGGCGACGGCGGATTGGCACTTGCAGGCGATAAAAAGTACGATATAATTTTCTTTGATCATATGATGCCCAAGAAAAACGGCATTGAGACTTTGCACGAATTGAAGGCGCAGGCTGATAATCCTAACCTTAATACTCCGACGATTTGTTTAACGGCAAACGCAATATCGGGAGCGCGTGAAGAATATCTTGCTGAGGGCTTTGACGATTATCTTACCAAGCCGATAGACGCCAACAAGCTTGAAGATATGATAATTCATTACTTGCCGGCGGAAAAGATAGAGTTGTCCGAATCAGACGACAAGGCGGAAGAAACTGCTTCAGAAATTCCCGACGAATTAAAACCGTTGCAAGGGCTTGATTGGATTGATGTAAATATCGGCATGAAAAACAGCGGTTCGGTCGAAGTTTATCTGCCTTTGTTGAAGATTTTCTACACGTCGCTTGACGAAAAGGCGGAGATAATCGACGGGTTCTATCGGTCTGGGGACTATAAGAATTACACGATAGAAGTACACGGATTGAAAAGTTCTGCGCGGATAATCGGCGCGACTGCATTCGGCGAGGACGCGCAGTTATTGGAAAACGCCGGCAAGCGCGAAGACTTTGATTATATTCACGCTCACCACGAGCAATTTATTGAAACGTTTAGGAGTTTCAAGGAGCCGTTGGCTAAATTCTTTGCCGATTCAGCGGACGAAGATTCTTCCGATAAGCCGGAGGCGGACGCCGATTTAATGACGGACGTTTTTGCTAAAATTAAAGCGGCGGCGGACGATATGAATTGCGACAGCCTGCAAGACATTTTGGCGGAGATGAGCAAATATCGGATACCGAAGGACAAGGCGGAAATTTGGGCGACGATTAAGGACGCCGTTGAAAAGTATGATTACATTTCGATTAGCGAATTATTGACGCAGGACGACAAGCCCGAAGCCGACGAAGATTTAATGTCAGACGCGTTTGCGGAAATAAAATCGGCGGCTGGGGATAAAGATTCCGAACGCCTTCAAGATATTTTGGCAGAGCTTAGCGAATATCGGATACCTAAGGATAAAGCCGAGCTTTGGGCAGAAATTTTATCGGCAATAAACGTGGGCGATTATGATTCGATTCTCGACTTGTTAAGCGACAAGCCTGTAGCCGACGAAGATTTAATGTCAGACGTGTTTGCCGAAATAAAATCAGCGGCTGAGGATAAAGATTCCGAGCGTCTTCAAGACATTTTGTCAGAGCTTAGCGAATATCGGATACCTAAAGATAAAG
>JAFZIQ010000101.1 GCA_017554285.1 Selenomonadaceae bacterium
CGAGACTGTCGAATCAGAGACTGTTGAGCAATCTCAAGTCGAAGAAATTATTCCTAGCGAGACTGTCGAATCAGAGACTGTTGAGCAATCTCAAGTCGAAGAAATTATTCCTAGCGAGACTGTCGAATCAGAGACTGTTGAGCAATCTCAAGTCGAAGAAATTATTCCTGATGAGACTGTCGAACAATCTAAGCCCGAAGAAAAAATCGAGACGCTTGACGATATTTTAGATAAGGCTTACGACGCACGAGCTACAGGACACGTCTGGAAGGCGATTGAACAATACAGGAAGGCACTCGACCGCTACAGCACCGACGAATACGCGCCCTTTGTCGCAATCGATTTGGGCAACATTTATAAAGAAAACGCGCTCTATCCAAAGGCTATAAAAGTTTACGAGGAAGCTCTGAACTTGCCCGCAGTCAAGCGCAATCCTTCAACTAAAAAAGAATTCATTAAAAATCTGGAGTATCTGCGCGTCGTCCGCGATGTCCTCTTGAAGCATCGTATTTCCTCGACGCCTTTTGCCAAACTCCCCGAAGAAATTCTGCAGGAGATTGATGTCGAATTTCAAAAGGTACGAATTCACTCCTCGCAGTATAAATAAATTTCAATGAAAAATTTTTGGAGGAATCAGAATGAAAAAAAGTGCAGAAATATTGGGCTTGCCGATTATCAGCATAACCGAAGGACGCGAATTGGGCATGAGTAAAACGTTGCTCATAGACGCTCAAAACGGAGTAGTGGCGGCGATAACGATTGAAGATGAGGATTGGTATCGCGGCGTTAAACTTATCCCCTATGAATCGGTTATTGCAATCGGTGAAGATGCCGTGACTATCACGCACAGCGAAAATATTTTGAATCTGGACGAGGCAGGCGATTATGAAAATCTGCTTATCGAAAATATCCGCGTTATCGGCACGAAGGCAATAACCAAAACCGGGCGCATTCAAGGTAAAGTCTCGGAAGTATTTATCGGCAACGGCGGCAAGATTGAGAAATGCGAAATCACGGCTCCCGACGGCTCGATTAACGAAGTCTCTGCCGACCAAATCGCCATATTCGGCAAACAGGTTACTGTCGTGGATATGGACGCGGAAAAAAAAAATGATTTTATAAAAGAAACTCCGGCGTTTGAACCTTTTAAGGAAGAAGAAGAAATTCAAGTCCCTGAAGAAACGCCCGAAACTTCGCCCGAAGCTCAAGCGGAATTGGAAGAAGTCATGACGCCGGATCCAATCGTTGAAGTTACGGATTCTCCGTTTACTCCCGCAGTCGAGGAACAACCCGTTGTTGAAGAACAGCCCGTTGTTGAGGAACAGCCCGTTGTCGAAGAACAGCCCGTTGTCGAAGAACAACCTGCAGTTGAGGAACAGCCCGTTGCCGAAGAACAGTCTGCAGTTGAGGAACAGCTCGTTGTCGAAGAACAGCCTGCAGTTGAAGAACAACCTGCAATCGAAGTACAAGCACCGGTTATCGTAGAGGCACCTGTCATAATCGAAGCTCCCGCAGCAGATACTGAGGATCAGAAAATCGCGACGATGACGCGCCAAGCAGAAGATTTAAAGGCGGCACTTCAAAAGGCTAAAGCAAGTCAACAAGAAACCGCGCCGCAACCTTCGCAGAAAAGACAAGTTGAAAAAGCAGTTGATGAACGTCGTCGCAGAGTATTGCTCGGCAAACACGCAACCAAAACAATCACGGCGGAAAGCGGCACAGTCGTAGTAGAGGCGGGCGCGGAAGTTACGGAAGAAGTCCTTCAACGCGCAAGACTCTCAAATAAATTTATCGAACTGTCGATGAATGTACAGTAATGATACTTGATAAAAAGAAAACTCCCGATAAACATTCGGGAGATTTTTTTTGCCAAAAACCCGTGCAGTTTGTATAATCAGGAATCAGGAATCGGGAATGAGGAATTAAGATGACAGAGAAAATCAGTTGGCGGAAACAGAAAAAATTTCAAGCACAGCAAAAAATATTACTTGCCGCCGCTCAACAATTTGAAGTTCAAGGCTTTGCAAACACGTCGATAGCGGACATTATGCAGGCGGCAAATTTGGGCGTCGGAACTTTTTACAACTACTTCGATTCAAAGGAAGAAGTTTTACTGACGTTGTCACGAAATCTGCGCGAGGAAGTTGAGAAAAATATTTCGGCGGCTAGTGAAGTCAATCAATCGTCACTCGAACTTTTGGAGCTTTGTTGCATGTGCACGGCAAAATTGATTGACGAGAACAGATTAATCTTGCCGCTGTTCATAAGTGCAAGCGAACATTCGGATAAGCCCGAACAAATTTCAAAGAGCTTATCGCCGGGCTTCAGAGAGTTATTTGAAGAAATAATTCTTCGCGGTCAGGCAAGCGGCGAAATCCGTTGCGACGTGCCGGCAAATATAATCTCGGAAATGATTCATTCGATTTATCAGACGACGGCATTCAGTAAATTGGAAATATCATTTCAGGAAAATATTCGGCTCAAGATAAAAATTTTATTGGACGGGATAAGGGAGAAAAATTTATGATAAGCGTGACGAAGTTGCTGTTTGCCGATGAATATTTCGGCGACACTTTACGCTATACAAAGGACGCGCATAAAATGACGAACGGCGCGGCGGCGGGTATCGGACCTGTAGTCGTATGGAATTCAACGCGTACTTGCAATTTAAAATGCCGTCATTGTTATATGAATTCGGATTCGCGCAAGTATAAGGACGAGTTGACGACCGATGAGGCTAAAAAATTTATCGATGACCTTGCCGAGTTCAAAGTTCCCGTATTGTTATTTTCGGGCGGCGAGCCGCTGATTCGTCAAGATTTTTTTGAGCTTGCCGCGTATGCCGCAGAAAAAAATATTCGTCCGACTCTCTCGACGAACGGGACGTTAATAACCCGCGAAGTCGCGCAGGAGATTAAAAATATTGGCGTGGGTTATGTCGGCATTTCGCTTGACGGGCTGGAAGATGTCAATGATAAATTTCGCGGCGTGGCGGGAGCGTTTAACCTTGCAATGCGCGGCATAGAAAATTGCGTGGCGGTCGGGCAACGCGTCGGACTTCGATTCACGATTAACCGCCATAACTTTGAGGAGCTGGATAAAATTTTTGACTTCATAGAGGCGGAGAAAATTAATCGCGTATGTTTTTATCATTTGGTTTATTCGGGACGGGGCAGTCAAATGTTAGATGAAGACGTTACGCCCGAAGAGTCGCGGCAAGCTATGGATACGATTATTCAACGCACCAAAGATTTTGCAAAGCGCGGACTTACCAAAGAAATTTTGACGGTTGACAATCACTGCGACGGCGTGTATATGTATTTGAAAGCACTTGCCGACGGTGACGATAAGACTGCCGCGCAGATTAAAAAATTTATCGGCATGAACGGCGGCAATCGTTCGGGCATAGCGTTTGGCGAAGTCGATCCGCTCGGCTACGTTCACCCCGACCAATTCACTCAACATTATACTTTCGGCAATGTTCGCGACAGGAAATTCGGCGAAATCTGGACGGATTTAAGCAATCCGATTTTGGCAGGGCTTAAAAATCGCAAGCCGCTGTTGAAAGGTCGTTGTGCCAAGTGCAAATTCCTTGACAACTGCAACGGCAACTTCAGGACAAGGGCGGAGGCAGTCACGGGCGACTTTTGGGCGTCCGACCCGTCATGTTATCTTACCGACGCCGAGATTGGTCTTTAGAAATGTTGGACGGCAATTCAAAATGAAAAAGCCTCTCGAAGTTTGAGAGGCAATTTTTTTATGCTTGTGATGACGGACAGACTTGCGACAGCGGGCAATCTTTACATTTCGGATTGCGAGCCTTGCAAATTTCTCTGCCGTGCCAAATCAACCAGTGATGAGCATCTGCCCATTTTTCGCGAGGAATAATTTTCTGCAAGCCCAATTCGACTTCAAGCGGCGTGTTGCCTTCGGCGAGTTTCATACGATTTGCCAAGCGGAAAACGTGAGTATCAACGGCAATGGCGGGCGTTTTAAAGGCGACGCTCGTTACAACGTTAGCGGTTTTTCTGCCGACGCCCGGTAACTTTATCAGCTCATCAAAATCGGAAGGAACTTCGCCGCCGTAATTTTCAATCAAAATCTGCGCGGATTCGATAATATGTTTTGCCTTTGCTCTGAAATAGCCGCACGGTTTGATAATTTCTTCGAGCTTTGATTGTCCCAGTTGCAAAATTTTTTCGGGCGTATTGGCAATCGGAAATAAAATTTGCGTGACTTGGTTGACGCGCTTATCGGTACACTGCGCGGATAAAATCACCGCGATTAAAAGTTCAAAGACCGAATTAAATTTCAGTTCGGGAATTGCGCCGCGATATGTTTCCTCCAAAATTCTAAGCTCTTCCTGCAAAATTTTTTCGTCCATATTAATTCGTCAAACTCCTGACGGGCGCGGGAATTCTGCCGCCGCGAGCAATGAACGCCTCCGAACTCCATTGATTTTTGACAGGGACAATCGGGCAATAACCCAATAAGCCGCCGTATTCCACAACGTCGCCGACCTTCGCGCCGGGCACGGGAATTAATCGAACGGCAGTAGTTTTATTGTTGACAACGCCGATAGCCGCTTCGTCCGCGATAATGCCGCTGAGAGTCGCCGCGCTCACGTCGCCCGCAACTGCTATCATGTCAAGCCCGACACTGCAAACGCAAGTCATAGCCTCCAATTTTTCAATCGACAGACTGCCCGCCTTGACGGCGTGAATCATGCCTTCATCTTCGCTGACGGGAATAAATGCGCCGCTTAATCCTCCGACGTGCGAACTTGCCATAAGCCCGCCCTTTTTAACCGCGTCATTCAGCAAAGCAAGCGCGGCAGTCGTACCGGGAGCACCGCAAGCCTCAAGTCCCATTTCCTCCAAAATTCTTGCAACCGAATCACCGACGGCGGGAGTCGGAGCCAATGACAAATCGATTATCCCGAACGGCACGCCCAATCTGCGCGACGCCTCTTGAGCCACAAGCTGACCGACGCGAGTTATTTTGAACGCCGTTTTCTTAATCGTCTCGGCTATCTCTGTAAAATTCGCGCCCTTTAAATCTTCCAAAGCGTGTTTGACAACGCCCGGTCCGCTTACTCCGACATTGATAACTTTATCCGGCTCGCTGACGCCGTGAAATGCGCCCGCCATAAACGGATTATCTTCCGGCGCATTGGCAAAAATTACCAACTTAGCGCAACCGATAGCCTGTTTGTCGCGAGTAAGTTCAGCCGTCCGCTTGATGACTTCACCCATTTCGCGGACGCAATCCATATTTATTCCCGCCTTAGTCGACGCAAGATTTATCGACGAACAAACCAAATCTGTTGACGCCAACGCTTGCGGTATCGATTCAATCAAAATCCTGTCGCCGGACGTGTAACCCTTTTCAACCAACGCGCTGAAACCGCCGATAAAATTAACGCCGACTTCTTTGGCGGCGCGGTCGAGAGTTTCGGCAATCGGTACGTAATTTTCAGCCTTGCAACTTTCGGCGACAATGGCAATCGGCGTAACTGAAATCCGCTTGTTGATAATCGGAACGCCGTATTCGGATTCAATCTCCTCGCCCGTCTTAACCAGAAATTCGGCGGACTTTGTAATCTTATCGTAAATGTTGCGGCAGAAATCGCGCAGATTCGGATGAGCACAATCGCGCAAAGAAATTCCCATTGTTATCGTCCGAACGTCGAGTTTGTTCTCGGTTATCATGCGATTTGTTTCAAGAATATCTTCAATAGTTATCAAATCTGTTTCCCTACTTCCCTTATCAGTTGTCAGGGAACTGGGAACAGAAATTCTAATCCCAGTTCCCTAATCCCTAGTCCCTAGTCCCTAGTCCCTAAATCTTATGCATTACGTCGAAAATATCTTGGTGTTGAGTTTTTATTTCGACGCCGATAGCCTCGCCTTGCTCTTTGAGCTTTTGTTGAAGGTCGACGAGTTTGATTTTACTTTCGCTCGCTTCGGCGAACAGAATCATATTAAAAAATCCGTCCAAAATATTTTGATTGATACTGAGAATGTTGACGTTGTTATCGGCTAAAATTTTCGTCACACTCGCGATTATTCCGACGCGGTCTCTGCCGACTACCGTCACGATTAATTTCATTTTTATCACCTCGCCGCTGAATATATCACACTTACTTTTTGGCGGCAAGTTGTTAAGCAGGAAACAAAAAAGACGCCCACCGTCGGACGCCTAATTGTGCGCTTTTAAAGTTGCAGTCGGTTTCATGTGGCGGTCGAGAGTAGACAGCCCGCGATATACCGTTCCGATGTCGATTGTCTCGCCTCGACTGGCTACGTAACGTTCAAGCTTGCGTTTCACTCGTTGCAACGCATTATCGATTGACTTAACGTGTCTGTCCAAACTTAACGCGATTTCTTGATAAGATTTTCCGTCCAAATAAGCCATTAAAACTTGCCATTCAAGCTCGCTGAGAATCTCCGACATTTTCTTTTCGATAGCCAAAAATTCTTCGCGACTGATTATAAGTTCTTCGGGGTCGGCAACTTTCACGCCGCTTATCACGTCAAGCAAAGTGCGGTCGGAGTCTTCGTCATAAATCGGCTTGTTCAATGACACGTAAGAATTCAGCGGAATATGCTTTTGGCGCGTCGCAGTCTTTATCGCCGTAATGATTTGGCGTGTCACACAAAGCTCCGCAAAGGCATGGAATGACGACAACTTATCACTCTTAAAATCGCGCACCGCTTTATAAAAACCAATCATGCCCTCTTGAATTATATCTTCGCGGTCGGCTCCGATTAGGAAATAGGAACGCGCCTTTGCTCGGACAAAACTCCGGTAGCGATGAATCAGATAATCAAGCGCGGAAGTGTTATTTTTCTCTTTTATCTCAACGATGAGTTCTTCGTCCGTCAAGTTCTCGTATTTCGCATACTCGTCGGCGATTTCACTCTCGAAAGAATTTTCAGCATTTGATTTCATTTCATGCCCTCCAATTTTTACGCGCTGATTATACTTCACGGCTTATTTTTAGTCAAATTTTTTCGGCGTTGAAGTAGGGATTATTAAGCGCGAAGTAGAATAAAAATTTTTTTATAGCAAACAGGCGGTGAAGATTTTTTGGGGAAAATAATTTTGGTGACGGGCGGAGCGCGTAGCGGTAAAAGTTCATTTGCCGAGAAACTTGCATTGAAAATCGGCAACGGGCGAGCGGCTTATATAGCGACCGCGCAGATTTTTGATAACGAAATGGATTTTCGGATTAAACTTCATCAAGCGCGGCGCGGCGATAATTGGCAAACATTCGAGGCTCCGTTTGCGGCTGAAGAAAAAATTCTTGAGGCGGCTGAAAATTTTGACGCGATTCTTTTCGACTGCGTGACAATTTATGTAAGCAACTTTATCTGCGCGGCGAATCTTGACGATGAAAAATTTTTATATGACAATCTGCGCGGAATGATTCAAAAATTAATCGAGGCGGCTCAAAATTCGGAGGCGACGACGATTTTCGTAACGAACGAAGTCGGCGGCGGCATAGTTCCCGAAAATAAATTGGCGCGACGTTTCAGAGACTTGGCGGGGCTTGCCAATCAGATGATAGCCGCGCAGGCTGAAAAAGTTTTCTTGACGGTGGCGGGCATTGCGATTGACATAAAGAAATTGGAGGAAAAATTATGATTGAATTGGTTCCGACACGTAACTACGAGCGCGAAAATTTTATCAAGAATATTCAAGCGGCGTTTAAAAAGGCTGTTGTTGAGGAATACGGCGACGACGGCAAAGAAGTTATTCCGCGTGAAGACGTGGAAAAATCTTTCAACGAGGAAGGCGCGGAAACTCTTAACATTGTCAATAACGGCAAAATCGTCGGCGGCGCGGTCGTGAAAATTAATCGCAAGACGAATTACAATGAACTTTTGCTTTTCTATATCAATGTCGATTGTCACAGCAGGGGCATAGGCTCGGCGGCATGGCGAACGATTGAGAGGCGTTATCCCGAAACCAGAATTTGGGAGACCGTGACGCCTTACTTTGAGAAACGCAACATTCATTTTTACGTTAATAAATGCGGCTTCCACATTGTCGAGTTTTATAATCCTCATCACAAAGACCCGCGCTTTGCCGAACATGAAGGCGAAGAAGATTTTCCGGGCGGCGATTATTTCTTTAAGTTTGAAAAGGTTATGCGGAAATGACTAAATACTTAATGTTTCAAGGCACAAGCTCGCACGTCGGTAAAAGCATTTTGACAACGGCACTTTGCAGAATTTTTTATCGTGAAGGGCGACGCGTGACACCGTTCAAAGCGCAGAATATGGCGTTGAATTCATTCGTGACGGCGGACGGCTTGGAAATGGGACGTGCCCAAGTCGTGCAGGCTGAGGCGGCAAATTTGGCTCCGCGAGTCGAAATGAATCCCGTTTTGTTAAAGCCGACGGGCAACGCAACTTCGCAAGTCATAATCAACGGGCGAGCGGTCGGCGTCATGAGCGCGAAAGAATATCATATGGGCTATTCGCTTAAAGCCTTCGACGCCGTTAAAGCCGCGCTACAAAAATTATCTGCGGAATTCGACACGATAATAATTGAAGGCGCAGGCTCACCTGCCGAAGTCAATTTAAAGGCAAACGATATTGTGAATATGCGCGTGGCAAAATTTTTGAATGCGCCGGTGATTTTGGTTGCCGATATTGACAGAGGCGGAGCGTTGGCGTCATTGGTCGGGACGTTGGAACTTTTGGACGACGACGAACGCGAGTTGGTTAAAGGACTCGTGATAAATAAATTTCGCGGAGACGTGAGTTTATTTTTGCCTGCAGTAGATTTTTTGGAAAAGAAAACTCAAAAACCCGTGTTGGGGATTGTGCCGTTTATAGAAAAGCTCGGCATTGATGATGAAGATTCGGTATCTCTTGACGATAAGATTTCTTTTGCGGGCGGCGAAATTAAAATTGCGGTCGTGAGGCTCAACAAACTTTCCAACTTCACGGATTTTGACAGCTTGGCGGGCGAAGCGGACGTTAATCTTTTTTACGCGACGAATCCCGACGAACTCGACGCGGCTGACGTGATTATTTTGCCGGGCAGTAAAAATACTTCGGAGGATTTGATAACTCTGCGTGAAAATCATTTTGCGGAAAAGATTTTGCAACGTGCGGCAGAAGGCGCGGCGATTATCGGAATATGCGGCGGCTTTCAAATGCTCGGCGAAAAAATTTTCGATCCGCTCCATACCGAATCAAATCACACCGAACTTGACGGCTTGAAACTTTTGCCGATTGAAACGACTTTTAACGCCGAAAAATTTACCCGACAAGTTTTTATTCCCGAATTGAATTTAACTTTCCTGAATCAAAATATTTCTGCCAAAAATCTTGAGGGCTACGAAATTCACAGCGGAATTTCAAGTGGTCAGGGGTCAGGGGTCAGGGGTCA
>JAFZIQ010000102.1 GCA_017554285.1 Selenomonadaceae bacterium
AATTGTCACGGTCGGACCCGGAGCCTACAACGCGGAAGGCTCGACGCTTTGGCTTGATGTCGGCGAAAGAATTCCGCTGGGCGAGTTGCTTTACGGAATGATGTTGGTTTCGGGCAATGACGGCTCGATTGCAATAGCCGAACATTGCGGCGGAAATGTTCCCGAATTCGCCGCCCGCATGACGCAAAAGGCTCACGATTTGGGCGCAGTCAATACCAATTTCACGAACGCCAACGGCTTGCCCGACCCGAACCACTACACGACCGCTCGCGACTTGGCTATTATGGCGAAACACGGCTTTTCCATTCCGCACTTTGAAGAAATCGTAAGTACCAAAGAAATTTCATTCGGCTGGATTCACGACGATATAAAACTTTTGCGCAATGAAAATCAAATGCTGTGGCTGTATCGCGGCGCGAACGGCGTTAAAACCGGTTACACCGACGCGGCGGGGCGTTGTCTTGTCACGGCGGCTAGGCAAAACGGCGTTTTATTAATCGCGGTCGTTTTGGACAGCCTTTATATCTGGAACGATTCAATTTTCCTGCTTGATTACGGATTCGGTCGCGTGTCTTCGCAGACGTTGATTGAACCGGGACAAGTCGTTAAAACTTTGCCGATAACTTCGGGGCGTCGTAAATCAATGCAAGTTAAGACGGCGGGCGAAATAATTATGCCGGTCTTCGCGGGCGACGCTAACGCCTATGAAATTGTCTACGATTTGCCTGCGGAATTAACCGCGCCGATAACGAGCGGCGAGACTATCGGCAAAATTCGCGTGGTCTTGCCCGACGGTCGAGAGGCGGCAGCTGTTGACGTTGTAACGACGGCGGACGTTGAGCAAAAATCTTTCTTCCGGCTGATACTTAACAAGATAAAAAGTTTCTTTGCATAAAATTTGTAGCTTTCAGCTGTCAGCTTTTAGCTTTTAGGATTTTTCTGAAAGCTGAAAGCTCTAAGCTTAAAGCTAAAAAAAGGAGAGTTTTTGACATGAGCGAGAGAATTAAAACGGCAGATGAACTTCATCGCAAAGGCTACAACTGTTCGCAATCGGTGGCGGTCGCCTGCGCGGATTTGGTTGACGTTCCTAAGGAAACTTTATTCAAGGCATCGGAAGGATTCGGCTTGGGTATGGGAACTATGGACGGCGTTTGCGGCGCATTGACGGGAGCATTGCTTATCGCTGGTTTGAAAAACAGTACGGGCAATTTGACTTCGCCCAAGTCCAAAGGCGCGACAATGAAGATTGCAAAGGCTATGCAGAATAACTTCCGCGAAAAATGCGGCTCGATAATTTGCCGTGAGCTTAAAGGCGTCGACAGCGGCAAAATGCTTTGTTCGTGTCCCGATTGCATTAAACACGGCGTCGAAATTGTTGAGGAGCAATTCGACAGATGAAAAAATTTCTGATTGCGTTAATGGTATTGCTGACGTTTACAACCTGCGCGGAGGCAAGCAACGAACTTGAAGAGACAGAAATAAGAATGGTCTGCGCGATTTGTTCAATGGGAGCTTACAGCGACAAAAACAGTCAGTTAATGCGTTCAATCGTTACGGAACGCGGTTGGCAAATCGAAACGTTATCGCAAAAAAATAATCGTGCCAATGCCAAAGCCTATCTTGTCAGCAAAGGCGACGTAAAAATTTTGACAATCGCGGGCACAGAAAGTTTAAAAGATGTTGAGGTTGATTTTCGAGTCGGGCGAGTTCGTTTGAATGAAGATGAATCAATCGACCCTAAAGAAAAAATTGCGAGCGATGAAATTTTTTTGCACAGGGGTTTTCGCGATTATACCGATGTAGTACTTGGCGACGGGCTTGCAGAACGTTTGATAAATTCCCTTAATCAAAATCCGTATGAAACGCTTTATCTGACGGGACACAGTTTGGGCGGCGCAGTTGCGACAATCGCGGCAATTCGTTTGACGGACGCGGGCATTCCGAAAAGTCAAATGAAGGTTATAACTTTCGCGGCTCCCGCTGTAGGCTCGCAAGCTTTGGCGAATGCTTACGAAGACAGAATTGATTTAACCCGTGTATTGATGAAGGGCGACGTTATCAAAAAATCTCTGCAGAAGCTCGGCTATGTTCAATTCGGAAAAGTTTTGGAATACGAAAGAACAAATGCTTCGAGTAAACATTTTGAGCATCTCATGTCGGTTTATCTTGACTGCGCGATTCGTGATTATCTCAACGCGGGCGGGAACTTCAGATATGAAGTGCAAAATAAAATTTATGCGCCGATTTACGTTGCGCCGATTCTTGTTGTCAAAGACAGCTTGCCGCTTTCGGACGAAGAAATTATCTTCAACACGCTTAATGACGGCTTAATGAATCATTTCGGCGATTTGACTTTTGCCGCCGAGAAAAGCCTTGAGATTAAAGAGGATAATAACTTTGACGATAACTTTAGCGAATTCGTTACCGCCGCCAAAGAGAATAATTGTAAGTATGTACTGATTCGCATTTTGAAATCAAAAAAAATTCGTGACACACTTACCGGCGGCAGGCGTGTCACGCTTGAAGAAATTATTTTAGATGAAAACGGATTAACGCTGTCCATGCATACTTCCGGCGCGTCAACGAAAAAATTAACAATTTTTGAGGCAGTACTCACTGCACAAGAAAATTTGAACGACGCTCTTAAAAACTTTTTTAGAGGCGAATAATCTTGTCGGAGACTTCGGCAACGGGAACATTTTCCTGTGCGGAGGTCTCCAAATTTTTTATGGTGACGGTCGAGCTTGCAACTTCATCATCGCCGATAATCAAAGCGAATTTCGCGCCCGATTTAGCCGCCGCCTTCATTTGAGCCTTCATACTCTTTTTGCCGAAATCCATAGACGCTGAAATATTTTTACGTCGCAAATCGGTTAAGAGTTTAAAGGAATAGGATTCAGCCGCCGCGCCGCTTGCAACTATTAATGCGGCGATTTTTTTATTTTGTTCGGGCAAAAGTTGTTGCAACTCAAGGGCGAGCAAAATTCTTTCCAAGCCCGCCGCAAAACCGACAGCCGGAGTATCATCGCCGCCGATTTCTTTAATCAAACCGTCATAGCGACCGCCGCCCGCAACTGCCGATTGCGCTCCGAGCGGCGCATATTGAATTTCAAAAGCGGTTTTGGTGTAGTAATCAAGCCCGCGCACAAGTCGGTTATCAACAGTAAATTCTATGCCCGCCGCCGTTAAGAAATTCTTTAAGGTGTTGAAATGTTCGCGGCAGTCGTCGCATAAACAAGTTTCAATTTTGGGCGCGTCCTCCATAACTTCTTTTAAGCCGTCAACTTTGCAATCGAGAATTCTCAACGGATTTTTTTCAAGACGACGCCGACAATCGCCGCAAAGTTCATCGGCTTCTTCCGTGAAATATTCCGTGAGTTTCCTTTTGAAAATCGGTCGGCATGACGGACAACCTACCGTGTTAATCTTCAACTTTAAGTTGTCTAGTCCCAAGCTCTTTAAGAAATCCCATGCCAATAAAATTATCTCGGCGTCGACGGCAGGATTTTTTTCGCCCAAAGCTTCCACTCCGAATTGATGAAATTCGCGAAGTCTGCCCGCCTGCGGTCTGTCGTAACGGAACATTGAGCCGATATAAAAGAGTTTCACAAGTCCGGCGTTCGCATAAAGTTTATTCTGCAGATAGGCGCGAACAACCGACGCCGTATTTTCGGGACGCAACGTTATCGAGCGACCGCCTCTGTCCATGAACGTATACATTTCCTTATCGACTACGTCCGTGCCTTCGCCTATGCCGCGCAGAAAAAGTTCCGTGTGTTCAAAAGTCGGCGTCCTTATCTCCTCGTAGCCGTAAACATTGCACAGCTCCCGAATTTTATTTTCAAGCCGAACCCAATTTCCGACTTGTTCCGGCAAAATATCTTTAGTGCCTCTCGGTGCATTTGTCAGCAAGTTTTTAACCTCCCCAAATTACTTTTTCTCTTTGCCCAAAACCCGCTTGAAAGTTTCGTAATTTATAATCTCGTTTGAACGGCAGTAAATGCCAAAAACTATCTCTTTAAAATAGCCCTCGAATTCGGGCAAAACTTTCTTGTAAGCCTGCGCGACGACTTCGGGATTATTTTGGAACGCGCCGCAACCGAAAGCACCCGTTACAAAAATTTCCGCGCCTTGATGAGCAACTACCGTGAACATATGCCGAATTCTCTTTTCCTGAATCGCAAAAAGTCCCTCGTCGCTTATATCAATGTTATGCAAATTCGGAGCGGCTATCGTTATCACGTCGACCGTATCCCATTTATCGCGAGGCAACCGCGCAGGTTTATCAACGTCGCTCTTGCAAATGATAATTTCGGGCGAATAAATGCAGGCGTCGTCGTAAAAAGGATTGTTGCGTTCGCGATTGACATTGTAATAATTATTCCAATTCTCTTCCGTGTCGAGAACGGGATAAAGCGTCGAGCAACGACAAAGAGCCTCTTCTTGCGCCCGCGAGCCGTATTTGACACTGCCGCCGGGATTGGTCGCAGACGCGAAGTTGTGTACTGCGATTCGCGATTCCAAATGTTTTCTCTGCATTGAAATCGCCGCCTCAAACGTCCGACGCTTTACGACCGAGACGGAAGTTTTCTTAAATTTTTTTTCCGGCAAGGGCGGATAATATTTTGTGCCGTAAAATTGCGTGCCCTTTATCGAATCAATAATTGCACGTTTCAAATTCTCGTCCGTCTTGTAAAATTCTTCCGTGTCTTGGAAAACCTCAACCATTTCTTCCTTTGTCACGTAAGCCATTTGTTAATCCCCTTCCTTTCCCGCGATTAAGCCGATTGCGTCAATCACGTCAGAAATATCATCGATTGCCGAAATCACTTTATCAAATGAACTTTTCTTGCCGCCATTACTGTTATCATCGGCGGGATTTTCATTATCGTCCCGTGAATTTTCCGAATCGACCTGTCGATAAACTTCAGCCAAAATATTTTCGCGCCTCCCGATATATTTTTCAATGTCGCGCAGATAAGTTGTCAAATCCTTTGCGTTGAATGCCGTCTGGATTTTTTTATTGACGGGGTCGGGAACTTTGGTGGACGCCGCGCCGCCTGTGCCCAAAATCGTTTGACGCTCGCCCATCATCTGAATATTATAAATTCCCTCCGCGCCGCGTTTGCACCAGCCGACGTTTTCAATCTGCCCGCTCGAATAACCTTGTCTGTAAAGATAATAGGGCAGATAATTTTTCCCGCGCAAAATTTTTTCGGCGAACTCCTCCATTTTGCGGACTTCGTTATCACTCGGCAAATTGAAATCTTCAAGCTTGTTTAATTCGTCGGCAATGCGCACTTGCAACTTTGAGCCGCGCTTTATCGCCAACGCATGTAAAGTTATATCGTCAGGCTCAAGCGCAAGAACTTTTTCCAAGCTGTCCTTGAAATCGTCAAATCGTTCGCCGGGCAAGCCCAATATCAAATCGGTATTTATTTTCCAATCGCTTGCCGCCCGCAATTCGTTGAAAGCTCGCGTAAAATCTTCAACCGTATGTTTTCGCCCGATAAAATCAAGTGTCCGTTGTTGCATGGTTTGAGGATTGACGCTGACTCGCGTAACGTCGAAATTTTTCATGACGGAAATTTTCTCGGCGGTTATCGTATCGGGTCGCCCGCCTTCAACCGTAAATTCTTCGACGCTCTCGCCGTAAAAATTTTTATGAACAGTTTCCAGCATCGCCGCAAAAAAATTTTCGGGCAAAGCTGTCGGAGTGCCGCCGCCAACGTAAATCGTCTGAACTTTGAAGCCGTAACGTTTAATTTCGTCAGCTGCCGCCTCAATATCGCGAGTTAAAACCGTCATGAACTCGGCGATTTTATTGTCATCGGGCAAAACGTGTGACGGAAATGAACAATAAAGACAGCGCGTCTTGCAAAACGGAATGCCGACATAAACGCCGACAGTTTTCTTATCGCCGGAATTCAGAATCGGGAGTTGGCGAATCGAAACTTCGGTTAAAAGTTCTGCCTTATCGCGGGCAGTCAGATAATCGGAGCGAATGCGGCGACAAATTTTATCGCGGTCTATGACGCCGTGACTTGTGACGCCGTAACCTTCGCCGAGCCAACGTTGAATAATTTTTGTCGGTCTCACGCCGTGAAGAATTCCATAGGGCACATAATCAAGCCCGAAGTTATCGGCGAGCAACTGATACAAATTTTTTTTCACGAGACGATTGACTTCCGCGCCGAATCTTTCATCGGGGCGAGCCGTCGAACTTTTTTTGAAAACACTTTCGACACCGTTGGCAAGGACTTTTATTCTTGTTACGATTTTCGCGCCGATAACCTCATTAAAAATTTCCAACCTGTCGAAGTCGGCGACCGCATCAGCCTTAACCGTTTCAATATTCAGCGAACGAAGTACTTCGCCGATTATTTTTGAAAAATCGTAGCCGCGCAGTCGCAAGGTTTTTATCTTCATGCTCAAAAAATTTTTCACCTCACATTTCAGCCCGACACTCACTGCAATAGCCGAAGAATTTTACTTCGTGATTGAGAATTTGAAAGCCGGATTTTTCGGCAATATCTTCTTCCAATTCATCAAGCAAATCCTCTTCAAACTCGATAACTTTTTTGCACTTTATGCAAATCAAATGATGATGACGATGAGCTTTCGGGTCGGTGTTATTGAGTTCGTAACGGGTGCAACCGTCGCCGAAATCCACTTGAACGAGAATTCCCAGCTCGCTCAACAAATCCAGCGAACGATATACCGTTGCCAAGCCGATTTCCGATTTATTTTCGCGAAGGATTTTATAAATATCTTCCGCGCTCATGTGGTGATAATCCGAATGGTCGACGAAAATTTGAAGAATCTCTTTGCGTTGCGGAGTATTTTTATATCCGTGCTCCGACAATTTCCCGCGCAGGTCTTCCGTGCCGAACAGCTGATGATTTTCGCTCATTGCAAAGCCTCCTTAAGCGTTTGACGGGATTATATCATTTATCTGCGAAATGTACAAAAACACATTTGACTTAGAGGTTGCTTTATGATTTATTTTAACGATAGGGATTAGGGGCAGGGATTAGGGAACAGATTTTGCTGTTCCCTGTTCCCTTGTACCTGTTCCCTAATAAGAGGTGAACATTATGACAGAAAAAATTTTACTTGAACTCCTGCGCGGCTACAAAGCAGGCAAAGTTTCGGAGGAAAAAATTCTTAACGAGCTTGGGAATTTTTCATTGGCAACGGAGAGTTTGGGATTTGCGACGATAGATCACGGGCGCGAACTCCGTCAAGGTTTTCCCGAAGTCGTTTATTCGCCCGGCAAGACTAAGGAGCAACTCAAAATTATTTTTAAAAATCTTTACGAGCGGAGCACGGGCAATTTGATAGCGAGTCGGGCGAGCCGCGAGCAATTTGAATTTTTGCGCGAAGAAATACCTGCGGCGATTTACGATGAAACTGCGCGAATGATTTACGTTGACCGCGATAAAACTTTGCAACGCGACGAGCGGAAAAAAATTTTAATCGTGACGGCGGGCACGAGCGATATACCCGTTGCGGAAGAGGCGCGGCTTACGGCATATTTGTGGGGCAATGCGGTCGAAACTTGCTATGATTGCGGCGTCGCAGGGATTCACAGGCTTTTTGCGCACATAGATAAAATTACTTCGGCAAATGTTTTAATCGTCGTGGCGGGTATGGAAGGCGCATTGGCTAGCGTCGTCGGCGGGCTGACCAATCGCCCCGTTATAGCGGTTCCGACAAGCGTAGGTTACGGCGCATCATTTAACGGCTTGGCGGCACTTTTGGCAATGCTTAACAGTTGCGCAACGGGCGTGGGCGTCGTCAACATTGATAACGGATTCGGCGCGGGTGTCCTTGCCTCCAAGATTAATCACGGCTGAAAAGTGCTCCTTTATTTTACTATCGCTTGCAATATTAATCGGCGTGTGTTAGCTTTAAGGGAACAAAGGAGGCAGATTAATGGAACAAAAAACATTACTGGAGCAAAAAATAAAAGACCTGCGCGGTCGTGCGAGCGACGCGATAAAAAATTCGGCGTCCAACTTAAAGGAACTTGATGAAGTGCGCGTAAAATTTTTGGGCAAGAAAGGCGAACTCACGGGCTTATTGCGCGGCATGAGTCAACTTTCGGCTGAAGAGCGTCCGCAAATCGGAAAAATCGTAAACGAGGCTCGCGTAGAAATTGAACAGTTGCTTGCAGAAAAGAATTCGGAACTTAAAACGGCTGAACTTCAAGCAAAATTGGCGTCGGAAAAAATTGACGTGACTTTACCCGGTCGCCGCGTTCACGAAGGGCATTTACACCCGCTGACTTTGACGCTCAATCGAGTTAAAGAAATTTTTGTAAGCATGGGTTACACGGTCGAAGAAGGTCCGGAGGTTGAAACGGATTATTACAATTTTGAGGCTCTCAATCTCCCCAAAGACCACCCTGCCCGCGATATGCAAGATTCATTTTACATTACCGAAGAAATTTTGCTTAGGACTCAAACGTCGCCGGTTCAAGCGCGGACAATGGAGCGTTATAAAGACAATGCGCCTATTCGCATGATTGCGCCGGGCAGAGTGTATCGCCGCGATGATTATGATGCTTCGCATTCGCCGATGTTCACGCAAGTTGAAGGGCTGGTTATCGACAAAGGGATTTCGTTCGCCGATTTAAAAGGTACGCTTGAAGATTTTTCCAAAAAGATTTTCGGCGAGAAAACCAAAATTCGTTTGCGTCCGAGTTTCTTTCCGTTCACGGAGCCGAGCGCGGAGGTTGATGTCTCGTGCGTCATGTGTCATGGCGAAGGTTGCAAAGTTTGTCAAGGCACGGGCTGGCTTGAAATTTTGGGCGCGGGCATGGTTCATCCCGACGTTTTAAAAATGAGCGGCTACGATCCGTCGAAAGTCAGCGGCTTTGCATTCGGCATGGGCATTGAACGAATTGCAATGTTGAGTTACGGGCTTGACGATATGCGCTTGCTTTACGATAACGACGTTCGGTTCTTGAAACAATTCTAGCTTTTAGCTTTTAGCTTTAAGCTTTTAGGTTTTTCTGAAAGCTTACAGCTCTAAGCTGAAAGCTCCAAACGGAGGTTTTTTCATGCAAGTTTCTACCAAATGGCTGAAAGATTATATTGACATAGATTTAACGGTTGAGGAGCTGGCGGAGAAATTCACGCTGGCAGGAATTCCCGTTGAAAACGTGATTAAGGCGGGCGAAGGTCTGGAAAAAGTTATCACGGGACGAATCGAAGAACTTAAGGCACACCCCGACAGCGATCATCTTTTGGTTTGTCAAATGAATATCGGTGAAGAAAATCTTTTGCAAATCGTGACGGGTGCGCCGAATGTTAAAGAAGGGCAAATCGTGCCTGTCGCATTGGTCGGAGCGAATTTACCTTGCGGCAAAAAAATTTCTAAAGGCAAAATGCGCGGCGTGGCGTCGAACGGCATGTTATGTTCGGCGGACGAATTGAAGATTGAAAGCGATGCAAGCGGCATTTATATTTTGCCCGAAGATACTCCGATAGGAATTCCCGCCGCTGAGGTTTTGGGGCTTGACGATGACATTTTGGAATTTGAACTTACGGCGAATCGCGGCGATTGTTTCAGCGTAATCGGCTTGGTTCGCGAGCTGGCAGTTCTTACCAAAAAATCTGCGCACTATCCTGAAATTATGATTGACGAGGACGACGAACAATACGCCGAAGATTTGGTTACTATCGGAATTGACGCGCCCGACCTTTGTTCCAGATTTTCTGCGCGGGTGTTGACTGAAGTTAAGCTTGCGCCGTCGCCCGATTGGATTGTTAAACGTCTTGAAGGCGCGGGAATGCGGGCAATCAATAATGTTGTCGACGCTACAAATTTTGTAATGTTGGAAATGGGGCAACCGCTCCACGCTTACGATTTCGACGAAGTTCAAGGTCATGAACTCACTGCGCGGCGAGCCGTTGAACATGAACCTTTGCATACGCTGGACGATACAAACAGACTGGCAAAAGGCGGCGAACTTGTCATAGCCGACGCGGAAAAGGCAGCCGGACTTGCGGGCATTATGGGCGGCTTTGAAACTGAGATAACCGAAAAAACCAAGACGGTTATTCTTGAGGCGGCAAGTTTCAATTCGGCTTCGATAAGACGTACAAGCCGCGCAGTCGGACTTCACTCTGAGGCAAGCGGCAGATTTGAACGCGGTACCAATGAAAAGGGAACCATAGCGGCTCTCGACCGTGTCGCGCAACTTTTACAGGGAATGGGAGCTTGCAAAGTTTGCAAAGGCGTCGTTGATGTTTATCCCGACCCGAAGCCCGAAGTCAAAATCAAATTTACGACCGCGCAGATTAATCAAAGACTCGGTACAAAATTTTCCGACGCGCAGATTATTGACGTATTGGAATCGCTGGGCTTTAAGATTGAGAATATCGGCAAGGTTGAAGAATTGACTGATGAAGTTGTCGATAAATTTGCCGCCGCAACCAAAAATATCGGCAAGGCGGCTCGCGAAATTAAAAAGTCTGACGTTGAAGACTTTGTAAAAAATATCGGCGCGACTTTCGGCGGACTTTTCGGCAAAAAAGATGCGCCGCGTGAAAAAGTTCAAGATAAGGCTAAGGAAAGCGTCGAAGATTTTGTAAAGAATCTCGGCTCGACGGTCGGCAATGCGGTTAAGAATGTTGATATAAAACTTTCTTCGACTTACGAAGCGACAGTTCCCGAATGGCGCAATGATGTTACTTTGCCCGAAGATTTATCGGAGGAAGTGGCGCGTATATTCGGCTTTGATAAAATACCTTCGACACTCCCGAAAGGCAATCAGCAAGGTCATCAATCGTCCGCGCAGAATTTCATTGACAAGATAAAGGAAATTTTATCGGGCTTGGGCATGTGCGAGGAACTTTCATTTGCATTCACGAGCGATGCAATGTTTGACAAAATGCAAATTCCTGCAGACAGCGAACTCCGCCGCGCAGTCCCGATTATGAATCCTTTGACGGACGAGGCACCGCTTTTGAGGACAACTTTATTGGCGTCGATATTCGAGAATGCCGCGAGGAATTACAGCCGCAAAAATGAAGATGTTCGCCTGTTCGATATTGCGCCCGTATTCTTCCCGAAAGATTTGCCCGTAACGGTTCAGCCGATTGAGAAGCAGAAATTGGCAGGCTTATTAATGGGGCGTCGCGAGCCTAAAGGTTGGTCGCAGAATTCCGCGCAGATTGATTTTTACGACGCTAAG
The DNA here is from genome assembly GCA_017554285.1 of Selenomonadaceae bacterium. Lineage (GTDB taxonomy): Bacteria > Bacillota > Negativicutes > Selenomonadales > Selenomonadaceae > Quinella. Next base: position 11,207 of record JAFZIQ010000102.1, read on the forward strand.
GGAATAGTCGAAGAATTATTGGCGGGCTTGGCGATAACCAATTATTTTGTCGAGGCGGGCGAGCATTATGCACTTCATCCCGGCAAGACGGCTGTATTCAAAAAAGGTCGTGACATATTGGCGACTGTCGGCGAAGTTCATCCTGCAGTTGCTGAGGCTTTGGGCATTAAGAAAAAAATCTACGTGTTCGAGGCTGACGTTGAGACTTTGCAGAAATTTGCCGCGAAGAAATTCAGCTTTGAGAGTTTGCCCAAATATCCTTCGATAAGTCGCGACTTGGCGATTTTGGTAAATCCGGACGTTGCGGCGGGCGATATTGAAAAAGTTATCGCGAAGAGCGGCGGAGCCTTCTTTAAGGGCGTGACGTTGTTTGACGTATACACGGGCGAAAGAATTTCTGCCGATAAAAAATCGTTGGCATTCGCGCTTGAATTCCGTTCAAATGAGCGCACTCTCAAGGACGAAGAGGCTGATGAGGCGTTCAAAAATATTTTGTCGGCTGTTGAAAAAGAATTCGGAGCTGAATTGAGATGAAGGAAGAAAAACCGGTTGCCGAAATGAAGCGCGTCGAGGTTGAAATTTTTGGCGAAGTATATCGACTGCGTACCGAAGA
>JAFZIQ010000103.1 GCA_017554285.1 Selenomonadaceae bacterium
ATATAGTAGCGGCGGCGTCAGGACATGCCCTTAATACTCAACTGGCAAAAAAGATTTATCTAGGAACTAGGAGCGAGGAACTAGGAACTAATCCCTAATCCCTACTAGTTCCTAATTCCTAACAACTAATAACTAGCAATGTTAAAGATAGAAGTACAGACGGAGCCGCGCCCGCAAGGCAGAGTCCGAGTGGTAAATAATCATGCGTATTATCGAGCGGTAGACAGCGAATTTAGGGACGAAATCAGTTGGGCGGCGCGTGCCGTGATGAAGGATGCCGAGCCATTGAAATGCCCGCTGAGTGTCTCGGTTAAAATATATCGGCGATTCGTGCCCGCGAGCAAACGTTATGGCGACGTAGATAATTTCCTAAAGAGTATCTTCGACGGGCTGAACGGAATCGTTTATGAGGACGACGCGCAGATCGTAAGAATAGTGGCGGAAAAGTTTCGGGATAAGAAGAATCCGCGAGCGGAAATATTTATCAGCGAGTATGAATAAAAAAAGCCCGCGCAGTGCAGGCAGAAAGATTATTCATGTTCGGCGAGGTAGTGTAAAATGGATTGTGTAATAAGGAAATCACAATCCATTTTTTGATACAGGAGCAAAAAGAGATGAAAAGAAAGAATCGAGACACACCCGGCAGAAGAATAGCTCAAGCGATTATAGCCGAGTACAAGCCCAAAACCGTAGCCGAAATGCAAGCGGCGATAAAAGAAGTCTTCGGACCGATGTTTGAGGCAATGCTTAATGGCGAAATGGAAAGTTATCTTGGCTACGAACCCAATTCCCGCGAAGAAAAAGAAACGACCAATCGGCGTAATGGCTACTTCGACAAGACCATCAAAACGTCGATGGGCGAGACAGCAATCGAGGTACCGCGTGATCGTCAAGCCTCTTTTGAGTCAATTATTCTGCCCAAACATAAGCGCGACGTATCCGACATCGAAAACAAAGTGTTGGCAATGTATGCTCGCGGCATGAGTCAACGCGATATTTCTGCCACCATCGACGACATTTACGGTTTCAAGCTAAGTGCCGAGCAAATTTCCAAAATCACTGACTACGTGCTTGAAGAGCAACAAAGTTGGCAAAATCGGACGCTGGCTCCGTTTTATCCGTTCCTTTTCGTCGACTGCCTCTTCGTGCCTGTTAAGCACGATTACGAGACGAAAGAATGCGCCGTTTACAACATTTTGGGCATTCGGGTCGACGGGCGCAAGGAAATTTTGGGACTTTGGATTCAAGAAAGTGAAAGCAAACACGCTTGGATGCAGATATTCGACGAACTGAAGGCACGCGGAGTTCAGGAAGTCGGCTTCATCTCTATGGACGGGGTGTCGGGACTTGAGGAAGGCGCAAAGGCAATTTTCCCGGAAGTGGTCGTGCAACGTTGCATTGTCCACCTGATTCGCAACTCGTTAAAGTACGTCCCGACGCGCGATTACAAGGATTTCACGGCTCACTTGAAAAAAATCTACGGCGCACCGAGTCTGAATGCTTGTCGCGTTGAGTTTGAGCGTTTCTGCCAAGTCTGGAGTAAATATCCCGGTGCGATAGCTGTCTGGAAGCGGTGCTTTGCTTACGTCGAACAACTTTTTGAGTTTCCGTCGGCGGTTCGCAAGATTATGTACACGACCAACGCAATTGAGGCTGTCAATTCCAGTTTCCGGAAGGTAAACAAGCGCGGCGCATTTCCTAATGACAATTCCGTTTTCAAATTGCTTTATCTTCGCATCGTTGAGTTGCAAAAAAAGTGGGCAGACCGCCCTGTCGCCAACTGGTCTCTCGTTCGCAATCAGCTTCTCGCCAACGACCGCCTCGCCTCTCTCTTTGACAAATTCGACCGCTAACTTTTTACTTACACAATCTGCTTGACACTGTCACGTCAGCAATGTCCGAGAAATATCTTTCGTCTTCCCAAGCACCAGAAATGTATATTTCGTCAGGATATTCCAAAACTTCTGGCCAAAAATGCCATGCCCTTTTCTCTTTAAATTTTTTGAGTGATTGAATTTCTTCGGTTGTTGCAACGGTTCCTTTTATATCAAAAGCATTCAAGGCATAAGCAGGCCAAGCTCTTTTCGCATAAGGGGAAATGTCTAATTTGAACTCAGTATCCCATTTGTGTGCCAGTCGTCTCCCTGCCGCATATCTAAAGAGTTGATTGCCGATACCTCCGTCTATTTTTGAGATTATCAATTAAATCATCTCCTTCCAAACGATTTTATCCTCAACGGTTATGTCTTCGCCGAATTGAACTTCAATAATTTTCATCAATTCATCGGCAATGACAGTGTGTTTGCAACTGACAGGAATTTTTACGCTGTCACCTGCGCGGACAAATTTTTCTTCACCGTCGATTATAATCCTGCCCGAACCCGCTATAAAATTCCAAACCTCGTCGCGTCGTTCGTGACTATGATATTTCATGCGACTGCCACGATTTAAAGTTACCTTAATCGTCAAGCTGTGTTCGTCGGCGTCAATGATTTTAAACGTCCCCCAAGACTTTTCGGCAAAGCGAATTTGCTTGTCCAAATTTTAGACGAACGGCTTAATGAAACTCGACGACACTTTTTCAGAAACTAAAATGCCTTCAGGCGAGGCGGCAACTAC
>JAFZIQ010000104.1 GCA_017554285.1 Selenomonadaceae bacterium
CGGAGTTCGTCGGTTGAAACGTAACCTTCCAAAATAATTTCGGCAGTCGCGGGAACTTCAAGGTCAACAGTCTTGCATTTGGTCAGCTCGACGGATTTTTTCCTCAGAAAGCCCGCGAAAACCATTTCATCAACGTCGCGGGGCAAAGGTGCAGTTGCGGCATAAGTTACAGCGGGGTCTGTGCCGATTGCGACTGCCGCCTCGATTTTAATTTCACCCAAAGTCTGTGCGTCGCGGAAATTTTCCGCGCCGTTTTTATGAATATGCCAATGCATACCTGTCGTCCGCGAATCATATTTTTGCAAGCGATACATGCCGACATTGCGCTTGCCGGTCTTGGGATTTTTGGTAAAGACGAGCGGCAACGTTACAAAGGCTCCGCCGTCTTTGGGCCAGCATTTCAAAATAGGAATCTTATCGAGTGAAGGATTGACTTCGACGACTTCTTGACAAGGTGCGTTTTTGACATACTTAGGAAAATTAATCGCGTTGTGAGCAGTCGAGACGATAGAAAAAATATTCGAGCGATTCTTAAACGACAGATAAGGCAACTTCATAATTTCGCGAATGTCATTGGCGGCGTCGTCCAATTTCTCCACGCCGAGTGCAAGAGCCATTCTTTCATAACTGCCCAATGCATTTATCAAAACGGGCATATCGTAACCGCGAACATTTTCAAACAGCAAGGCGACGTTGCGAATGTCTTTGAACTTTGAAACGCGGTCGGTTATTTCGGTTATCTCAAGTTCCGCGTCGACAGGAATTTTTATCCGCTTGAGTAAATTTCTTTTCTCCAGCTCGGCAATGAATTCGCGTAAATCTTTATAAGCCAAACAATTCACCTCCGCAAGATATATTTCAGCACAAGATAACCGACCTCGTAAAGCAAAACTACGGGGATTGCTACGGCAATTTGAGTTATAACGTCGGGTGAAGTGACCAACGCACCGGCTACAAACGAAAAGAAAATTACATAGCGGCGATACTTGCCCAGCCGGTCGCTCGTTAAAATTCCAAGCTTGCCGAGCACAATTATTATCAGCGGCAACTCAAATACAAACCCGAACGGCAATATGAACATTATCACGAAGTCGAAATAGTTCCCGAACGAAAACCACGTTTGCAACTGCTCGGTCTCTTCGGCAAAACCCATAAAAAATTTTAATGCGGTCGGCAGGATTAGGAAAAACGAAAACGCCAACCCCACGAAAAATAAAATCACCGACGACGGTACCAATATTCCCAAAACTGTGCGTTCATCATTAGTCAAGGCAGGTAAGAAAAATTTCCAAGCATGATAAAAAATTACCGGCAGGGCAATCAAAAATCCTGCCGTAATATCGATTTTAAGATACGTAAAAAATGCCTCGCCGGGTCGCATGTAATAAAGTTTGCCGACGGGCTGAATCATCCAATTTGTAATTTCGTCGAGGAAAAACCACGCGATACAACACCCGACGGCAATGGCAAGTAATGCTTTTATAATTCGCGAACGAAGTTCTTCAAGGTGCGCCGTCAAAGGCATTGTGCCGTCATCTTTGAAAGAAATTTCCTGCGCGGAATTTTTATCGGGTTCGCTCATTTTTTCTCTGCATCGAGTTTCTTCTGCTCGGTCGCGTCAATGGTCTTGTCATCAGAATTCGCTTGCTTGAATTCTTTAATGCTCTGTCCCAAAGCCTTGCCGACGCCCGGTAATTTGCCGGGTCCGAAAACTACCAAGCCGATAATCAAAATCAAAACCAGTTCGGGAACGCCTATTCCAAACATGTTAATCACTCTCCAAAAAATTTTTGGAAATTATACCATAAGTTTTTTTGCGTGTCGAAAGTTTTTTTGTTATCATTGGTGCGGAGGTGTTTTGATTGACAGGCGGAAAAATAATATTCATGCCGCTGGGCGGAGCACAGGAAGTGGGAGCCAGTTGCTACTTCTTGAAACTCGGCGAAAATAATCTTTTACTTGATTGCGGTTGCGGCTCGACGCGGGGAATAAAATTTACTCCGAAATTTTCCGCGCTGTTGCAAACGCCTTACCTGCAAGATTTTCATCAAGTGTCGCATATTTTTTTATCACACGCGCACTTGGATCATTGCGCCGCACTTCCGGATTTTTTGGGACTCAATGAACGCGCTACAGTCTACATGACCGACTTAACAAGAGAAATTTTATCCGCGCAGTTGGAAGAAAGATTTAATCAAATCGAAGAAAATATTTCGACCGTCGCTTTCCTGCAAAGAATTCCTCTGCCGCGTCTCAAAATAAGTTTCTATCAAGCGGGACATATTCCGGGCGCAATGATGACTTTGATAAATTTTCGCGGGAAAAATATTTTGTACACGGGCGATTATTCTACGTTCCCGACGCAACTTGTCGGCGCGGCTCTCTTGCCCGAAGTCAAAATCGATATTCTGATTCTCTGCGGACTCCATGCCCGTCACCCGAATTATCAACGTTTCGGCGACAGCGATTCCGTTTTGAAAAAAATTTTACTGAGAATTCGTTACGCACTGCGACACGGCAAATCCGTTTACTGCCAAGTTACGCAGATCAGCAAGGGCGTCGAATTAATCACGCTGATTAATAAATTTTTACCCGACGCCGAAATTTTTATCGACGAACGAGTTATGAAAATCGTCCACCGCTTTGAAAATTTGCATATACCGATAATGAGCGAACGCAATCATTCATTGAATTTCCTGCCGCGAGGACCTTGCGTAATTTTATCGACGCAATCGCCGCCTTTGCATTCGAGTCTTGAGATTTTGAACGCGAGTTTTTCATTGCACGACGATTTTGCCGCGACAGTTGAATTCGTTCGCCGAGTTAATCCGAAAACTTGCGTCGTGGTTCACAGCCCGCCGGATAAACTTTTTCATGCGAGCACGACTCTCGAACAAGTTTTAATCAATGACCCCGATTCAAGGACGAGTTTCATTTTCCCAAATACTTGCGAGCCGTTTGAGCTTTAGGGAACAGGGATTAGAAACGCTTTTTTCTAATCCCCAGAAATGGAGGAATTTCTATCATGATAAACATCACCGACCCTGTTGTTAAAAGATTTATTGAGAATCTTCACAAGTCCGTTGAGCGTAAAAATAAAAATCTCTCGGCGTCGTCTTATGATGATTATGTCTTGGAAAATCGCGTTATCAAACTTTTCTGCGAGGAGAAAACTCTCGACCCGCGCCGCTGTGCCGATGAAATGAACGATCGCTATCATACCAATTTGGGCAATGACGGCATTATTCGCATTCTCAAGGCAAATCGTCTCAGCTATCAAGCCAAACGCGCCGAGCTGATTAATTGGGCAGAAGATACAATCGAGGCGTTCGCTAAGGCTCTTGAATCGCATAAACAAAAGGATTACGATGATTATATGACTCTGCGCAATAAAGTCGTTCAGACTCGCGACGACGAACGCTATAAAATTCAAGAGCGTATTGCTTGCCTTATGCTTTACGTGCGTCACCCCGAATTGGATAACGGCACTGACGCCGATTCTGTAGAAAAATTCGGCAACGTCTACATGAAGCATCTTCTTTACGAGGCAAGCGATTTTCTTAAAAATATTTGCCTTAAACCCAAAAACAATTCTAAGGGCGATAAAAAGGATTCGCAACAGGAAAAGATTGAGCTTCTGGAAAACATGCTTAATCGCTCCGATATGTTGCTTAAAGATTTGCAAGACGAATTCGACGCCCGCATTAAAGAAAGTCATCAAAATGATTTGGTGGAATTTTTCTCGCGCCTTAACTCGGAGAAATACGGTTGCATACTCGATACGGTTTTGAGTGCCCGCATCGGCGTCCGTCAACTGCGCAAGGAAAAAGTTCAGCTCCCGCCCGAAATCGGCGGCTTGTTCATTTTGATTGACCGGCTGGCGCAGTTCATTCGCGACAGCGAAATTAATCCGATTCTTAAACCCGGATCGGTTCAGAATATGCGCTTTGACGAAATTGAAACGTGCGACTACGAAGGTTCGCCTTTCCTCAACACGACCGAAGTTAAGCGCGTCAAAGTTTTGTCTCCCGGCTGGGTTTATAAAGATAAAGATGTGCAAATTGCCCGCCCGCGTCTTAAAGAAGTGGTGAACGGGCAGTAAAAAATTTTTTTGGGAGGAGATTTCTCTATGGTTATTAATGGGGAAGAGCATAATGATTTATGCGTCGGAATTGATTTGGGCACGACAAATTCCGTTTTGGCGACGTTAAATATCCGCCCGAACGGAAATATTGTCAGCAAAGTTGTCGACCTTGACAGAGCCGTTGACATGTTCAACGCGGGGCAAGGTTCAAAATTCACTTTGAAGAAAAGCCCCATCCTTCCGAGTTGCGTCTATTACAATGACGAAAAAAATTATCAACCGATTGTCGGCGATTTTGCGAAGGGGCGTTATCCTCTTCGCCCCTACCTTGTCGCCAAGTCAATTAAAAGTCAGATGGGAAAGGCATTTGCCGAAGGTCTCTCGTCTAATGTCCCCGATAAAACTCCGGCGCAAGTTTCGTCAAGGATTTTGGAACATATGCTCCGCAATGCCGCCAAAATTTATCACCTTGAGAAAATTGACGACGCAGTTATAACGGTGCCCGCGAATTTCGATTTCATAATGAGGCAAGCGACTTTAAAAGCAGCCGAACTTGCCGGAATAAAAATTCGCAAGGCGGACGGTTCTCCGCGACAAATTCTCTTATCCGAGCCGCGAGCCGTCATTTACGACTTTATTAATCAAGTTCGTAACGGAGAGATTGCCGAGCAGATTTTAAATTTAAGCTCGAAAAAGAATGTAATGGTTTTCGATTTGGGCGGCGGTACTCTCGATATAACTTTGCATGAAATATCTCGCAGAGAGGACGCGCCCGAAATTTTAAAAGTTCAAGACATCGCCACGAATCGTTATACACTTTTAGGTGGCGACGATTTTGATTTATGTTTGGCAAAGGTAATGTTCGAGCATTACTTGAGACAATACGGGGCACACGGAGATATTGTCCAGAAAATTCGCGTTGAAGAAAAGAGCGTAATGAGTCAGCTCCTTATTCATGCCGAGAACTTGAAATTGGAAGTCAGCGCACAGAAAAGCGATGCTTTCGGCGGCGACAATTCGGGTTGGTGGGGAGACGAGGAAGAAGATTTCCCTGTCGGAGGCAATATCGGAACGACGGGTTACGCTTACAGCGATACTTTTTCAGCCGCGCAGTTGGAAGATATATGGCGCGGCTTTATGGGCGAGGAACTTCAATTTAATGATTTTAAAAATCTGAGTGTTGTCGCGGAAAGATACAGTCGGCAGAAAAATATTATCTATCCGATTCTGGACGTGTTAAATAAGGCTTCGCTCAAATTGGGCACGGATAATGTTAAAGTCGACGCCGTGATTATGAATGGCGGCATGTCGCGTTTTTATATGGTAATCAATCGGCTTAAAAAGTTTTTCGGCTTTGAACCGATTGTCGCGCTCGACCCCGACCAAGCTGTTGCTCGCGGCGCGGCTGTCTATCATTATTTCCTGCACAAGTACGATAAAGAGCTTGCCGAAGAAATTAAAAATGAATTGCCCGAAGAAACGCCTGCGCAATTTCAATCATACAACAGAATTTCTCAACCGATTGTTCGTCCGACAACCGCCAATATTACCAATGCGGCGCGTTCAATCGGCGTAGTTTTCGGCAGTAACATTCTCAATGAAAGTTTTTACCTTGTGACGTTCGGCGGCAATTACGAAGAAATTATTCCTGCGGGAAAAGAATTGCCTTATACTTCCGAGAGATTTACGGGCTTTCGACTTCCGCCCGGCAAAAATGTTATCAGCGTACCGATTGCGCGTTGCGAGGCGGACGGCAGTTACAGAATCATTGCTAAGGGCAATATCGAATTCCCCGAAAAATATTCGCGCATGAAGACGGATACTTTTGTGACGTTCAGTATTTTTATGGACGAGGATAAAATCATTCGCATGGACGCGGCGACTTGTCGAGACGAACGCGGGCTTGAATTAATGGATCACGGTACGGCTACGATTTCGATAGCTACGGGCGTCGAGAAAGGTCCCAAATCAAAACTGATTGCCAAATTCGGAGGGCGCGTCAATGCCAGAGCGCAACTCAATACAATTCGTTCGTTATGTCGCAATGTTGATGACGCCTTCAGGAAACGCAACAAAGATGAGAATATGAAATACTCGGCGACGCTTAAATTAAATGTGAATACGATATTGGCGGCGAGTAATCACAAAGAATTTGCGGAACCTCTCTTGCAAATGCTTGACGATGCCAAGAATTCCCGTGAAGAATCGTTTAAACTTCGCTGTGTGATAATTGCTCGGAAAATCGGCGCGGATTGGACTGTTCAGCAGAAAAGACGTTTGGCGCGGCTTTGTCTGTATCAGCTTGATGAAGAACTTTATAATCCCGGGATTACTTTAGGCAGAGCGGGCTTGAAGATGAATACAAAAATTCAATGCGTTTATACATTGTCAATGTGCGGCGATGAAAATGACATTGCGCAACTCGTCAATCTTCATAACAACGAAAAATTCCGCATGGCGAATCTTTACACTCACGCGATAACCAAAACCGAAATCGATTGGATTTACTACGAATTCAAGAAGGATTGCGCGAAAGTTTTATCGGGCATGGCAAGCAGTATTCAGATTTCGGCACATGCATTGGGAGTCGCCTGCAAGATTGACGGACGACCTTTGAACAGCGGGATTAAGCGCGAGCAAATTATCAGCGATTTATGCAAGGTGATTCGTTCGCGGAATTTGAATAACGTTGAGATAAGCGTTTGTCTTTTGGCAATGGGCTTGATTTGCGATCGTCGAGTTATGAATAATCTGGCGCAACAATCTTTTGACGAGGCGGAAAATCTGTTGCAGGAGCTTAATAAAATTTATGATTGCAATTTCGTTGAATTGTTTGCCAAATCGCAGGAGGTAGCGCAGAAAATGATTCAAGGCGGCGAACTCAGCGCGGAAGAAGAAGAATCATTACTTATGAAATGGGCAACGTAAAAGCAATTAGCTTCAAGCTTAGAGTTTTTAGCTTTCAGAAAAATCCTTAAAGCTGAAAGCTCAAAGCTAAAAAGTTTTGGGAGGAAAAATTTAATGAGCAGTTTGGAAGTTGGAATAGTCGGTTTGCCGAATGTGGGAAAGTCGACGCTTTTTAATGCGATAACCAAAGCCGGAGCGGAGGCGGCGAATTATCCTTTCTGTACCATAGAGCCGAATGTCGGAGTGGTAGCCGTTCCCGACCCGCGCCTCGAAGTCTTGACGAAACTTTATAACTCGAAGAAAACGACGCCCGCGAGTGTTCGCTTTGTCGATATTGCGGGCTTAGTCAAAGGCGCGTCTAAGGGCGAAGGTCTCGGCAATAAATTTTTGGAACACATCAGACAGGTTGACGCGATAGCGCATGTGGTACGCTGTTTTGAGGACGAAAATATCACTCACGTCGCCGATACCATTAATCCGTTGCGCGACATTGACACGATTCAAACGGAGCTTTGCCTTGCCGATTTGGATATTGTCGATAAGCGGCTTGCCAAAGTTGCAAAGCTTTTGAAGTCGGGCAGTAAGGAGGCTAAGCTTGAGGCTGAAATATTGGAGCGGATTAAAAATTCACTTGACGAGGCGAAACCTGCGCGGAGTTTGAATTTAAATGACGAGGAACTTTTCATTATTCGCGACGCAAATTTATTGACGCTTAAGCCGACACTTTACATAGCCAACGTTTCGGAAGACGAATTGACTGCAGAAAATTCTTACGTTAAAAGCGTTCGGGAGCTTGCCGCGCAGGAAGAAGCTCAAGTTGTCGTAATCTGCGCGAAGGTCGAATCAGAAATTGCGGAGCTTGACGCGGACGAAGCAAAAGAATTTTTGGCTGACTTGGGCTTGGAAAGTTCGGGGCTGGACAGATTGATTCATGCGGCGTTTGACTTGTTGGGCTTGATGACTTTCTTGACGGCAGGGCAAGATGAATGTCGCGCTTGGACGATTAAAAAGGGAACTCCGGCAGTTAAGGCGGCGGGCAAAATTCACAGCGATATTGAACGCGGTTTTATTCGCGCCGAGATTGTCAACTACGACGATTTAATCAAACTCGGCTCAATCAATGCCGCTCGCGATAAAGGGCTTGTTCGTTTGGAAGGCAAAGATTACATTATGCAGGACGGCGACGTTACCTATTTCCGTTTCAACGTCTGACCGGTTGTTTTGCAAATCAAAAAGCGATCTCCGAAATGTGAGACCGCTTTTTTGATTCAATTATTTACGACCCGAAACTTTGCCGTCGCTGACAGGTTTTTTATTAACTTCGCCGCTTTTAATTTTGTCGCCGATTTTCTTAACGCCTGTCTGTTTGGATTCATCTTTAACTTCGCGAGCCAACTCTTTAAGCTTGCCCGCATTTATCTTTGCCATACAAATCACCTCGCGACCATTTTAAAAAATTTTTCTGAAACCGTCAAGCCCGCTGCAACTTGACGCCGTCAATCGAATAAAATAAAATTCGTCAAAAAAATTTCGGAGGATACAAATGGACGAACACGAACATAAACTTGAGGACGGTACAATAATTCGCCACACTCACACCCATACACAAACTAAAGCGGTTTTAAATCGAATGGCGCGGCTTATCGGGCATCTCGAATCAACCAAGAAAATGATTGAGGACGGGCGCGATTGCAGTGAAATTTTGATTCAATTGTCGGCAGTCGACGCCGCCATTAAAGCCGTCGGACGAATCATTTTGAAAGATCACATTGAGCATTGCATAGTTGACGCGGTTAAGACGGGCGACACCGCCGAAATTGAACGTCTTAACAAAGCCATTGAACAATTCATTCGCTAAAAAAAATGCCCTTCCGATTTCGGAGGGGCAATAATTTCATTTGACATGCGGCTGACAAAAAAATTATCAATGACAGGCAAGCCTCCTTGAACACTCCCACC
>JAFZIQ010000105.1 GCA_017554285.1 Selenomonadaceae bacterium
GTATTCTTCGCCGCGTTATCGGTATCATTGGGGCGGAATGCTGTTTACGGCTATAGGTTTCGGCAAGCCCGTCGTGGCAAGCAATGATATGAATCCCGAAGTCGTCAAACTTTATCACGTCGGAGAAACTTTTGAGAGCGGCAACCTTAACGACCTTTCAAGAGTGCTAGAAATTTTTATCGAAGTCGTTGATAAAAGTTTCTAACACTCTCGAAAGGTCGTTAAGATTGCCGCTCTCAAAAGTTTCTCCGACGCGATAAAGTTTGAAGACTTCGGGATTCATATCATTGCTTGCGACAACGGGTTTGCCAAAGCCTATTGCAGTAAACAACATTCCGCCCCAATGATACCGATAACGCGGCGAAGAATACGGCATTAACAGCGCGTTGACATTCATAATCGCCTGTTGCCACTCCGCGCCGATTAAACCCTTATGCAAAAAGCTTAAACCTTCAACGCCTTGATATTGCTTGATAATTTCTTCAAAGTCCTGCGCGTCTTCTTCATGCATCGTCGAGCCTTGAACTTGCAATTCAACTTTGCGAGTGTAATTGCCATTCAAATAAACTTCCAACAGCCCGCGCAGATTTTTTTCCCGCCTATATTGTCCGAAAAAGCCGATCTTTAAGTGGTCAGTGGTCAGTGATAAGGGGTCAGGGGGTTTAAGGTCACGGGCGGTATAGGTCGGCGGATAAACAGTAAAAATATTGTCGCGCCGTTCGCCGAATATGTTATCGGAAAAAGTCAGCACGACCGATTTAATATTTTTATTCGCAGAAAGTTTATCAGCCGCCGCCAAAAATTTCGGAGCCTCCGTCGGATTTATCCCGTGCAATATGAAAATCAGCGGCACCGATATTTTCCTCAACACACTGTGATTCAACGCCCGTAAATATCTGTAAGTCGAAGTCGGAATAATCAGCGCGTCAAAATTCCCCTGCGCGTCGAAAAGCTGACTGTACCACCGTTGACGATTAATTTCCCGCCTAACCGCCGCAATTATCTTTTTCAGCCCGCGAGAATTCGTATAAGTCACGGCGTCGCCTTTTAACTTCGTGACGGGCGTTTGATAATCAAATTGGAAAATAAAATTCTGCGGAACGTAAAACTCGACACTGTGACCGAGTGCGCGGAATTCTTCAACCAATATCCTGTTAAATTCTACCTCGTGACCGCCGGGCGTCATTATGTTTTCAAATATCGCAAGTCTCACGTTCAAAACCTCGCAAATTCTCGGCAATCGCCGCGTCCAATTCGTCAAGCAATGCAAATCGCCGCCTGTATTGCGCCCGCTTATGGGAAGGAATTTCTTCTACAGTCTTGCGCGTCTCAATCAACGGCAATTCATAAAATCTTTTATCGCTTGTCGGAGTGCCGCCCGCCTCTGCCCAAAAATCGCTGAACGAAGTCTTTAATTTCCTGTCGCGCCGAATGTGATTGTTCGCATAATAGCCTTCGTTCGTAACGGCATAAATTTTTTTTACTCCCAGCGAACGAGCCACAGCCTGCGCGGCGTAAAGGATTAAATTTTTCGTTCGGTAAGCATGACATTTCTTGGTTATGCGCTTGATTAAGTCGCGAGCGTCCTCAACATTCGCGCCCTGCATTGCTCCGATAAACATTGTCCATTCGCCGTCGCGATTTATCAGATTGTCCCGCGCTATCCAAAATAAAATCTGGTAGACGTGAATTTTATTCGGCAAATCGAACATGAGAGCCGCCAACCCCTCCTTGCGTTGTCCCGGCTCCGCGCAGATTACCAAATTCATTTCGCCCAAAGTTTCATCAAGCGGCATTCGCCATAACTCAATTTTCTCGTCGCCGTAAAGTCTCAACATAAAATCTTCGTTCAGCCGCGCAGATAAAAATTCCATATGATCTTCTATCAGCCGCATTCGCTCCTCGAACGTCGATTTGTAATAAAAAAATGCCCGCGTCGCCTGTTCGTAGACAAACGGATAACCCGCCGCGATTTTCTTCAGAAGCTCCGTTTGCTCAAAAAATTTTTCAAGGCGATTCATGCGAAGCGGATTCAAACAACACCGCGCCACAAATACCGCAAATCGATGCGCCTCTCGCGGATTGTTCAAATCGTAAATTCTTTTTCCAAGCTCAATGAAATTGCTCATGATCGTTCCAATCGTTTTTGTCGAAGTCTAACACAGCCGCAAGTTTTTTTCAATAATCAGCGACTGCGCCCTCAAAGATTAAACTTCGTTAAAAATTTTTGTAAATACTTGACAATTCGGGGGGGGGGCTTATACTAATGAAAGATTTACTCTTTTTGGCTTAAATTTAGGAAGGAGCGGATTTTTATGGCGGTCTTTGAAAAAGATGAGTCCGAAATCCTCATTACAGGGACGGATGAGGCGGATTCGATTAAGAACACGGGTATTAATGTCACAATCGACGCTGACGAAGGCAATGATACCGTTGAAAACAGCGGCGCAAATTCTTCGATCTCAGGCGGCGGCGACAACGATTCGATTTTGAACGAAAGTCTTGGTGGCGATTCAACACTTGAAGGAGGCGACGGCGCAGACACAATCAATAACCGTGCGCAATACGTCACGATTTCGGGCGACGCAGGCAACGACTATATCGGAAATAGCGGCGCGAATACTTCCATTGAGGGCGGCGACGATAACGATACTGTCAACAACAGCGCGGCAGATGTTACAATCGGCGTCGGTGCAGGTAATGATTCTGTCTGGAACAGAGGCGCGAAAACCCTGATTGACGGCGGCGCAGACAACGACACAATTCTAAATCCGAGTCTCGGCAGTGATTCAACGATTATCGGCGGTACTGGTAATGATTACATTGTCAGCAAAGCGCAACGAGTATCAATCAATACGGGCGACGGAGCCGATACAGTTCTGCTTAGCGATTATGGTGATGTGTTTAGAGAAATAAACGAGTGGGGCTATTTCAACAACACCACAATCCTAACGGGCAAGGGCAATGATTATATTGATCTCTACGAGTTCTACAATGGCAGAGGTAGCGGCGTATATGTCAATGCCGGAGACGGCGTAGATACTGTAAACAATAACGGCGAAGGAAGTCGCGACGGTGGCGGCGATTCTATAACAATAGACGGTGGCGCGGGTCATGATACAATTCGCAACTATATGGGAAATTACTCATCACTTGTCGGCGGAGCGGGGCGTGACACAATTCGTAATGAAAATGCTCACCACGTGACGATAGACGGCGGCGAAGAAAAAGATATTATTTCTAGTAGCGGCGACAACAACTCTATTAACGGCGGCGACGGCAACGATGAA